>JBNKNN010000232.1:0-5269 GCA_050293865.1 Hydrogenophaga sp. | reverse complement strand
CATGCGGCTGGAGACAAATACCTCGTCGTTGAGACCGCATTGGATCCTGTCCTCCAGGTAGTCGTCATCGGGCTCGTTGTCTGCCACGGCCCAGCAGCGGGTCAACTTTCTGTTGAGGGTAGTGACTTGGCGTCCAGCGATGGTTTGGGTAGCGAAGCCCGGAGGGAGCGCGCTTTCACTGCGGGTCGCTCGTGATTCCTCTGCGCCCAGCAAAGCTTCCGCGAGGAAGGCTTGGTGGGCATGCAATTGGCGACCCATCTCTGCCCGCCAGTCCTTTGGCATCGGCTCTGACCAGGCTCGCTGCAGCAGTGGGCGCAAGTATCGAACGGGGACCAAAAAGCTCAGAAGATCTCCGTCGCGTCGTGTAGCGACGTTGACCCCCACAACTTCTCCTCGCTCATCGAGAGCGGGACCGCCGCTCATGCCCGGGTTCAATGCGCCCGAGAACAGCATCTGCTCGTAAAGCCTGTTCTCCACTGCTCCGTTGTATATGCCGTCCGAAATGAGAAATCCCAGTTCGAATGGATTTCCCAGGGAGTACACACTGCTGCCTTGCTCAAGTGGCGTCGAGCGGATGTCCATACTGGGCCATCGGCGTCCGCCCGGATCTGAACGCGTGCGAAGTATGGCCAGGTCGTGTATGAGGTCGATGGCAACCAACTCGGCGTTCACGAGGGTTTCATCGGTGCCACGCAACTCTATTCGATAAGAGTTTGGCTGCAGCGCCAGTTCGGAAACGACGTGGTAGTTGGTCACGACCCAGGCTTGGCCATCCCCATCGTCACGCACGACGAAACCGGAGCCAATGGATGACTGTTCATTGGCTGATTTCAGCAAGAGCCGGACTTGCACGATCGCATTCTTGGACCGCTCAAACAGCGAGCGAGCCGGCTCGGATGCCGCTGCGTCTCGGGTCTCGACGAGATCTGTCCCTGCGGTTGGGACATCCAGGCGCGGCGAGCCCTGCGCGGCAGGACGTTCGCCGGACTCCACCTCCTGTACTTGTGTTTGTGCCTGCAGCGTCGGAGCGCACAGCACAAGAATCAATGCCAATCCCAGCTCCACCGTCCTCTGGAAGGCCACTCTCCCTTTGTCGTTTCTTGTCATCGTTGTGGTTGAATTTCCCATTCAGGCCGCTGCGTGGCGGCCGCCAAGCAGAGCCGAGCCATGCTCGTACATGGCAAGTTGTCTTGCCATGTTGTCGATTCTTCTGACTGCGAATCGTCGAGCTTACTTGAACTTGTAGTGATCCCGGTTAAGCAAGCCAGCGACAGCGTTGACGTCTTCCGGCCACATTTGCAGGTTGAGCGTCGAGTTGCATTGTTCGACCATGCCGCGCAAGAGGGGAGCTGTGTTGATTCGACCAGTGGGACGATAGATGGAATCACCATCACCGTTCATCTTGCGTGCATGGCATTCCGTGCATTGGTGCTGCTTGATCAGCTCTTGGGCATTGACATAGTCCTGAGAAGTCAGGTCGCTGAAGATTTCTGCTCCTTGGGCCATGCTCAGGCTTGCAGCGGCCACCAGAGCCATTGTGGCCAGCCCTTTGACACTGACGCGAAGCAGTTGATGGGCGGTGCGATGCGGCGCATCGTTGTATTTCTGTTGTTCATCTCTCATGCAATACCTCCTGGATACGGATTGAAATCGGACTGACATATTTCGAAACACAGATCGGTCAAAATGACTTTAACGATTGGGCGCAAGTTCGTCGACAGAGCAGGTCACGCATTGACGGTGCGGCCAGCCAACATTTCACATCACATTACATCAATACATCGTCAACGATGGCAATTCAGAGCATACTCAAGATGGGCGACCCGCGGCTACTGCGGATTTCCCGCCCGGTGACAGAATTCGGAGAGGGTTTGCAAAGCCTTTTGCGGGACATGCTCGATACCATGGCGGCGGTCGATGGAGCGGGTTTGGCTGCGCCACAGATCGGAGAGGATCTGAGAGTTGTGATTTTCGGCTCGGGCAAACCCAACCCTCGGTACCCGAATGCTCCGATCATTGAGCAAACCGTGCTGATCAACCCGGAAGTTGAGGTCCTGGATTCAAGCGTGGAAACAGATTGGGAAGGTTGCCTTTCGGTGCCCGGAATGCGGGGATCTGTTCCACGCTTTCAAAAAATTCGTTACCGTGCTCAGGATGCCAACGGTCTCTGGTTTGAGCGTGAAGCTTCAGGGTTTCACGCTCGCGTCGTCCAGCACGAGTGCGACCACCTGGACGGGATCCTTTATCCCATGCGCATGCCCGACATGAGCCAGTGGGGTTTTGTCGATGCCCTGCCGAAAGGGGTATCCGGGGTAGCGCAACTGACAGGACGTTGACAGTAGCTTGGTGCTACTGTCGCGGGTTTCCTCCAATCCATTTGATGAAGAAGGTCTGAGGTTTGCCATGAAGGCAGGATATGTCACGATGCGCAGATTTGCGACGGTGGCGGGGATTGCATTGCTCGTCGCCGGATGTGCCAGCCCTGGCATACCAGTGATCGACGAGCAGACCCCTGCTGGCTGGTATGCGCCGGTGCTCGCCCACCAGGGCGACGGAGCGCAACTCCAGAACTGGTGGAGCCGGTTCAACGATCCAGTGCTCAACCAGGTTCTGTCAGCAGCGCAAGCTGCGAGTCCGAACTTGGCGTCTGCACGAAGCCGCGTTTTTGAAGCCCGCGTTGCCGTGGCATCAGAGCAAGATGCTCGTTATCCCCGCGTCGGCTTGGCGGCATCCGCCGTGCGTGGCGTGCCCGACCCAACCACTCCCCTCAATACAACCCTGAGCGGCGGGCTTCAGGCCCGCTGGGTGCTGGACCTGATGGGCGGTCGATCGGCCGCTGCTCGGCAGGCAGAAGCCCGGGCCGATCAATCTCTGGCCGGATGGCATGAGGCTCGCGTTTTGGTGGCTGCACAGGCGGCAAGGAGTTATTTCGGGTATCGGGTGTGTCAGGAGCAGTTGGCAGTCGCCAGTGCTGACCGCGATTCGCGTGTCGCCACAGCACGCAGCAGTGACGTCACCGAAAAGGCGGGATTGACCGCTCCTGCTGTGGCAGCGTTGGCTCGGGCCAGCCGGTCCGAGGGAGTCGCCCGCTATGCCCAGCAAGCAGCCGCATGCGAGGCGCAGCTCAAGGCTATGGTGGCGATGACGGGAATGGCCGAACCCGATTTGCGTGCTCTGCTTTCTCAAGACGCCACATGGCCCGATCCTGCCGCTGTTCAAGGTGCGTTGGTGGTTGAACAGGTGCCAGCTGCCGTGCTGAGACAGCGTCCAGACATCTATCGTGCCCAGCGCGATCTGATGTCCGCGGCAGACGGTGTGAACGTGTCCAAGGCGGCACTTTGGCCGAGCATCAGCCTGACAGGTAGCGCTCTGCGCAATCGCTCAAGCGTCGAAGGCGTGACACTGAGCTACAACACTTGGACGATTGGCCCGATCCAGCTGGAGATTCCTTTGCTGGGACGAGCTGCCTTGAACGCAGGTGTGCGATCGTCGAAGGCGAAGTATGAGGCAGCAGGCAAGGCATATGCGGCGGCACTTCGTCAGGCTGTTGCGGAAGTCGAGCAGTCGCTTGTTGCGCTGGACAGTTTGAACGAGCGCAGTGCCGAAACCCAGGCGTCCTTCGAAGGCTATGCGCAGTCCTTCAGGGGCACGGAAGCCAAGTACGGCGTCGGGTTGGCCAGTTTGTCTGACCTGGAGGAGGCGCGACGGCTGCGCCTGGCGGCAGCGAGTGCCGTCGTCGGACTCCGTCGCGAACGCATCAACGCATGGATCGACCTGTATGTCGCCCTTGGCGGCGGTTTTGATCCAGAAAACATTGAATCGCCGAAAGATCCATCATGAGAAGCGCCATCGAAACCCCTGTTCGTCATCATGCTCGGTTGAGCCTCTTTGGCAAGGCTGCGGCTCTGAGCCTCGTACTCGGCCTTGCAGCTTGCTCTGGTGGCGACGAAACCACTGCCCCTGCTGGCGAGGGAGCCAAGCAGGAGGCCACTGCGCAACCAGACTCCGAAGGGAAGACAAGCGCCAAGGCGGCCATGACTGTCAGTGTCGAGAAGCCGGCTTCGGCCGAGCTTCTGGTGCAGGTCGAAGCCAACGGCGATGTGGCCGCCTGGCAGGAAGCGAGCATCGGTGCCGAGCTGTCGGGTCTGCGCCTTGCGTCGGTGAACGTCAATGTCGGTGACATGGTGAAGAAAGGGCAGGTTCTCGCCCAATTGGCCGGTGCCACCACCAAAGCCGAGAGCTTGCAAAGCAAAGCAGCGTTGATGCAGGCGAAAGCCAGCCTCGACAACGCCAAGGCCGATGCGGACCGCGTGCGATCGATCGCTGAATCCGGTGCCTTGTCTGCGTCCCAGATTGCGCAGTACATGACGCAGGAGAAGGTGGCCCAGTCCCAGTATGAAGCGGCTCGCGCAGCGTACGACGCGTCGCAGGTACGCCTGGGCAATACACAGGTTCGATCTCCGGACGATGGCGTCATATCGGCTCGCCCCGCCACAGTGGGCGCTGTGGTGGGGGCCGGGCAGGAACTGTTCCGTTTGATCCGCCAGGGGCGGGTGGAGTGGCGTGCTGAAGTTACCCCCGATGAAATCGGCCAGATTCAGGTCGGGCAGGTGACCAAGGTTACCGGTGCCGACGGGAAAGAAGTGGAAGGAAGAGTGCGAGCCATCGCGCCAGCCGCTGACACCAAGACGCGAAATATCACGGTGTACGTTGATCTGCCTGCAGACAGCGGACTGAAGGCCGGTACCTTTGCCCGAGGTCTATTCCAGGTTGGGCAAACGCAAGCCTTGACCGTGAACAGCCAGGCCGTGGTGATGCGCGACGGAACGGCCTTCGTCTTTGTGGTGACTGGGGACGGCGTCGCCCAGCAGCGGAAGGTTCGAACCGGACGGCACAGCGGTGTCCGTGTGGAGGTTCTCGACGGGCTCAATGCTGGCGAAAGTGTCGCTGTGCAAGGGGCCGGCTTCCTCAACGATGGTGACCAGGTCAAGGTCGTTCAGTAATCGCGAGCCAGTAGGTTTGCCAAGGGAATATCAAACATGAACGTCTCGTCCTGGTCCATCCGAAACCCGATACCCACCGTCATGATCTTCGTGATGTTGACGTTGGCTGGCTTGTTCTCGTTCTCGTCGATGAAAGTGCAGAACTTTCCCGACTTGGATGTGCCCAACATCACCATAGTGGCCACACTGCCTGGCGCGTCGCCGAATCAGCTGGAAAACGATGTTGCACGCAAGATCGAAAACAGCCTGGCATCGCTGCAGGGGCT
>JBNKNN010000231.1:0-9635 GCA_050293865.1 Hydrogenophaga sp. | reverse complement strand
GAGATCGTGGGTGTGTCCGAAGAACTCGCCCGCGAAGCTTTCCAACTGGCTGCTCGCAAGCTGCCCCTGCGCACCACGTTCGTGACGCGCATGCTGGGTCAATGAGACATCAGGAGAAATCGAAATGAATACTGCTGATCTGCGCCAGAAGGATGAGGCTGGTCTGAAGGATGAAGTGAAGTCCCTGCAAAAGGCCCACTTCAACCTGCGTATGCAAAAGGCCACCCAACAACTCAACAACACCGCCACGCTGGGTGAAACCCGTCGTGCCATCGCTCGTGCCAAGACCATCTTGGCCGAGAAGCAGCGCGCTGCCAAATAAGGAGTGACGAAATGACGGAAAAACAAGCCCTCAAGCGCACCCTGGTTGGTACTGTGGTGAGCGACAAGCGTGCCAAGACTGTGACAGTCATGGTCGAGCGTCGCGTGATGCACCCGATCTACGGCAAGATCGTGATCAAGTCGAGCAAATACCATGCTCACGATGAGAACGGCGAGTACAAGATGGGTGATCTGATCGAGATCTCCGAGTGCCGCCCCTTGTCCAAGACCAAGAGCTGGGTAGCCACACGTCTGGTGCAAAAAGCCGCCATCGTGTAAGCCTGTTTGTGCAGCACGCCTGCACGACGCAAGAAAGCGACCGACAATGTGGGTCGCTTTTTTGTTTTTGCCCTCGCCATCTTCGTGGGGGCGACCCTTTATGTTGAGGAGAGAACCCAATGACGATTCAAGTAGGCGACAAGCTGCCCTCCACCACACTGATGGAGTTTGTCCAGGTTGAAGGAGAAGGGTGCAGCATCGGCCCAGCGCCGGTGAAGATCGCTGACGCCGTGGCAGGCAAGACCATTGCGCTGTTCGCGCTGCCAGGTGCCTTTACGCCTACGTGCTCGGCTCAGCACGTGCCCGGCTATGTTCAGATGTTCGATGATTTCAAGGCCGCGGGCGTGGACGAAATCTGGTGCGTCAGCGTCAACGATGCGTTCGTGATGGGCGCCTGGGGCGCTGACCAGAACACGGCAGGCAAGGTTCGCATGATGGGTGACGGAAGTGCCGACTTCGCCAAGGAAACCGGCCTGACGCTCGATCTCACCACGAAGGGAATGGGCCTGCGCAGCAACCGCTATTCCATGCTGGTTCAGGATGGTGTGGTCAAAACTTTGAACGTCGAAGGTCCTGGCCAGTTCGAGGTGAGCGACGCAGCCACGCTGCTGGCGCAGGCCAAAGAGCTCAAGGGTTGACGCACGGAATCTCAAGCATTGGCGGGCCTGTCCCGTCGCGCTCACAACGCCTGGTCGAGATCCACTTTCAGGTAGTGAGCCCCTGCCAGGGGGTTGTGATAGTAGGGGGGGACCTCAACGAATCCCACCTCCTGGTAGAGTGCTCGGGCGCTTTCCATGTCCCGTAGCGTGTCGAGCAGCATGGTGGAATAGCCCGACTGCATCGCGCGGGTCATGATGTCGTCTACCAACATCTTGCCCAACCCAAAGCCGCGGAACGCGCGCCGGACAAACAGGCGCTTCATCTCGCAGGCGTTGGGGTAGTCGCTGTTTGGCACGGCACGAAAAGCCACGCAACCCGCAGGCGCACCATCGACCAAGGCAAGAATCAGTGCACCTCCTGGTTCGGCGTATTCGCCAGGCAAGGCTTGGAGCTCATCGCTGAAGGACTGGAATGACAAATCTATGCCAATGTCAGATTGGTAGTCCAGGAACAGCTCGCGAACCAGCTCGAAATCGGATGCGGCCAACTCTGACCGCAGTTCTATGTCGACAGGGGACTCGGACTCAGGCATGCGCACGCAAGGGGTTTGATGATGCGAATGACTATAAGCCAGAGAAGTGGTCGCCACCATCAGGCATACCCCACCTGAAACCTTCTACCTCAGCCCCTCAACTTTCTGCGAGAAGGCTTTCGATCAGTTGGTGAAGTGCATTGAAGTCAGGGGCGCCCACATAGCGCTTGACCACCTGACCGTTTCGGTCGACAAGATAGGTGGTGGGTGTCAGCTGGACGTCTCCCCAAGCAGTGGCGATTTCGCCCGTGTTGTCCAAGGCCACCTTGAAGGGTAACTGGCGAGATCGCGCAAAGTTCACCACCCAATCCGGGGGGTCATAGGACATGGCAACAGCCACGGTGTCGAAACCTTGCGCCTTGTACTTCTCGAAAGTGCGCACCAGCTCAGGCATTTCCTTGACACAGCTGACGCAGGTTGTGGCCCAGAAGTTCACCAGTACCACCTTGCCCTTGAAATCGGCTGTGCTGGCTTTGGATCCATCGAGCAGCACAAATTGCGATTGGGGGGCCGCCTCGCGCGCGCTGCAGCCGGCCAGAACAATCGCAGACATGCTAACCACACATGCGGCCACAATTCGACGTAGCCAATGCGAAGCATTGGCATGCGGGTCATTGGAAGCGAAGAAGGACTGGGTCATGGTGAACTGAAGAGGGCGGCTGCTTGGGGTCGCACCAGCCTTGATGGAGCCTATTGTGCCCGGAAAGGTTCCCGGATGCGCGGGAAGTCCCCATGTTGCGATGACGGGGAGTGCCACGATCAATTCCGTTTGAGTGCCTTGCGGGCCTGCTCAAGCCGTTGGGCCAGATACTCGCCATAAAAGTCTGGCACGGCGACGCCTTGCAGCCGTTCGGCAACTTCCTTGCCGTCTGGTGCAAAGAACAATACAGTGGGTGCGAACTTGGCATCCCACTGTCGCGCGAGGTCGGCCGGAGTGGTGTTCTGACCCCTGAAATCCTGAACGGCTGTGGTTCGGTCGAGGATGTCAACTTGAAGCGCATGGACTTGACCTGCCGCGCGCATCGGCCCCAGGTGGCTGTTGCGCACCACGTCGCAAAAGGGGCAGCCCTTGAGCGTGGTCATCACAACCAGCGGCTCTCCTTTGCCTGCAGCCGCCTCGGCAGAACCGCGAAGCGATTGCACATTGGGTAGCTTGGAATGACTGCTGCTTCTCTGAAAGCCGGAAACGGAAGCACTGGTATCCATGGCGAGGGTCTCCCTTGGCCTTGCACGTCGGGCTGTCGATGGATCACGAACATCTCCAGGTACAGCGTGCCATGGCCAGCGATGAAAAAGATGGGTCAGACGATACCCTTTTGGCGAAGATCCGCCAAGTGACCGGGAGAGATCTCCAGCCAGTCGGACAAGGCCTGCTCCGTGTGTTGCCCAAGAAGCGGTGGAGGCAAATCGGTTCGAACCGGGGTTGCACTGAGCTTCAATGGGCTCGCCACCAGGCACAGGTCATCGGCGTGGGGGTGCTGCCAGTGGTGCACCATCTTCCGGGCCAGCACTTGCGGGTCGGCAAAGACTTCAGCCAGGTCATTGATTGGTCCGCACGGGACCTTGGCGGCTTCGAGTTGCGACAACCAATCTGCCTTGGAACGCTGCTTCATCAGGGGCTCCAGCATTGGCACCAGAACAGCCCGGTGTCGCACTCGGTCGGGGTTGCGGGCGAACCGTTCGTCCCGACTGAGATCGGAGCAGCCCGCGACCTCACAGAACTTCGCAAACTGCCCATCGTTCCCTACGGCCAAGATAATGAATTGAGCGGCACCGTCTTCGTCAGGCGCCACTTCAAAGACCTGATAGGGCACGATATTGGCGTGAGCATTGCCTGCGCGCCCGGGCACCTTTCCTTCTTCCCTGCCACGGACGAGATAATTCGCACCAAGATTGGCAAGCATGGCCACTTGCGCGTCCAGTAAGGCCATGTCGATGTACTGCCCTTCCCCTGTCCGTTCCGCATGCCGCAGCGCTGCCTGAATGGCTACGGTCGCATACATACCCGTGAACAAGTCGGCGACCGCCACCCCCACTTTTTGCGGGCCGCCGCCGGGCAGATCGTCGCGCTCACCCGTGATGCTCATCAGTCCGCCCATGCCCTGAATGGCGTAGTCGTATCCCGGCCGGTCCTTGTAAGGGCCGGCTTGTCCGAAACCTGTGATCGAGCAGTACACCAAAGATGGATTGACGACTTTGAGACTGTCGTAGTCGAGACCGTACCTGGCCATGTCGCCAACCTTGTAGTTCTCTACAAAGACGTGGGCTTTGGCTGCCAGCGCACGGATCAGTTCCTGCCCCTCGGGCTGCGAAATATCGCAAGTAACTGAACGCTTGTTGCGATTGGTGCCAAGATAGTAAGCGGCCTCAGCCGTGTCAGCGCCATCGCGCCCCTTGAGAAAGGGGGGGCCCCACCCACGGGTGTCGTCTCCACCAGGGTGGCGAGGTCCGACGGGACGCTCAATTTTGACAACGTCAGCGCCCAGATCAGCCAAGGTTTGGGTGCACCATGGACCTGCCAGGACACGCGAGCAATCGAGAATACGGATACCATCCAAAGCGTTCATGCGCCCATTGTGCGTCAGCTTTGGGCACATCGCTGCCTCGATGGCAGAAAATCGGCACATCCTCCTTAGATGAATTACCCCAGTCGATTGCAAGCTTCCCGCCATGTCACTGATTCGAATGTTCGCTCCCTGTCACCAACTTGCGGCCTTGACCCTGGCATTCATTGCGTTGGTCGCAGCCGGATGCAGTCCGGCATACAACTGGCGGGAGCTTCGCCCAGATGGCGCGTCTTTGTTGGCATTGTTCCCTTGCAAGCCGGACGAGGCCGAAAGAGCCGTGCCGTTGTCCCGCGCAATGGCTTCGACCTTGCATATGTACAGCTGCAACGCGGGCGATCAGACCTATGCCTTGGCCTGGGCGAGCCTGCCTGAAGGGGCCGACGCCAAAGCAGCGCTGGAGGCTTGGGCGCAGGCCTCCAGCAAGTCGCTCCATGCAGAAGCAGTCGATGGGCAAGGCCGCGAGGACTCTGCTGCTGGCTGGTCGTTTGAGCTGGCCAGTGCGTCGACTGTGCAGACGATGCAAACCAAAGGCAGGGACCACCTCGGTGCAGACATTCAAGCGCAAGTTGCCTATTTCGCGATGGGTACGAAGGTCTACCAGGCAGCGGTCTACGGCAAGGAGCTGCCCGACAAGGCGGTAGAGCCATTCTTTTCCGGACTCAAGCTGCTTCCATGACCGCGTCGCTCCTGCAGCGCACGCCTCGTCCTGAGCTTGCATCCCGGCCAGCCCCGGGGCGGATTGTGTGGCTCTTTTTGGCGTTTGCGTTTGCATACTTCATTTCCACCCTAGTGCGGGCTGTGACCGCCACGCTCTCGCCGATCTTGAGCCAGGAACTGAGTTTGCAGGCCCATCAGCTGGGTCTTTTGGCGGGAGGCTACTTTCTTGGCTTCGCGTTGACCCAGCTGCCTCTGGGGGCCTGGCTTGACAAGCACGGCCCACGGCGGGTGGAAATCGCCTTCCTGATCGTGGCAGTGTTGGGCAGTGTGGCCTTTTCCTTGGTGGATGGCTTCGCTGGTTTGCTGATCGCCCGAGTGGTGCTTGGCATGGGCTTGAGCGCATGCCTGATGGCTCCACTGACGGGTTATCGCCGATGGTTGTCCCCTGGCATGCAGTTGCGTGCCAACTCTTGGATGCTCATGACGGGCTCACTTGGCATGCTGGCGTCTACTCTGCCCGTGCAGTGGGCGCTTCCCGCGTTGGGGTGGCGAGGTGTCTTCTGGGTCTTGGCAGTAGCGCTGGTCTTTGCCATTGTGCTGCTTCGAATGGCCGTACCGTCGTGGTCATCCGAGGAAGCGCCAACTGCGGGTGGCCAGACGCCACATGAGAGGAACTTGCAACTGACCGACATCTGGCGTCATCCCTACTTTCGCCTCATGGCGCCTTTGGGGTTCGTGCAGTACGGTGGCATGATTGCCATCCAAACCCTTTGGGCTGGTCCCTGGCTGAATCAGGTGACAGGGCAGTCGGCTGAGCAGACGGCTGCAGGTTTGTTTGCCATCAACCTCACCATGTTGTTGGCATTCTGGCTATGGGGGATTGTGAATCCTCACTTGTCGAGCAGGGGTTGGCCAGCGGACCGCCTGATGGCCTACGGACTGCCGCTGAGTTATCTGATACTGGCTGCGATCATCTGGCTGGGGTCGGCGGCAGGTTGGGCCTGGTGGGCAGCGTTTTGCGTGGCATGCACCCCCGGATCCCTGGCCCAGCCCGCCGTGGCCATGGCCATGCCGGCGGCCGCTGCGGGACGCGCGCTCTCGTCATTCAACCTTGTGCTGTTTGCCGGCATCTTCTGTATGCAGTGGGCCATAGGGCTCGCCGTTGACGCCTTTGGCTGGTTGGGCCTGAGCCCGGTGGATGCCTATCGAAGCGCCATGGCGGTGTTCCTTTTATGCAGTTTGTGTGCATATATGCTGTTTCGTCAGGGTCTTGCGCGCTGGAACGCCAGGGAGCAGGGCTAAACTCAAGGTATGAACGGCATCCTTATCATTGCGCACGCGCCGCTGGCTTCCGCCATGCGTCAATGCGTGCTGCATGTCTTCCCGGACAGTGCAGATGCCGTCGCTGCGCTCGACGTGCAGCCGAATGTACCGCCCGAAGAAACGCTGGCGCAGGCGCGCCTGCTCATGCAGCAGCTTGACACCGAAGGCGTGCTCGTCACGGCCGACGTGTTCGGTGCCACGCCTTGCAACGTGGCCCAAAAATTGGTCGACGGCGTTCGCGCCCGCTTGATTGCCGGTGTCAATCTGCCCATGTTGCTGCGAACCGTGTCCTACCGGCACGAACCGCTGGAGGCACTTGTCTCTCGTGCGGTCATGGGTGGCACCCAGGGCGTTGTGCCTGTGGCGGTGACCGCTCCCCAGAATCAGGCCAGACGATCCACTCATGATCAAGACCACCGTCACCATCAGCAATAAGCTCGGGCTTCATGCGCGAGCGTCAGCCAAGCTCACCAAGCTGGCTGGCAGCCACAAATGCGAAGTCTGGCTCTCGCGAGCGGATCGCCGCGTCAATGCAAAAAGCATCATGGGTGTCATGATGCTTGCTGCTGGTATCGGCAGCAATGTCGAAATCGAGACCAATGGAGAGGACGAGCAACAAGCGATGGAGGCGTTGGTCGAACTGATCAATGACAAATTTGGCGAGGGAGAGTGAATGACGGCCCCCACGCTCCGCCGCTTTGCGGGTCGCTGCCCCCCGAGGGGGCTGACTCGCCTTGGGGCGGCCCTGCGGCGAGTCGAACCGGCCCTCGTGTCAGAGGAGATGGCCCCCATGTTCCGCCGCTTTGCGGGTCGCTGCCCCCCGAGGAGGCTGACTTGCCTTGGAGCGTCGCTGCGCCGGATCGACTTTCTCTGGCAAGGCCTGAGTGGTCGACGCATTGATATCGTTGAGGTCTGCTTGAAATGAGTTTCACGGTTCATGGTCTGGCGGTTTCTCGGGGCATTGCGATAGGCCGTGCGGTCATCGTGGCGTCCAGTCGTCTCGATGTGGCCCACTACTTCGTTGCTGCCGAACAGGTCGACTCGGAAATCGATCGGCTGCGAGTGGCGCGCAACGCGGTGGTCGAAGAGATCACCCGTGTACAGGCGGCCATGCAGGGCTCGGCCGCAGCCGAGGCTCATCCGGAATTGGCAGCGCTACTCGACGTTCACCTCATGCTGCTCCAGGACGAGCAGATGACACTTGCCGTCAAGAACTGGATCGAAGAGCGTCACTACAACGCCGAATGGGCGCTGACGGCCCAACTCGACGTGCTGGCGCGCCAGTTCGAAGAGATGGATGACCCGTATCTTCGCGAGCGCAAGGCCGACCTCGAACAAGTGGTGGAACGTGTCTTGCGCGCCATGCGTGGCGTGGGCTCGCCCGTAGATTCCGCTGAGCCGGCTGATTCCGGTTTCCCCGAGTCGACGTTGTTGGCGGCTCAGCCTGCTGCCGTGGTGCCGGAGGCACCGCTGGTGCTGATTGCACACGATTTGTCGCCCGCCGATATGTTGCAGTTCAAGCAAAGCGCATTCGCCGGCTTTGTGACGGATGTGGGCGGCAAGACGGGGCATACCGCCATCGTCGCCCGTAGCATGGATATTCCTGCCGTGGTGGGCGCTCGCTCAGCCAGCCACCTGATCAAGCAGGACGACTGGGTCATCATCGACGGCGATGCCGGCGTGGTGGTGGTGGACCCATCGCCCATTGTTCTGGCCGAATATGGCGAGCGCCAACGCAAGGGTATTCAGGAGCGCGAGCGCCTTTCCCGCCTGCGCAACACCCCTGCTGTGACCGTTGACGGAGAGAAGGTTGAGCTGTTAACCAACATCGAGCAGCCCGGTGACGTGGAAGCCGTCCTCAAGGCGGGAGCTGTGGGCGTCGGCCTTTTTCGTACCGAATTCCTGTTCATGGGGCGAAGCGGCAAGTTGCCCGATGAGGACGAGCAATATCGCGCATACCGTTCTGTGGTGAAAGGCCTGCGCGGATTGCCTGTGACCATCCGAACCATAGATGTCGGCGCGGACAAGCCGCTTGACCGAGAGTCAGCGACGCGAGAGGACCACCTGAACCCCGCCATGGGGTTGCGAGCGATTCGATGGAGCCTAACGGAGCCGGCCATGTTCGTCACGCAACTGCGAGCCATCTTGCGTGCGGCTGCGCACGGCCCGGTGAACCTGCTGGTGCCCATGCTCACCCATGCCTCGGAGATCAAGCAAACCCTGGCCTTGATCGAACGTGCCAAAGAGCAGCTCTCGGAAGAGGGTGTGCCATTCGGCGCGGCCAAGCTCGGGGCCATGATCGAGGTACCGGCCGCTGCATTGACGGTGCCTCTGTTCCTTCGCTATTTCGACTACCTTTCCATTGGTACCAACGACCTCATCCAATACACGCTGGCAATAGATCGTGCCGATGAATCGGTGGCCCATTTGTTTGACCCTGTGCATCCGGCAATACTCCAGCTCCTTGCCAGCACCATCGCCATGTGCCACGCTCAAGGCAAGAGTGTGAGCGTTTGCGGCGAAATGGCGGGTGACGTTCACATGACTCGCTTGTTGCTCGGCTTGGGCCTGCGCAGTTTTTCCATGCATCCCTCTCAAGTGCTGGCCGTCAAACAGCAAATCCTGCGCAGCGACACCGAGCGCTTGAAGGCCTGGGCGCAGAGTGTGCTGAGTGCGGAAGATCCAGCGGCTTTGATCGACGACTGAGGGAATTGTTGTGGCGGGGAGCGCCCCTAGCCGCGTCGCGTTGCCACCACCGCTGCCCCTACGATCAATACTGTGGCCAGCACGATGGATGCGTTCGGCGTTTGGCCTTGCTGGGCCAACAGTACAAAGGTGGACAGGAGTGGGGTCAGAAAACTGATCACGCCGATCTGCCGTGCATCGCCGCGTTTGAGCGCTGCGTCCCACAGGAAAAATGCGCCGCCCAGAGGGCCCAGGCCCAGCAGGGCGATCAAGGCCCAGTCTTGTGCGCTGAGCGCCACGGCAGGTTCCAGCGCCCAGTGGCAAGCGAGCGACAGCAGGCCAGAGACCAGCGCAAAGCCGCCGATGGCAGCTGTGGGGAAAGGGCGCACGCGCTTGGTCAACAGCGAGTAGGTCGACCAGATGAAGGCGGACGCCATGGCCGGCAAGTAGCCCCAGGCCCAGAGCGGCGCGCCGTCTGCGCCCACTGCATCGCCGCTGTCCCGGCCCAGAATGGCCAATGCCGCACCGACGAAACCAGTCAGGGCGGCCACCAGGTGGCGGCGGGTCAGGCTGACGCCGGGCAGTATCCAGGGCGCCATCACCACGATCCC
>JBNKNN010000230.1:0-50793 GCA_050293865.1 Hydrogenophaga sp. | reverse complement strand
GAGGCGCCCCTATTGAAGCGATGTTCCTGGATGGTCTCGGCTTGATACTGTATTCAAGCTGCCACACCGCGAACCTGCAGGTTGCCAGGGACTCCGCTAAAATAGCGCGGTGCGCAACTGGCGATAGGCTTGGCAGATGGATGTCCCGAACAAACCTCTGACCAACGGCTGACGTGGCCCCCCGACATCAAGCTGCAATGGCGGCACTCCATGCTCGGGACAACCACTGGGAAGCGCGCCACCCTTCAAGGGTGTTCCGCCGTTCGCCTGGGCAGCACCCGCCGGCCGTCGCTCTCGACGATTGCGCGGGGTCAACCTCCATCGACTGCCAAATCCGATATGTACGACCGCAACATCCTCATCGAGCAAACCGATCCCGAGATTTTCGCTGCCATCCAAGCTGAGAATGCCCGTCAAGAGCACCACATCGAGCTGATCGCCAGCGAAAACTACGCCTCCCCCGCTGTGATGGCGGCACAGGGCACCCAACTCACCAACAAGTACGCTGAAGGCTATCCAGGCAAGCGCTACTACGGCGGTTGCGAGCATGTGGACGTGGCCGAACAACTGGCGATCGACCGGATCAAACAAATCTTTGGCTCGGACGCGGCCAACGTTCAGCCGCACTGCGGCGCCTCCGCCAACGAGGCCGTCTTCCTAGCCTTCCTCCAGCCTGGTGACACCATCATGGGCATGAGCCTGGCGGAAGGAGGACACCTGACCCACGGCATGCCCTTGAACATGTCAGGCAAGTGGTTCAACGTGGTTTCATACGGTCTGAACGACAAGGAGGAGATCGATTACGACGCCATGGAAGCCAAGGCGCGCGAACACAAGCCCAAGCTTATTGTGGCCGGCGCCTCAGCCTACAGCCTGCGCATCGATTTCGAACGGTTTGCCAATGTTGCCAAGGAAGTCGGAGCCATTTTCATGGTCGACATGGCCCACTACGCCGGTCTGATCGCCGCCGGTGTTTACCCCAATCCGGTGCCTTTTGCCGACGTGGTGACCTCCACCACCCACAAAAGCCTGCGAGGCCCGCGCGGCGGCATCATCTTGATGAAGGCAGAGCATGAAAAGGCCATCAACAGCGCTATCTTCCCTGGATTGCAGGGAGGCCCGTTGATGCACGTCATCGCAGCCAAAGCGGTGGCATTCAAGGAAGCCCTCAGCCCGGAATTCAAGGCATACCAGCAGCAAGTCGTCAAAAACGCACAGATCGTGGCCGAGACGCTGACCCAGCGTGGCCTGCGCATTGTTTCCGGCCGTACCGAAAGCCACGTGATGCTGGTTGACCTGCGTTCCAAGGGCATCACCGGCAAGGAAGCCGAAGCCGTGCTGGGCAGTGCTCACATGACCATCAACAAGAACGCCATTCCGAACGACCCGGAAAAGCCGTTCGTGACCAGCGGTGTTCGTATTGGCACTCCGGCAATGACCACCCGCGGCTTCAAGGATGAAGAAGCCCGCCTGACGGCCAACCTGTTGGCCGATGTGCTGGACAATCCTCGCGATCCCGCCAATATCGAAGCGGTGCGAGCCAAGGTCAATGCATTGACGGCGCGCTTCCCGGTCTATAAATGACGGGAAGTCATCACATTGAAGGGGCTGGAGAGCCCCTTCTTTGTTTGAGTGGAGGTCATCAATGAAATGCCCTTTCTGTGGTCATCTCGACACCCAAGTCGTGGAGACCCGCGTGTCGGAAGAAGCCGATTTCATCCGTCGTCGCCGCAAGTGTGGTCACTGCGAGAAGCGATTCACCACCTATGAGCGCCCTGAGGTCAGTTTCCCTGCGGTGGTCAAGAAGGACGGTCGGCGAGTGGACTACATGCCCGCCAAACTCCGTGGCTCCTTCAGTCTTGCCCTTCGCAAACGCCCGGTCAGCACTGAGAAGGTGGACGCAGCCATCGAACGAATCGAAGAAAAGCTGCTGAACCTCGGAGACCGGGAGATTCCCGCCAACAAGATTGGCGAAATGGTGATGCGTGAGCTCAAGAAGCTCGACAAGGTCGCCTATGTACGCTTTGCCAGCGTCTACAGAAGTTTCGAAGACGTGGACGACTTTAAGACGTTTGTCGAAGGCGTGCAGAAATAGGCCTCTCACTTGCAGTCCGCAACAGTCAACGGCACATGGCGCCGTCTGCTTCTTCGACGCGAGGACGCCCCACGCTGTTGATCACCAGTTTGCGGGCTTTGCCAGTGAGTGATTCGAGCTTGCACACGGTGAAAGTGCCTGCCTGAAAGGCACCGCTGCGCATCCGCGTTGCACCAAGAGAGTCGTACGAGACATACTTCGCGACAGGTTGGTTGCCTGAAATCCGCCACCCTTCGGGCACTGGCATGTGAAACCTGAGCAGCGGTTCCTCAGGCTCGCGTGTGCCACTGTTGTTGGCATCGACGAACATCATCCATCCCTGGTGCCACCCGGAATCTGCACCATCGTTTGAGCACGACGTTTGCGACTTTGCTGCACACAATGCCACTCTCTTGCCAAGACGTATGGCTTCTGAGCGGGCCAGGTGAACGTCTACCAGCAAGTCGTTGGTGAGCGACTTGAGCCGGCTCATCTCGATCATTCGGCCAAATGGCCCGATAGCGATGCCCAACAACACCGCCAGAATGGCCAGTGTCGTGACCGATTCGAGAAGTGTGAACCCCGACGCGACTGTATGTATCCCTGATTTGCCTGACTGCTTCTTCATGATTTCCTCCCGGGAGGAAATGTAGAAGAAGCGGTCTAAACACAATACCCCAACCTGTAGTGAGAAGCGCCCTTAATCGAAATGACGGACGAGATGCTAAATGCTAGGCCATCCCCCGTGAACGAAGTGCAAGACAACTAGCCCCTTACCAACAAGGCCGCCCGTTGGTTCCAAGGGCGGGCGTTGTCACACCAAGTTGGTTGATAGTCAAGGTACCGCATGCATCTGCAACTTGCTTCCCAACCGGAACCGCTTGCAAAGTATAGGTCTGACCAGCAGCTCCAGTCGCGAAAACAATGTTGTATTTCACGCCAACACCAGTGCGGGGGCTCTGGTTAAATGGCAGTGCGTACGCTACGCCAGCTCGGGTCTGATCGTACCGATTGTTCTCAGTAAAGAACCGTTCGCTAATCTGAGCAAGAACCATCATGTCGGACTGCGCGTCAGCCCTGGCTGCGCGCATGCGCGATTCATCGTAGGCCGGATATGCCAAGGAAGCCAAGATGGCGACCACCGCAACCACGATCATTACCTCAATCAAGGTAAAGCCTGCTTCCCGATGGACCGAGCTCATCGATTGTCCAAGTTTCTTCATTGATGCGACCCGTCCAAAGTTGGCTCCTCGCCGGGATTGACCACTACGTGCGTGACAACGTCGTCGGAGATAACCACCCCCACGAGACTACCGGCTCTGACAGCATGCAGCGGTAGGACTTTTGCCCTTTTGTCTATCACTTGAACCCCCTTAGACATCCGATACGCATGACCATCGACCTTGATCCTGCTGCTACCAGGGGCCCACTGTTCAACACGTCCACGAATTTCGGTTTCTGGGCCGAGGGGTTGCTGCGCAAAGCCTGACTGCACCGCCAGCAATGAAAGTGCAATACCGGCACAAAAGAAGATTTTCTTCATTGACGTTCCTTCCACTTAACGCAATTGGCGCCACGATTGACGACCCAGTGGTCCTGCCGTGTTGGATCCCGACGCAATCAAATTACCATCCTCGTCATACAGACAGTCCTTAGTACAACCTGGAGGCGGGTCCGAAGGGCCGGGATTGGGAGGAGTAGGAGGCCCAGAACTATCGTCCGGCCGCCTAATAGTCAACGGGGTCTCACCATTGCCTCCTTCCAGGCCTGCATAGAGAACATCTGGAGGCGATGGATTCGACGGGGTCGATCCGATGACACCGTCTCTGTCGATGTCGAAGGCGGCCTGATTAGGCAGACCACCAGCCATCAGCGAAACGCTCATCACAAAACCAGTGCGACCTGAACTGCAAGGATCCACTTCTGGAATCAAGGTCGCGAACCGAATGTCATTCTGGACGGGTCCGCTTGGAAATGTGCCTGCACTGATAACGCGCTCTCCGGTCGCAGGCAAATCGACTCTCCAACCTGGCTGATTAGTCAATGCAAGTTGAGTCAGAGAACGCAGCGAACCAGGCTCATAAGTAACAGACCCAACGGTTACAGGTGTCAAGTTCGAGGTAATCGTCTGCTCCAAAAGGCTGGAACGAGTTGGAGGAGATCCACTGGGCGACGGGGTATCGAAAATTCCGTAGAAGGTTTGTACCTGCGTTGAGGTATCGTCATTCACCCGGAAGTAACTACCTGTGCCGAATAGCACAACGATATCTGAGGCTGAATCCGGCTTCAAGGCTACTCGTGGGCGAGCCTGAATGCTCTGCCGAACTCCGGCACCGTCGAAAGCCGTGAAAACACGCCGGATGGTCGGTGAGGCAGCAGTGAAGTCAAATCGCCACATATTGCCAAGAAGATCCCCAGCATAAGCGTTCGCCAAATTGAGGTTGTTGCTCGGCCAATCCGTGGTTTCAGCCGGAGATAGCCCATTGGGGTTGGACGCACTCGCTACGCCGGCAGCACCTGTGTTGTCAGGAACGAGCAGGTTGTACATCAACCGACCAGTCTGCATATCCACGACCATCAGCCTGGCACGGTGATCGAAACTGTTGTATCCGTTGCCGAAAACTGCCGCCCAACGTCCGTTGGGCATCCGAACAACTTTCGGATCCGTGACGCCAAAACCTATATCACGACAGGCGGTACTGCCGCCACCACCAGACGGGTCGGCGGTGCAAGCGTTCGGAGCATACTTGAATTCCCAAAGCACGTTCGATGGGCCAAAGCTCAGCGGATTGGTCACATCCAGCGCAAAAACTGTCCGACCGCCAGCGCCCATCGTACCCACCGCTGTCGTTCGCCATTGTCCTCCAATGTAAACGTCAGAGATGATAGAGCTTCCGTCTACAAAGTAGCGATGATCGTAGTCGGGGCGCATCAGCTCATTTATCTGAGCATGCGTACCAGATGTTCCGGGAAGCAACAGCTCACTCGGTACATATGCGAAAAGCTCGTCTCCCGACTCCGCCCGGAACGCGTGGTACATGCCTCCATTTGTGCCGACCAGCAGGACTTCTGGGCGAGTTTTATACGCTGAACTCTGCCGGAAGGTTTGATAGCTGGTCCCTTCTGCACCTGGCAGCAAGACGTATCCAAAATCGCGTTGGTACATGAACTGAGGGTCAGAGCTGATAATGTCACCCACTCGGCGAGTTACGCCATCCACCAAGCGCGATCTCAACTCTGGATGATCAGTTCCACGAAGCCAGTTGATTCGATCAGCGGCTGTCGCCGACGACGTAGGTGCTCCCGAGGGATTTACGTCCAATGCGGTCAATTGAGCGGCGCTCAGCGAGGCCAGCTGCAAAGGCACAGGATTCCCCGCACCATCGCTTGTGAACAGCTTTCGCGACGCAGGGGTGCGAGCGTCCAAAACCAGTTCGGCGTCCCATACCAGTCCAGCGGCAGACTTGTCGGGCAAGCCGTACGCATCCAACTGACGTGCCTCTATGGACCCAGACCAGTCTGTGCTGCGAAACTTTGAGTTGTAGATGAGCGTATCACTCTGCAGAGTCGAAGAGCTGGCTGCTGAAGACGCAGATGCCGAAGTGACTCGCGCCACGATATTGGACAATACAGAAGTCAACTCATTGGCAAACGTCTCTGGATCGCCCGCAGAGAAGAAACCGCCGCGACTGTTGACACCGGCATGCAACAGATCGTCGATCTTCGCCGAGTTGCTGGTCGCCGGATCTGGCCAGGTGATATTCACAGGAGGAGATGCGTCAATTGCCCCAAACGCGACGTCCGGATCTACCGATCCCGACACACCAAGGCCAACGCCATAGGTCACCATGTGCTGCCAAAAGGCTGGATTTTCACTGTTTACTGGAACCTTGTTATCCAAATCGGGGCGAAGGTCGCGCGACCAGTAGTACATGGCAACGTCTGCCAAAGTATTGCTATGGCTATCGGAGAAGGGACTCGATGGCGAATACTGAAATGACTGAACTGGCGGACCAGGGTCTGTAATTGTCGACCCGGAGGAGTTGTCCACGTTTAGCCGAGCCCCAGCGGTTGATGCCTGACTACTATTCCAGTAGCCGTCTGTCATGAGAATGGAGTAGCTCTGGCGGCACTGCAAGTGATCAGAGCTATCATTAGTGCCCGGCCTTTCCCCCCAAGGGCCGCGGTTATCATCTCTGCTGAAATACTGCCCCACGTCGTCGAGCGCACGTCGAAGGGGGGTATTCGCTGGATTCCACACCCCAGAGTACAACTCGTTGAAAAACGCTATGCGGTCAGCTCCTTCAAACTTTCGGACACCACGAATCACTGTCTCGGTGTTCACCCCATCAATGGTGGAATCGCCCTTGTTGATGGCGCCGAATCCCACTCGCATGGAGTCCGACTGCGAAGAGAACGCGCGTCCGATACCGGCCTGCGCCGCCAACATTCGAGAACGGTAATATGTATACCAATTGGCAAAGTTCTGGATCTCTTGAGCGTACGTGCAAATGCCTGCAACGCAATCCGTGCGGTTTGCGCGACCATCACCTGTGTAAGTAGGCGTAGATGCGATGATATTGACCTGTGTGTAGTTGGCAGCATCCCAAAGCGCGCCACCATTGTGTCGAAAATACACGGCAGGATAGTGAGTGGCGTTTTGCCAACCACTGCCTACCTCAGACCAGAACAATCCGCCAGTTTGATTTCGATATATCCAGCGAGTGTTTTCAGTGTTGTTAACAGTGAGATTGCGCGTTCCAAGTCCTGTGCGAGCAGGGTGATGAAACGCGGCGGTAGGAACAGCATTGGGAAACAGCGACCCGTCCTCACGCGACCAAGGCCGATAGGTCACAGCAGGATTGTAGTAAGAACGATTTAATGCATATGAGCGATAAGCACGCGCAGTGGTGCGCTCATCGAAGTTTCCTGCGTTATATCGCACAGACGTCGTGTAATCATCATAGTCGGCGCCTCCGTACATACCGGCGACACGTCGAAACACGAAACGCGGGCGAACGTAGTCGTCGGGCGTGACTTCCCAGTGCATGGACCCAGAGTCATCCAGGACAAACATGATGTTTGGATCAACGCCCGATGAAAGGAATAGCGGCTTGTCGGCTGCGGAGACTTGCGCCGACGCCGCGGTATGCACGCCTAGCGCTAAGGCTACTCCAGCTGCGCCATAGGGTGCCCACTGGAAAAATCTTGTCAAATTCATCTCGATGCTCCCAACTGCTTTAGCAAAAATCTGCTAAATCAATCAATACTTAGCGACAATACAAAAGACTGCCTACTTGCTGTTAGTTGCCCGGTTCAAACCCGGACTGCAAAATCACGATGCTTCCTGGCTGAGATCCCTGCGCATAAGCCCCAACCGGGTATATCAATCGAAATTCCGGCGGAATTATCACCCCGACTCGCACATATTGAGGCGGGCCTATGTGGTATCTGGGGTCAGCAGACAAATCCCCATCAAATGCAGGCAGCGTCCCGGTTTCCTCCCCCGTGCCCCAATTCATTGGGTCCGCAAGCGGGACTCCTGATCCATCGAAAGGCCCAGTTGCCTCGCCTACTCGGAGAGCAGCCTCGGCAGCTTGAAATGCAACATTGCGCTCGCGCATGTTGAACGCCATTCTCTCCTGCGAAACGTTGCTTCTCATTGCCTGGACGCCCCAAAGCGTCAATACAGCCAACAAGATCAGACCGATCGCCAGAACGGCTCCACGTTGACCTGAACGCGAACTTGGTCTCGGGTGACGACGGCGATGCAGATGACAGATATAGCTACTTCGGGTGTCCATGAGTATCGACCTCAGTATCATTCAAGGCGCGCGATTACGTAACGCTACAGTAGACGAAAAGACTTGGCGAGCTGCTGGCCGGCCTTCGGCCAATGTCAAAGAAAACTTGACGGACACGATACCGCCTATATCCGCTGGAGCTGGATCTGCTTCATAGCGAGTTGCAGACCGAACTACCCCGTCCGAGATCCCGTAGTAAAACTTCAAATTCTCGACCGAGGTCGCTATTGCTTGCCCATTGCGCAAAAGCTCACCTGCACCCACAGAGTAAGTCACCGTGTCTAAACGCGTAACCTTGGCCCCAGCCGGATACTGTTTCGAAATCGCGGATCCAGATATCAAGTTGCCTGCAACCGCTGCGACCGTCATGACATCCGTAGTGACGCAGTCTGAAAAGAGCAATCTATCCCCAGGCGAGATATTGCCAAGAGGCGTCGCGTCGACCAATAGCACCTGGTCCACGGCAGGCGAGTTCGACACCACAGCGAAATCGGCGCTCCCCATTACCAATGTCAAGGAATCAGGAGCGGCTGCCGCTCCGGAGGGAGCAGGCGTGAGAGCCACTGCATTGCTGAAATCTGGAGACTTGTGTTCTAAGGTAGCCAGATTTCCACAACCAGGATTCCCCGTCATTCGGAGGTCGCGGTTGACAATTTCAAGCGCGATTCGGCCAGACTCTTGCACAACGGAAAGTGACTCCTGCTGACGATAGCTCGTTACACTTCCAGCGAACACATACAAAATTGCCGCCAAAATCAGCAGCCCCAAGGCTACGCCGATCATCAACTCCACAAGGGTCAGGCCCACTTGCCGCCTGACAGAGCGAGCGCGGTTAGCGAAATTTTTCATATCAGATGGGCCTCACCTCGGTTCGCACTACCACGCAGTCTCGAGCATTGGCTCCACCTCGAAGCCGACTGTCATTCCAATTAACTTCAACGACAAAAGTCTCAATACCGGTTGCGGTGTGCGTGATTCCGCACTGGTCTGCAAAGTCCGTATTGGCTGGAAGGCGTACCGCCAAAGCTTGTGCTCCAGGCAGAGCGTTCTCTACACAGCTTTTCCACTGATTCACGTCACTCGCTGCGAGGGCAGCAGTGCCGACAGCACCCACCAACGGCTGACCACATGCTTCAGCTGCATTTCCATCAAAGCTCGCACCAAGAGGCGTCTCATACACACAGGCAACTGCATTGCATGCCGCCAGATTGGCTCGCGCCCTGTCGGCCAGATCGTAGGCTAGGCTCGTAGCCTGAGACCGAAGCGACGCGCTGTGGTTGTATTTGATGCCCGCAAACTGCATTCCGGCCATTCCTACAACGCCAAATGCCAGTACTACGACAGCAACCAGCACCTCGATCAAAGTTGCCCCCACTTGACGCCTTACCTTCGTACGATGGACAACGCCAGTTCCTCGGGTAACATTCCGTAGTTGATTTGTGTTCATCACTCGTACCAATTCAGTCTTAAGGACAAGCCACGCTGGACGATGCCACTCGCCCGGAAGGGCCCACACCAACGAAGCGCGTCAACGAATCCAAGGAAATCTGGAAACACTGTGCATTGGAAACCCCGCCAAGCGCATTAAATTCAACGACGCCTCCAACGACTACGCCTACACCAGCACGCGTAGCCGGCCAAACCCGAAAAGGAGGGGCAGCTCCGGCATTGTCCCGAACCACCCAGCCGTCCGTCCAGCCTCCTCCGCAGGTGGATTGATCGTTACTGGAACATGCAACAATCGGGACTCCTCGCTTCACAGCTTCGCTTCGCGCAAGCTGAAGCGCGCTAACGACATCATTTGCAACGGCCGTGATCTGCGCGCGCTGAATGACCATCCGGAAGCTAGGAATGCCAATCCCCACCAAGATGGCGAGGATAGCCACTGCCACCATCATTTCAATTGCGGTAAAGCCTGTCTGCGTCTTCATGGATTAATGTCCGCTCAACGCGGCATATGTGCTTAACAACTTCATACTGTGAAGAATACAGTGCTTCGAAGGCGCGGCACGCAACCCTTGAGACGAGTGGGGGGTTCCCAAAGATGGACGGTCAACCCCACTTAACAGATGTGAACCATAAAACAAAATTCGTAGTTTCGCGTCCACAGCCAGTCCCACCTTTTGTCTGTTCAACCGCATCGCTCAGGCGGCTTCAGAGGAGTCATCGACCTGCTGCAAGCCAATCTTCACATGTCAACTTACCACCCAAGCATCTGGCGCAGAGCAATAGAACTATCGGAGTCGGTCCTTAACCTCACGTCGCCCAACCCCAGGGTTGGCTGCGTTCTGGTGTCTGAGGATGGCACGGTGATCGGCGAAGGTGCCACTCAGGAGGCGGGAGGACCGCATGCTGAAGTCGTGGCGATTCACCAAGCGAAGACTGCAGGGCACAGGACCGAGGGCAGTACGGCCTACGTCACGTTGGAGCCCTGCTCCCATCACGGCCGCACACCCCCGTGTTGCGACGCACTTGTGGCCGCAGGCATTGCACAGGTGTACATCGCGACGCTGGATCCCAATCCACTCGTCGCAGGGGAAGGGGTGGCACGACTGAGAGCCGCGGGCATAGGGGTGACGGTCTCGCCGCTGGCGAGCCTCGAAGCTCAGGGAGTGCGCGAGATGAACATAGGATTCTTCAGCCGAATGATTCGCAAGCGCCCTTGGGTCCGATTAAAGCTGGCCGCGTCCATGGACGGGAAAACTGCGCTGACCAATGGAGAAAGTCAGTGGATCACCAGCCAGGAATCTCGGGCCGACGGGCATGCCTGGCGCGCACGCGCTTGCCGGGTCCTCACTGGCGTAGGAACGGTGCTGGCAGACGACCCGATGCTGGATGTGCGGGAGGTGCCAACAGCCAGACAGCCACAATTGGTGGTTGTAGACAGCCATTTGCGCACGCCGCCAGGCGCCCGTTTGTTCCAAAACCCGCCCCAGGGCAACGGACGTACCGTGACGGTGGTGCATGGCTCGAAGGTCGATGATGCGAACGTCAATGCGCTGCAGGCAGCTGGCGCACATTTATGCAAGATGCCCTCCTCTACCGGCCGTATTGACCTGAACGCACTGATGAACTGGCTGGCCGCTGAAGGTGAGACCAATGAGTTGCATGTGGAAGCGGGACCGACCCTCGGAGGCGCAATGCTGTCGGCTGATCTGGTGGATGAGCTTCTGCTCTACCAGGCGCCAGTCCTGCTTGGCCCTGGGCTGCCATTGCTTAATCTTCCGACCCTGACACACCTTGAGGACGCTAAGCGAATGGAGATGGTGGACACCAGAAACATCGGACCAGACCTTCGGGTACTCGCCCGACTTCCCGAAAGGGACCGATTTCTGCAGGCCTGACCGATCCGCTGCTGAGAAATGGATCGATCCGGGATTTTTTTTACCCCAAAGTCCCTCGGCGGACCGAGGACGCCCGAAACCCTGCGAAAATACCGCCATGTTTACCGGCATCATCACCGGCGTGGGGCGCATCGCCGCTCTCAACGACCTGGGAAGCTCTTTGGATCATGGCAGGCGGCTTTCAATTGAGGCGCCGCCAGGCTACCTCGACGACGTGGGTCTGGGCGACAGCATTGCGCTTAACGGCGCGTGCATGACGGTCACATCAATTGACTTGTCCGCCAGGCAGTTCACCATCGACATCTCCGCTGAATCACTGGCCAAGACGGCGGGTCTCGATCAACCGGGCAATACCGTCAACCTGGAGAAGGCCTTGCATGCACACGACCGGCTGGGCGGACACATCGTCTCGGGTCATGTGGACGGGGTCGGAAAAGTGACCCTGTTCGAGCGCGTAGGTGAAAGCTGGGAGTTGCGCATTCTCGCGCCAACAGACCTGGGCAGGTTTCTGGCCTACAAAGGCTCCATCACCGTCAATGGCGTGAGCCTGACGGTCAATCGAATTGCCGACATAACTGCCGGCTGCGAATTCAGCATCAACCTGATCCCGCATACGGTAGAGAACACGTCGCTGGGCCGGCTCAAGGCCGGCACGCCCGTCAACCTGGAAATTGACACTGTCGCCCGGTACGTGGAGCGTATGCTGACTGCCCCTGGTGCGACATCCAAGGACAACATCGCATGAACGCTCCTGAACAACTCGGTCCGGTGAACATCTCTCCGGTGGAAGAGATCGTCGCCGATCTGGCTGCCGGCAAGATGGTCGTTTTGGTAGACGAAGAAGATCGCGAAAATGAGGGTGATCTGGTCCTGGCGGCAGATCACGTCACCGCAGACGCCATCAACTTCATGGCCCGATTCGGCCGTGGTCTGATCTGCCTGACACTGCGCAAAGAGGCGTGTGAACGCCTGCAGCTGCCGCCGATGGTGCAACGCAATGGCACCTCGATGGGCACTGCATTTACGGTTTCCATTGAAGCCGCTGAAGGCGTGACCACCGGCATCTCTGCCGCCGACCGCGCGCGAACCGTGCAAGTGGCTGTGGCGCCTGAGGCCAAAGCGACCGATCTGGTTCAACCTGGCCATGTCTTCCCCCTTCAGGCAGTGGAAGGTGGCGTGCTCATGCGTGCAGGCCATACCGAGGCTGGCTGCGACCTGGCCGCAATGGCTGGCTGCTCCCCTGCGTCGGTGATCTGCGAAATCATGAAAGATGACGGCACCATGGCCCGGCTACCCGACTTGCAGTTGTTTGCGGCAGAGCATGGGCTCAAGATCGGGACGATTGCCGACCTGATCGAGTACCGTAGCCGAACCGAAAGCCTGATCACCCGGGCCGCAAAGCGCCGCATGCAAACTGCTTTCGGCGAGTTTGATGCCCTCGCGTTCCGCGACGGCCCCAGCGGCGCCTTGCACCTGGCGCTGGTCAAGGGGACTTGGGGTGAAGACGAAAGCGTGCCCGTTCGGGTTCACGAACCATTGTCTGTACTGGACGCACTGGAAGTGGGTCGATCCATGCACAGCTGGAGCCTGGAACGCAGCCTGCGTCACCTGGAGCAAGCAGGTAAAGGCGTTGCCGTACTGCTCAACTGCGGGGAAACGGCGGATCAGTTGCTGGACCAGTTCGAGGGCACGGCGCGCGCAGCGCACGCTCCTGGACGGGGTCGCATGGACCTCAGGACTTACGGCGTTGGCGCCCAGATTTTGAGGGAATGCGGCGTGCACAAGATGCAGCTGATGGGAACGCCTCGCCGCATGCCCAGCATGGCGGGCTATGGACTGGAAGTGACGGGCTTCATCGAAAGCTGACCGAAACGCCAACCGCTTCGAGCCCTTTGCCGGGCAAGACAACCCTCAAACTTCAGACAGGACGCAAACATGTTTGGCGCAGACAAAGGCAATAGTGAAACGCAGCTGCTAGACGGCAAAAAGCTAACCATCGGTATCGTGCAGGCACGTTTCAATGAAGGCATCACCAATGCCCTGTACGACGCTTGCCATCAGGAGCTTCTCGCATTGGGCGTACAGGAGAAGAACATCACTCGCGTCACGGTGCCCGGTGCCCTGGAAGTGCCTCTGGTCCTCAAAGCCATGGCCGAACGCGACGACTTTGATGCCCTGATCGCGCTGGGTTGCATCATTCGAGGCGAAACCTACCACTTTGAATTGGTGGCCAACGAGTCCGGGGCGGGATGCACTCAGGTTTCGCTGGAAACCAATACGCCCATCGCCAACGCGATTCTCACCACGGAGAACGTGGCGCAAGCAGTCGCACGGCAGGAAGAGAAAGGTCGCGACGCTGCCCAGGTGGCGGTCGAGATGGCCAACCTGCTCGACGACATCGGTTGAGAGGGCTTTATCCATGAGCAATAGCCAAAGCGCTTCCGCTGCCGGCGGCAAACGCCCTCGCAAGGCCTCCGACAAGTCGGCGCGAACGCGTGCACGTGAGTTCGCGCTTCAGGCGCTCTATCAGCATCTGGTGGGACGCAACACGGCGGCCGACATTGACGTATTCACCCGCGACCTGAGCGGGTTTCACAAGGCTGACAGCGCGCACTATGACGCCCTGCTCCACGGCTGCGTGGATGAGGCAGACGCGCTGGACGCGTTGATTGAGCCTCAGCTCGACCGGCCGTTGGCGGAGATATCGCCTGTTGAACGCGCCGTCATGTGGATTGGCGCCTATGAATTCAAGCATTGCCTGGATGTGCCGTGGCGTGTGGTACTTAATGAGAGCATCGAGCTGGCCAAATCTTTCGGCGGCACGGATGGACACAAGTACGTCAATGGTGTGTTGCACAAGTTGGCGCGCGATCTGCGACCGACGGAAACGCAAGCCGAAGTCGGGAGATCCGGCCAGAGCGACACCAACGGCGAAGAGGACTGAGCGATGAGGATCGCAGCCCGCGCGCAGGAGGTCGAACCGTTCTACGTCATGGAACAGGCCAAGGCGGCCATTGAACGCGCACAGGCGCCGAAGGACGGCGACAACCGGATGCTGTTCCTCAACATCGGGGAGCCGGATTTCACTGCGCCCCCTCTGGTACAGGAGGCTGCCGAGCGCGCCGTGCGCATGGGCCGCACCCAGTACACGATGGCAACGGGCATGCCCGCTCTTCGTGAAGCCATCAGCCACTGGTATGCGACCCGATTTGGCGTCAACGTGGAGCCAGAGCGGATTGTTGTCACAGCGGGAGCCTCTGCAGCATTGCAATTGGCCTGCCTTGCACTGGTTGAACAAGGGGATGAAGTGCTCATGCCCGATCCTTGCTACCCCTGCAACCGGCATTTTGTTCGGGTGGCTGAAGGCCGTGCCCGCATGCTCGCCTGCGGCCCTGAGCAACGCTTTCAGCTCAACGCCGGCCAAGTGCATGATGCCTGGAGCCCTGCCACACGCGGCGTGTTGCTGGCGTCACCATCCAACCCCACGGGGACATCGATCGCTCGAGAGGAGCTGGAACGAATCGCTCGGGCGGTCCGGGAACGAGGGGGCGTGACCTTGATCGACGAGATCTACCTCGGCTTGAGCTATGAAGACGACTTCGGCCATACGGCGCTGGGGCTGCCTGACGGTCTGGGCGACGAAGTGATCAGCATCAACAGCTTCTCCAAGTATTTCAACCTGACTGGATGGCGCCTGGGGTGGCTCGTTGCCCCCAAGTCCCTGGTGCCGGCGATCGAGCGCCTGGCTCAAAACCTTTTCATCTGTGCCAATGTGGTCTCGCAGCAAGCCGCTATCGCATGCTTCGAAGCAGACAGCCTGACGGAATATGAGCGACGCCGTGCCGAGTTCAAGGCGCGCCGGGATTACTTCATCCCCGCGCTGGAGAGTCTGGGTTTGAATGTACCCGTGGCACCAGATGGCGCTTTCTATGCGTGGGTGGACGTCTCTTCACTGTGTGCGAAATGGGGAATTCCCATTGAAGGCGCCCAACCAGACCGAGGGGGTAGCTGGACGGCTGCTGAAGAGATCATGGACCGTTGCCAGATTGCAGTGACGCCAGGCCGCGATTTCGGGCAGGCTGATACGCGGCGCTACATCCGTTTCTCTACCTCCACTGCCCTACCCGACCTGAAGGAAGCGGTCGCGCGATTGAAAGCTGTGTTGTGAGCGCAGAGACTGTGACCGAGCCTAGCCCTTTTCGCCTGGCCACCTCGGGCGCCTTCACATGGAACGTCCGCGTCTATTGGGAAGATACCGATGCCGGAGGCATTGTCTTTTACGCCAACTACCTGAAGTTTTTTGAGCGCGCCCGCACTGAATGGCTGCGTCATCTCGGCATCGGCCAGCAGCAACTGCGTGACGACGTCGGCGGCATGTTCATCGTCAGCACGACGCAGGTGCAATACAACCGGCCCGCCCGGCTGGATGATTTGCTTCTGGTTACAGCCCGTGTCCGCGAGGCCGGTCGCGCGTCACTTACCATTGAGCAGTCTGCCTGGAAGCTGCCCCCAGATGGAGAGGAGCCGAATGAGGCTGCATGCCTTTGTGAAGGCAGCATCCGCATCGGATGGGTTCAGGCCGACACCATGCGACCGGGACGCATACCTTCGCAGATCCTGTCGGCGCTGTCCGGCGCTGGCGAGCCTTCTGCTGGCATGCAAGGTAAGACTGCCTGAAGCGCTGACCCTGAACTTTTCGCGATTCCCCTCATCTGAAAAAACATCATGTCCCACGACTTTTCTATCGTTCAGCTCATGCTCAATGCGAGCTGGGTCGTGCAAGCCGTCGTTGCCTTGCTGGTGACCGTGTCCATCATCAGTTGGGCCGCCATCTTCCGTAAAGTGTTTGCCCTCAAGGGTGTGAAGGCCAAGAACGAGGATTTCGAGCGAGACTTTTGGTCTGGGGCCAACCTCAACGATCTTTATTTGGCGGCCGCGCAAAATGCACGCCATGTGGGTCCCATGGAGCGCATTTTCGCCAGCGGCATGCGCGAGTTCCAAAAGCTGCGGGAGCGCCAGATCAATGACCCGGGCACACTCATGGACGGCGCTCGCCGAGCCATGCGGGCGAGCCACCAACGCGAAGTGGATGCACTGGAATCCAACCTTTCATTTTTGGGTACCGTGGGCTCTGTTGCACCCTATGTCGGGTTGTTTGGGACCGTGTGGGGCATCATGCATGCGTTCACTGGATTGGCCGCTCTGGCGCAGGTGACCCTGCAGACTGTCGCGCCGGGCATTGCCGAAGCCCTGGTGGCCACAGCCATCGGCCTGTTTGCGGCCATTCCTGCCGTTGTGGCCTACAACCGATTCACCCACGAGATCGATCGTGTGGCCTTGCGCCTGGAAACCTTCATGGAAGAGTTCTCCAACATTCTGCAGCGCAACCTGGGTTACCAGGCGCCGGCCGGCAGTGGCGCTTCGGCGTCTGGCCACTGATGGCGGACGGGAACACAGAACATGGCAGTAGCTAGCTCAGGAAAACGCGTCAGGCGCACCAAGAACGAGATCAACATGGTCCCGTTCATTGATGTGATGCTGGTGTTGCTCATCATTTTCATGGTGACGGCCCCGCTGATTGCTCCCAGCCAGATCGACCTGCCCAGTGTGGGCCAGGCCAATGCACAACCCAAGACCTTCATTCAGGTCATCGTGGACAAGGATGAAAAGATCGAGGTTCAGGAGGGGTCGTCGACCAAAACAGCACAGGAAACCGACATGAACGGTCTGCTCGACATGGTCCAGCGCATGCAGTCTGACACCGGCGAGCAGAACCTGACGGCGGTTCCAGTGGTCATCAGTGCCGACAAGAACATCAAGTATGAAACCGTGGTGAAGGTGATGGACACGCTGCGCCGTGGAGGCATCGAGCGTGTGGGCCTGTCGGTCCAGACCACGAACTGATCGACGGATTCGATCGAATCGACAGGGCAAGAACAGGGACAATGGAGCACAAACCGGACGCATCCGACTTCAATCCGCCGAAACAAGGACGGTGGAGCACGCCTATGGTTTTGGCGCTGGTCATCCATGGCTTGCTGATCATTGCGTTGACCTTTGGCGTTCAATGGAATAACACCGAGAAGTCCAGTGCTGTGGAGGCCGAGATCTGGGCGACATTGCCGCAGGAAGCGGCTCCCAAAGGCGGAACGCCACCGCCCCCAGAACCCACCAAGCCCGAGCCCGAGCCCAAGCCAGAACCTAAACCAGAACCCAAACCGGACCCTAAGCCTGAGCCGAGACCCGAGCCAAAGCCTGAGCCCAAGCAGGACCCTGACATTGCGCTAGAGAAAGCCAAGAAAAAGGCTGAAGAAGAGCGCAAACGCAAGCTGGCAGAGGACAAGAAGCGCCAGGAAGAAAAGAAGAAGCGAGAGAAAGCAGAGCGCGAGAAGAAAGAAAAGGCTGAGCGCGAGAAGCGCCTGGCCGAAGAGAAGCGCAAGAAGGAGCTCGCTGCGAAGAAGGAAAGAGAGCGCAAGGAAAAGCTGGCCCAGCAAAAACGCGAGCGCGACGCAGCGGACAAGCGTCGACAGGATCAGCTGGCTCGAATGATGGGCCAGGCTGGCGCTACCGGTGCGCCCTCTTCGCGAGGTACGGCTCAACGCTCCAGCGGGCCTTCGGCAGGCTATGCAGGCAAGCTCAACTCGTATATTCGCCCCAACGTGCTTTACACGGGTGACACGTCGCAAAAGATCCAGGCGGAGTTGAGGGTCACCACGCGCGGTGACGGCACCATCACAGGTGTACGCCTGGTTCGCTCCAGTGGCAACCCGGACTGGGACCGCGCGGCCGAGCGCGCCCTGCGGCGGACCAGCAAGCTGCCACCGGATGTCGACGGCACGGTGCCATCCGACCTGATCATTGTGATGAGCCCGCGCGACTACTGAGCGCCGTAGTGGCCTGCGTTATCGCGACGACGGGCAACGCAAAGGGTATCAATCGGCAGATGCTGCATCGGCTTTTTGCCGCACGATCCTCTGCAGCGCCTCCAGGAGCTCTTCCGCGTCGACGGGTTTCGAAAGCACCATGGCCATGCCCATGTGCAGAAGGGCATCACGCTCCGGGCCATCCACGTGCCCACTGACGATGATGATAGGTGGGGGATTGGGCGATGCCAGTATCCGGGAAGCCAGCTCTCGTCCATCGACATGGGGCATGGCCAGGTCCGACATGACGACGTCCCAAGGCGTGGTCGCATGTTGAAAGTGGAGCCAGGCCTCTTGCCCGTCCCGCGCACGCACAACATCCCATCCTTTGCGTTCAAGCAATCTTCCCCACGCATGTCGCAGGGAGTCATCATCGTCCACCAGGAGAATCCGTCGTCTGGACTGATCGCCAGACGAGTGCTCCTTTGCTCCAGCTTCGCCTGAAGCTAAGTTGACAGCAACAGGAATGAACAGATGGAAGGCACTGCCTTCGCCCAGCAAGCTGCTCACCCCGATGCTTCCACGGTGACGCCCCATGATGCCGTGTGCCACAGACAGGCCAAGGCCCGTTCCTCGGCCCATATCCTTGGTGGTGAAGAAGGGCTCAAAAATGCGGTCCAGATGCTCTGGGGCGATGCCCGGGCCCTCATCCCGCACCGTCACATGCAAGTATTCGCCCACGGGCAAACCCGCCACACCGGGCAAAGAATGCAACGCATCGATTCCCAGCCACATAAGACGCTCCGACGAGATGTGAATTCGCCCCTCGCCTGCCATGGCATCTGAGGCATTGATCAGCAGGTTCATCAGCACCTGCTGCAATTGAGTCGGGTCAGCCATCACCTGATCCTGGGATGGATCAACCGTGCTGGTAACGATGACTTCAGTGCGTTTGAGCAAGCCGGCGGCGGTGAGAGAACGTGCGCGCTCCACCAGGTCGCTCATGCTCATTCGCTCCAGGCGGGGCTCAGTTTGCCGGCTGAACGCCAGCAGCTGACGCATCAGACCGCCGGCATAGCTGGAGCCTTTCAACGCCCGATCCAGCGCGTCTAGGCCCGGATGGTCTGGCGGCATATCCTCCATGGCGACCCGTATCCAGCCGCTGATTCCTGCCAGCGAGTTGTTGATGTCGTGCGCGATTCCTCCAGTGAACCGTCCAAGCGCTTCCATTTTCTGACTCTGCATCAGCTGAAGCTGCAGCTCTTCCTGCCTCGCATGGGCCTCACGTTGACTCGCCGCGTCAGCTCGGACACGTTGGAGCAACGCGTTGATTCCATGCGCGACGACCGTCAGCTCATCTCGGCCGCCCATTTGGATCCTGCCATCTCCTTCCGCACCTTGCGCCGCAATGTGCTTGAGCTGGTCATGCATGCGGTTCAGGCGCCGAAGCACCCAACGGTCCATCAGGAACACCAGCAAGCTGCCAATCACGAGGCCAGCCAACAATACTTCAGCCGCCGTTGCCCACACAATCCCACCGGCCTCCTGGGCAATCGATCGCTCCATGATCAAGACCAATTCGGCCACCGAACGACCGGCACTGTCTTCAATGAGTGAATGGATCTCGGCGCGAGCATCGCTGAGCGGCGTCATGGTGACGGGTCCGTCGTGGCCATGGTCTCGGCCATCCAGCAAGTGCAGAGACACCGGCGTCATCATCGCGTTGCTGAAGCGAACCAACTCAGCATGGTCAAAACGACGCACCATGACCAAAGCCCCGACAGGGCTGCTCTTTGGCTTGGTGGGGCTCCGAATGGCGACCACCCCAACCATGTACAGCTCGCCCCCCTGACGCACATAGGTTCCGACCGACTTCATGCCCTCCGGATCAATCAACACTTCCTTGCCCTGGTTGACCAGCAATGTGTGCAGTTCGGAGGGCTCCATTACCAGGCCACCCCCATCCGCCATCCGGGCGGCGGCCTTCACCTGGCCGCTCATGTCCAGCACCATGACCTCGGCCACGCGCAGGGTCTCCAGATTCTCTTCGGTGATGTTGTCGACCAAAAAGGCGTCGTCTTTGCCTTCTACAAACTCAACGGCGTCATCCCAGTAGCCATAGTCCTTGGCGGTCGTTATCAAATCCTGTAGCTGCTGCATCAACAAGCGCCTGGCTCGCTCGCCTTCCTGTGCCGCCTCTTGCTTTTCCAGAGCAGCAAATGATCTGGACAAGGTAAAACTGGTCACGCCAACTGCCAGCAGCGTCATGAGTGTGACGGCCGTGACGATCAGCAACCAGGCTTTGTGTTGAAGCTTCATGACACTTCAATATCGACCGGGTCGCAGCGCTCTTGAGTCCCGCCCTGCCGAGAAAAAGGGGAAACGCATGCGCGAACGCCCGTACCCACCAGCCCACCAGCCCACCTGCACGCCAGCCCACCGGCACCCCGGATCAGCGATCAATCAAATACGACTTCGGCCTTTTGCTGATGAGCCTGGGCCATCCAGCTGGCCAGTGCTGCGTCCGACGGAAAGAACAGTGCCCTGTCATCTAGCTGGAGTTCACATTGAGCCCCTGGCCGCTCCAGAGCCAGTCTGACCGGCAGTCCCCGGATCAGGTCTCCCTGATCAGACGCCTCGCGTTTTGGCGGGAACGAACGAACCAGCTCTTCAATATCGGGGGAGGTGCCGTTGACCGCGACGCGAAGATACTTTCCAAAGCGACAACGGGCGGTAGGCAGATCCCATATTTGCTGAATGCGCAAACGCAATCCACCTGAAAAACGGTCTTCGCGAACCGTTCCCTGGATGATGACAACTTCGTCGTCCTTGAGCAGGCTCCTGTGCTGCTCCATCAGTTGCTCGTCTACGGATGCGTCAATCGTGCCACTCTTGTCGTCCAGGCGGAAAAGACACACGCGCCCCCGCTGACCATTGATGACGCGCAAATCACTGACGATGCCCGCAAGGACGACAGGGTCCTTACTGTCCTTGACATTGGAGAGGGGGGTACGCGCAAATCGGCGAACTTCGCGCTCAACTGCGTCAAACAAGTGCCCTGAGAAGTAGAAGCCCAGAGCGGTCTTCTCCAGGGTCAGTCGCTCTTTGACACCCCAAGGCGTCGCCTCCACCAGTTCGGGCTCTTGCGTGCTCGATCCATGTCCATCGGAGACCATATCGAACAGACCACCCTGATTGGCATTCGCCTGGGTCGTGCTCGCGTACTCAAAAGCCAGATCGACAGATGCCAGCATTGACGCCCGGTTGCGATCGATGCTGTCGAACGCACCCGCCTTGATCAGGGCTTCGACCGTTCGCTTGTTCATGCGCTGGCGGTCAACGCGCAGGCAGAAGTTGAACAGGCTGGTGAACGGCCCTGTTTCGCTGCCATTGGGGCCTTCGCCTTTACCCTCCCGAGCCGCTACGATAGCCTCAATGGCTTGCTGGCCCGTGCCTTTGATGGCGCCCAGACCATAGCGAATGGATTTGTCGGTTACTGGCTCGAACCGGTGGACGCCGCGGTTGACATCGGGTGACTCGAATTCAATGCCCATCTTCTGGGCATCCTCCACCAACACCTTGAGCTTGTCGGTGTCATCCATTTCCACCGTCATGTTGGCGCAGAAGAACTCGGCGGTGTAGTGAACCTTCAGCCAAGCTGTGTGATAGGCCAGGAGCGAGTACGCAGCAGCATGCGACTTGTTGAAGCCGTAGCCGGCAAACTTTTCCATCAAGTCGAAGACCTCATCGGCCTTCTCTTCGCTGATGTTGTTCTTGGCGGCGCCTTCCCGGAAGATCTGGCGGTGACGCGCCATTTCTTCAGCCTTCTTCTTGCCCATGGCGCGACGGAGCATGTCGGCGCCACCAAGCGAGTAGCCTCCCAGGATCTGCGCTGTCTGCATCACCTGTTCCTGGTAGACCATGATGCCGTAGGTCTCGGCCAGCACCGGCTCCACCAGCGGATGCGGGTATTCCACCTCTTCGCGGCCGTGCTTGCGGGCCACGAAGCTGGGAATCAGGTCCATCGGACCTGGCCGGTACAAAGCGTTGAGCGCAATCAGGTCTTCCAGGCGCGAGGGCTTGGCGTCACGCAACATGCCCTGCATGCCGCGGCTTTCAAACTGAAACACCGACTCCGTCTGCCCACGGGAGAACAGCGCATACACCTTTTGATCGTCGAGCGGAATGTCTTCAAAGCGGAAGTTCTCCTGGCCCTTGTGGCGCTTCATGATGAATTCGCGCGCAATCTCCAGGATGGTGAGCGTGGCAAGGCCCAGGAAGTCAAACTTCACCAGCCCGATCGCCTCCACGTCGTCCTTGTCGTACTGGCTGACAGCCGATTCGCTGCCCGGCTGCATGTACAAGGGGCAGAAGTCAGTGAGCTTGCCGGGCGCGATCAGGACGCCACCGGCATGCATGCCTATGTTGCGGGTCATCCCTTCGAGCTTTTGTGCGAGCTCGATGAGGGTCTTGACGTCCTCTTCCTTCTCGATGCGTTCGGCCAGAGCCGGCTCCATCTCGATAGCGTAATTGTTCTTGTCGCCTTCCTTCTTGGTCTCGGGTGGATACTGCAACGTGACTGACATGCCCGGCTTGTTGGGCACCAGCTTGGAAATCCCGTCGCAGAAACCATACGACATGTCGAGCACGCGGCCCACATCGCGAATGGCGGCGCGGGCCGCCATGGTGCCGAAGGTGGCAATCTGACTTACCGCATTTTTGCCGTACCGCTCCTTGACGTAATCTATGACACGATCGCGATTCGACTGGCAGAAGTCGATGTCGAAGTCGGGCATGGACACCCGCTCCGGGTTCAGGAATCGCTCGAACAGCAGGTTGTACTGCAGTGGATCCAGATCGGTGATCAGCAGCGCATACGCCACCAACGAGCCGGCACCAGAACCTCGGCCCGGACCCACCGGGCAGCCGTTTTCCTTGGCCCACTTGATGAAGTCCGAAACGATGAGAAAGTAGCCGGGGAAACCCATGTTGAGAATGGTCTTGAGCTCGAACTCGAGACGCTCGACATAGCGAGGGCGCTGCCTCTCTCGCTCCGCCTCATCGGGGAACAGATGTTTGAGGCGCCCCTCCAGGCCCTCAAAAGACACGTGTCGAAAATACTCCTCGGTAGACATCACCCGGCCATCGACGGCAGGGATCGGGAAATTGGGAAGCTGCGGCTTGCCAAGCACCAGATTCAGATTGCATCGCTTGGCAATCTCCAGGCTGTTCTCAATGGCCGAGGGCAGGTCGGAGAACAGTGCACGCATCTCTGCGGCGGACTTGAAATATTGCTCGCGCGTGAAACGTCGAACGCGCCGGCTGTTACCCAGAATCTCGCCTTCGGCGATGCAAACGCGTGCCTCGTGCGCCTCGAAGTCTTCAGGCCGCTGGAACTGGACCGGGTGGGTCGCCACGACGGGCAGGTTCAGTCGCGCAGCCAACTGGGCAGCAGCCATGACATGACGTTCATCATCGGGGCGACCTGCCCTTTGCACCTCAATATAGAAACGGTGAGTAAAAATGCCCGCAAGGACCAGCGCGGCGTCAGTCGCTTTTTCCTCATCGCCGGCGAGCAGGGCCTGCCCTACTGGGCCAGCATGAGCGCCAGCCAGCATGATCAAGCCGCTATTGAGCTCTTCCAACCATGCCTTCTTGAGAAGAGGCTGGTCGCGGACCACATTGCTGGTCCACGCGCGGGCGAGCAGTTCACACAGATTGAGGTAGCCCTGCTTGTCCTGCGCGAGCAGGATCACACGTGCGGCGGGTTGAGGCTTCTGCCCCATGGGAGCGGCGGCTGCGGCGGCGCCCTCCTCGTCCACCAGGCCCTCAAGCATGACCTCGGCCCCGATGATGGCCTTCATCCCCTTGCCGCGCGCCTTGCGATAGAACTTGACGCCGCCGAAAGTGTTGTTCAGGTCTGTGATTCCCAGCGCAGGCTGACCGTCCTTGGCAGCTGCGCCCACCACGTCGCCGATGCGCACGGTGCCGTCAACGACTGAAAACTCGGTATGGAGGCGGAGGTGGACAAACATAACGCCATTGTAGGGAATCGCCCGCCTCCCGAATGGCGAAACGAAGGCAGGACAGGGTCAGTCGCGCAGCACCTGAAGAACCTGGGAATGGAACTCTCGACGATAAAGGACAGCCACAACGCCTGCAGCGCCAATGGCCAGCGCCAGCGGGGAAATGAACCAACAGAGCAAGGCGAACGAGAAGTAGTAAGCCCGCAACCCGTCGTTGAAGGTTTCGGCGGCAGCGCCTACCAGAGTGGCGCCGCGCTTGACGAATTTTTCCCGCTCAAACCGCCCCGAATCGAATTCCGCTGGCGGAGGCATCGAGCCAATGACCAGCGCGACAAATGTGTACTGCCGCATGCACCACGAAAATCGAAAGAACGCATATACGAAGACGGATATCAAAGCCAAGACCTTGATCTCGAACACCACCACGGTCGTGGCCTGGGCAAAAGGAATTTCCTTGACCAGCTCTGCTGCCTTGTCCATGGTGCCCAGCAGCGCCAGCAAAGCGCCAATGACCAGAATCGACGTGGAGGAGAAGAATGCCGGCGTATTGGAAAGGTTCTGGGTGATGATCCCATCGAGCATGCGCGGGTCCCGCGCACTGGCTTGTTCCAGCCAGTAGCGTCGGTATCTGTTGGTCACATCCAGCAGAGATGCCTGTTGCCCCCCCTTGGCTTTGGCAAACCAGGCATAGCCCAGCCACACGGCAAAAAAGAAACCCAGCGCCAGCCAATCTGCGATAGGCAGCAGGGTCAGTAGGTAAAAGCCTGAATCGGCGGAACTGCTGGCGTCCATGTCTGAACTATAGTGGTGATAACAAATTCATGAACAGAGGAAGAGAAATGATAGATGTCAGCCAAGGGAAGATCACCAGGACCATCGCCATCGGAGCTGTCGCCACCGCGTTGACCAGCCTTGCACATGCGGCCACCAACTCCGTCATCACAGAAGTCACGGTGTTCCCCGGGGTCGCCCAAGTCACTCGACAGGCTTCACTCTTGGCGGGTTCACATGCTCTGACATTTGATTGCCTGCCTGCCGGTATCCGTCAGCAGGCCCTGAGCGTGGAGGCTGGAGCAGGCGTTCAAGTCGGGGAAATCTCCGTCGAGCGAATCGATGCCAAACAGGCCCCGCACTGCCTCATCTCTCCGCTCGACGCCGATATCGAGCGACTGGAAGACGAACTGGCGATGCTGGAGTCAGAAAGGCAGGGACTGGACCTTTCGGTTGCCTATCTGCGAGGCCTCAGCGGCGGCAAGGATCAGGCAGCAGTGGCACCGACTGCCCCCCTGCCAGCCATGCTCGGAACTGTCAGAACCGAAGCACGTGAAGCGTTCAAACGAATGCACAGCATCGAGCGGGAGAAGCAAAGGATCACTGAAAAACTCGTACCGCTCGCGGCAGAGCGCAACCGCCTGGGGAACAGCCGCCGCCAGATCAGCCGGGTCACCATTCGAACGGTGGCCAGCAAGGCATCCAACCTGGCCCTGGTCTATCAGGTCAATGGTCCCACCTGGCAACCGGCCTACCGAGCCTATCTGGACTCTGCCTCTGCTTCCATCAAACTGGAACGTCAAGCCATGGTGCGCCAGTCCACAGGAGAAGACTGGATGGGAGTGGCCCTGCGCCTGTCCACCGGACAGCCACGGCGTGGCGCATCCGCACCTGTGCCCTCTCCCTGGACCATCGGCATTGCGATCCCGCAGAAGCCACAAGATGACATGCTGAAGCGACGCCAAAACGAATCGCAGTTCGCGGATTTGGCAATGGCGGCGGTGCCAGACATGCCGTCACCTATCGCCGCGCCAATGGAGCGAGAATTTGAGGTGGAAGCCATCGACACCGCGTTTCGAACGGAGTTTGTCGCGCCGCAAAAGCTGGACGTGCCATCCAACGGTCAAAAGGTGGGCCTCACCCTGGAGTCCAGAAAGCTGAGCAGCAAGCTGTTCGTCCGCACCGTGCCAACTCGCGACGAAAGCGCGTGGCTGATGGCGGAAATGAAGGCGCCCGAGGGCATCTGGCCCGCAGGGCAGGTGCAGCTATACCGCGATCAGGCTTTCGTGGGCGCAGCCAGCCTGGGCGCGCCGGACAAGAAAGGACTTTGGGAGCTGCCCTTCGGTCAGGACGAGCGGGTCTCGGTCACGGCGCTTCCGGAAGAAGTCAAGGATGGCACGCGAGGTCTGACAGGCTCACGCCTGGAGAAATCCATTCGAAGGGTTTTCGAAGTTGAAAACCGCCACAAGGATGCCATCGAACTGCAGGTGTTGGAGGCTTCGCCTTCGAGCCGGCACGAAGACGTGGCTGTATCGACTGAATTCAAGCCCAGCCCACAGACGCAGAAGTGGCGCGACTTGCCAGGCGTCGTGGAATGGCGCGCTCCATTGGCAGCAGGAAAAGAAATGCGCTTCGAGGCCAGCTACGTGTATAGCTGGCCCGAAGACGCAACCTTGACCCCTTAGAGCGCCCAGCCGACCCGGGGCGATCAGCCCTTGGTCTTGTTCGCCACTGCAGCGACACGCTCGCCAAACTGGCGGGCAGTGTCCAGATCGCCCTGCGGGATCTTGTCTGCGCCAGCATCGGATGGAGCCTGCACCAACAAGCCCACCGAGCCGCCAAGATTGTTCACGTCGGCGCGGGTCGAGGCCAATGTGTTGGCGGGCGCCATGCCCAGGCTCACCCACAGGCCTCCGTGCTGCGAAGCCAGCGTATTGAGGTAAGCCAGGGTCATGCCCTTGTCGCCGTTCAGGCTTGCGCTCACCGAAAAGCCAGCGAACAACTTGTCCTGCCAGGCGCGGGTAAACCATGCCTTGGACGACGCGTCAGCGAACTTCTTGAACTGCCAGCTCGGGCCACCCATGTAGGTGGGCGTGCCCATGATGACGGCATCCGCCGCGTCGATGGCGGCCCAGTCGGCTTCGGGCAGGTTGCCTTCTGCATCAATGGCCAGCAGGTCCGCACCTGCGCCTTCGGCAACGATTTGCGCAATGCGCTGGGTGTGTCCGTACCCCGAGTGATAAACAACAACAGTCTTGGCCATGGTCATTCTCCTAGGTTAAAAAATCAAACAAAAAGGCAGTGACGGAAATCAAGAGGAAAAGGGAGTCCATGACGCAACAGCCAGCGGCATGCGGCGTGTGGACAAAGCAAGGGGATAAACGGGTAGGCCTCGCCTCAGGCGCTCAGATCAAAGACCAGCACCTCGGCATCTTTGCCGCACGCCACTTCGATGCTTGGTTCGGCCTCTGCCAGAACAGCGTCGCCGCCGTGAATCGTTTGGCCATTGACGCTCAGTTCGCCTTTGACCAAGTGCACATAGGCTTTGCGCCCTTCTGCCAGATCAATGCGCGCTGACTCGTCGCCATCAAACAATCCGGCGTAGAGACGAGCGTCGGCATGCAGTCGAACCGAATTGTCTGAGCCGTCCGGAGACGCCAGCAGGCGAAGACGCCCCCGTTTTTCGGCGACTGGAATCGATTTTTGCTCATAGCTGGGTTCGACGCCCTGCACATTGGGTTCAATCCAGATTTGAAGCAGATGCGTCACGGCATCCGGCGCGTGATTGAACTCACTGTGCATCACGCCCTTGCCAGCGCTCATGCGCTGAACATCCCCAGGAGGGATACCCTCGACGTTGCCCATGCTGTCCTTGTGTGCCAAATTGCCTTCGAGAACATAGGTCACGATCTCCATGTCGCGGTGACCATGGGTGCCAAAGCCCATGCCTGGCGCAATATAGTCTTCGTTGATGACGCGCAAATTGCCCCAGCCCATCCATTGAGGGTCATAGTAGCCAGCAAAGGAAAAGGAGTGGTGAGACTTGAGCCAGCCGTGGTCGGCATAGCCCCGTGCTTCGGATGGTCGAACTTGCAACATGGTGGACTGACTTCTGAACGATGAGAGAGCCAGTTTTGGTGCACTTTTCTCAAGTGCAACGACCGGCCTCGAAACAAATACCTTGAACTCGATTGTGGTTTCCCATCATTCAATTGAGTTAGAGCCTGTTTGATGGCAGCATTCAAAAAAATTGAATTGAAAATCTCCGCACATTCGGCGCCATGCCCACTCGAGGTCAAGATGGGATGCATGGCGAGTACTTCGAAGCCGGTGCCGAGTGTCATTGAAAGACATCAAGTAATCAGAAAAGGGACGCGCCTTGCCAAACGCACCATCCAGAGCAGCCCTCTCGCCGGAAAACCTGGGATTGATCGAAGCCGTCTCCCGCCTGGGGAGCATGGCGGCGGCGGCCCGCGAACTTGGCATGGTGCCAAGCGCCCTGACCTACCGGATACGCCAGATCGAAGATGCGTTGGACGTGCTGCTGTTCGACCGCAGCGCGCGCCGCGCACGTCTGACCCCTGCAGGAGAGGAGTTGCTTCGCGCTGGCAGATACCTGTTGGACGAACTGGATGCCGTGGCTGAGCGCGTCAAGCGCGTGGCAACCGGTTGGGAGCCTCAGATCACTATTGCGGTTGATGCCATCATTGCCCGCTCGACCCTGTTCGAGCTGTGCGAGGCATTCTATGAAGAGGGAGCACCGACGCGTGTGCGTCTGAGGGCGGAGACCCTGAGCGGTACCTCCGAAGCTTTGCAGGCAGGCATAGCCGATCTTGCGCTGGGAGTGCCTGCCAATCAGGCTCTGCCTGGCGATCTGCAAAGTGCCCCGCTGGGCGATATGTCGTTTGTGTTTGCCGTGGCTCCCCACCACCCTTTGGCCAACGCGACAGAGGCCCTGTGTGACGAGACCTTGCGTGACCATCGGGTAGTGGCCGTGTCGGACACCACACAACGCGGTGGAGGCATGTCAGTCAACATCCTCCCGGGCCAAGATGTGCTCACGGTTCCCACCATGCAGCACAAACTGGAAGCGCAACTGCGTGGACTGGGCGCCGGTTTTCTTCCCTTGCCCCTGGCCAAACCCTACATTGATGCAGGTCGACTGGTCATCAAGCAAGTTGATCGGCCCACACTGGTGCTGCGTGCTGCCTACGCCTGGCGCCAACCCAGGCACGCATCAGAGATGGGTCGCGCATTGAAATGGTGGCTGCAGCACTTGAGCAGCTCAGCCACACGCGAAGCGCTGCTGACCCACCACCATCCGGGATGAACCGGTCGACGCGGCGCAGGGAAGCTCGCCCAGGACCTGCATAGGCTGCTACATTCAGGGTTGCGAGCAGAAAAAGAGACAGCAGAGCCGCAATGGCATTGTTCGCAAACGACTGCCGGCTTCACACTCATCCATACAAATAAGAAACGCCATGCCCACTGGTCACACCAAATCTTCCAAGTCTTCTTTGCAAGTTGCCATCATCGGCGCCGGAATGGCGGGCGTGAGCTGCGCCAGAACGCTTGCACAGGCCGGGCATCGGGTGACGCTGATCGAGAAGAGCGCGTCGGTCGGCGGACGGATGGCGACGCGTCCATCGCCCTTCGGTGGCTTTGACCATGGTGCGCAGTACTTCACTGTGCGTGACGGCCACTTCGCCCAGGCACTCCAGACAGCGGTGCACCTGGTTCGCCCATGGAGTGCAAACACCGTTCGGGTGCTAGACGAGATGGGGCACGTCCTCACCAGTGCCCCTCCCAATGCCGAACCTCATTTTGTTCCCTCGCCGGGCATGCGGTCCCTGGTCGAGTTTTGGGCAGAGCCGCTGCAACAACCCGAGGCTTACGGCCTTCCTCCCAGCAAGGTCTGGCTGGCGCAACAGGTCACAGGCATCGAGCGTGACGCCATCACGCCCAGCCAATGGCAGTTGCGCTCACAGGACAAAGAAGGTGGTCAACGGGTCATCGGTGGCTTCGACCGTGTCATCCTCGCCATTCCGCACGGACAGGCCCACGATTTGCTTCTAGCATCCGGGTTGGCACCCGACATGCGCAAGGCACTGACTGACGTGGAAGTGGCGCCTTGCTGGACGTTGATGGTTGCCTACCCCCAGGCCATGCAACCCGGCCTGTACAGCCTGGGGCCGCAATGGAACGTGGCGCGCAGCACCCACCACCGCATCAGTTGGGTGTCACGCGAGAACAGCAAGCCGGGCCGCGATGCCGTCGAGCGCTGGACAGTGCAGGCCAGCCCTTCATGGTCAGCCAAGCATCTCGACGACGGCGAAGAGCGGGTCAAGGCCAAACTGCTCAAAGGTTTTGCAGAGATCACCGGCATCCGTGTCACCCCCAGCCATGCCGTTGTCCACCGCTGGCGCTTTGCCCAGACCAGCATGCCGCTGGGCGAACCCTACCTGTACGACGAATCACTGGGCATTGGCCTTTGCGGCGACTGGTGCCTTGGCTGTCGGGTGGAGAATGCGTTCGTCTCTGGACTGGAGATGGCGCTGGCACTGATCTGATGCCACGCTACCGGGGACGCTTTGCGCCCTCACCCACTGGCCCGCTTCATGCGGGCTCTCTTGTAGCGGCTCTGGCGAGTTGGCTTGACGCACGAGCCGCAGGAGGCGTCTGGCTGGTTCGAATTGAAGACGTGGACACCGGTCGCGTCGTGCAGGGGGCTGATGACCGCATCCTGGCCCAGTTGGCGGCTTTTGGGTTGACCAGTGATGAGCCCGTGGTCTGGCAGTCCGCGCGTTTCGCGGCCTATGAAGCGGCACTGACACGGCTGTGCGAATCGGCTTGCGCCTATCCATGTACCTGCTCTCGCCGACAAATCCTCGCCAAGCTGGAAGCGCTGGGGCGTCTGCCCGAGCGATTTCACGCACCGGTGTACCCCGGCACTTGCCGCCCTGCCCCGCTGACACCCCAAACCCTTTTCGACCGACCTGGTGTGGCCTGGCGCTTTGCCATTCCTGCCGGGCAGCCTGTGATCCACTGGTCAGACCGGAGGCTGGGCGAGCAACAGCAGGACGTGGAAGCCGACATCGGCGATTTCACCGTCAAACGATCCGACGGCCTGTGGGCCTATCAGTTGGCTGTCGTGGTGGACGACGCCTGGCAGAACATTACGCACGTGGTGCGCGGCGAAGACCTGGCCGACAACACGGCCCGTCAAATCGTTCTACAGAAAGCGCTGGGCGCGCCAGCCCTGCGCTATCTGCACACCCCACTGGTGCTGGACGAGAGGGGCGACAAGCTCAGCAAACAGACAGGAGCGCCTGAGCTGGCAATGGACGATTTGCCCGGCAAGCTCGCCTCGGCTGCCCTCGCCCTGGGCCTGCGCGCCGAGCGCAGGGCACTTCCTGAGATGCTCGCCCAACTGACCCTGCAATGGCAGGACAAGTACCCAGCTTCCTGAGAGCCTATCGCTGAGCTTGCAAGGAATCAGCAACGGCCTTTCTTGGCCTGACCAGGCGGACAGAAATTGCCTTTGTCCCTGTTCGCGCCGTTGTCGCCACCGTGGTGTGGGTCCACCACCACTGCGCCATGCGGTGTATACACCGCGCAGCCGGCCGATCCAAGTGTCAGTGATAGCGCTAGCGATAAGGCGGCCAATGGGATCAGACGTTTCATGTGAGTTCCTTTGGAGAGAGTGTTGTCGCTGGACAATTGATCACATTCTTTCACACGTGGATGAAAATCCCACGTTGTATCGTTGCTTACCCCTTCTACAATCTTGGGTTTCCCCTCAGCACCGGCGGCACTGCGCCGACTGCGCGGCCGATCGCACCTTTCCAGCTCATGACCCACCCTGACCCTGCAACCAATACGGACGCTGCCCCCTCCAGCGCTGAAGGGCCTTATCGCCGCACGATCAAGAGCTATGTGCTGCGCGCCGGCCGCATGGGGCCTGGCCAAACAAAGGCATTCGAGCAGTTCGGCCCTCGCTTTCTGCTCCAGTACGACGCGGAACAAAAACTCGATCCAGTCCAGGTTTTTGGTCGCAACGCGCCCCTCATCATGGAAATCGGATTCGGCATGGGTGGTGCGACGGCTGATATCGCACAGACACGCCCGAGCGACAATTTCCTGTGCTGCGAAGTGCACGAACCAGGGGTTGGGGCCTTGCTCAAGCTGTGCGGTGAGCGTGGCATCGAGAATATCCGGATCTTCCGCCATGATGCTGTTGAAGTGCTCGACCACATGCTGCCCGAGCGGAGCCTGGATGGGGTACACATCTTCTTCCCGGACCCCTGGCACAAGAGCCGCCATCACAAGCGCAGACTGGTTCAAGCGCCTTTTGTCCAGCGCCTGGCAGGACATCTCAAACCAGGCGGCTACATTCACCTGGCGACGGACTGGGAGCCATACGCTGAGCAAATGCTAGAAGTCCTCAGTGCAGAACCCATGTTGGCGAACACAGCGGCGCGCGGCGGCACCGGCTACGCCGAAAAGCCCGAATACCGTCCACTGACCAAGTTCGAGAACCGGGGCATCAAGCTCGGCCACGGGGTCTGGGATTTGGTGTTCAAACGGGTCTGACCGCCTTTCCCTCGGCGTGGCCTTCTCTTCCAAGAACCCGCTGATCCCCACCCGAGCGGGTGTCTCGCCCAGTTGCGTCGCATTGCCCGCAGTGCCCAGGGGACAACAAGCATGGCCCAGCGTCATGGCGTACTTGCTTGAGCGCATACCCGCCGTGCCGCAAAGCGAATGGGAAAAGCGCTTCAGACACAACGAGGTAATGGGCGAAGACGGTCAGCCCTTGCAACCGGACACGCCTTATCGTCCAGGCTTGCGGGTTTACTACTACCGGTTTCTCGCCAACGAAACCCCTGTTCCGTTCCAGGCAAACATTGTTTTTGAAGACGAACAGTTGCTGGTGGCGGACAAGCCACACTTCTTGCCTGTGCTCCCCGGCGGTCGATTTGTGCAAGAGACCCTGCTGGTGAGGCTCAAACGACAGACCGGCATCGACAGCCTCAGCCCTGTTCACCGTATCGACAGGGAAACGGCGGGTCTGGTGGTGTTCGCCAAGCGCCCCCAAGACCGCGCAGCCTACCAGGCCCTGTTCAGAGAGCGCAGAGTCTCCAAACACTACGAGGCCATTGCGCGACATGACACATCGCTCGAGTTTCCCCTGACGCGATGCAGTCACTTGCGCGAAGACCCAGAGCACTTCTTCCGGATGATAGAAGACGCAGATGCACCACCGAACAGCGAGAGCCACATCGAGCGACTGGCGGTGCGTGGCGATCACGCCTTGTACAAGCTGATGCCGGTCAGCGGCCGCCGGCACCAGCTGCGCGTGCACATGTGCGGGTTGGGGTTGCCTTTGGTGGGCGACCAGTTTTACCCGACTGTGGCACGGGCCAGCTCGGCTGACGACGATTTCAGCATGCCGCTTCGCCTGCTGGCCCGTGGCATCGCATTCGACGACCCGCTGACAGCGCAGCACAGAGCGTTCTCCAGCCGCCAGCATCTCACATGGCCGGACGGCACGCCGGCGCGGGAAGCCACGGCGTAGCCAGTGGCTCGCACGTCTCGGTGCTTGGCGGGAACAGGAGCGAGGCAGGACACCCGCCCCGCCTCAACCTCAAACGCGCTCAGCCACCCAAGCCTGCACAGACGCAAGTGCCTGGGGCAGCGCGGCAGCATCAGTGCCGCCGGCCATGGCCATGTCTGGCTTGCCGCCGCCTTTGCCGCCCACTTGCTGTGCCACGAAGTTGACCAGTTCTCCGGCTTTGACCTTGCCGGTGCTGTCAGCGGTCACGCCCGCTGCAATCTGCACCTTGGCGCCATCCACCGCCGCCAGCACGATGGCAGCAGTTTTGAGCTTGTCCTTGAGCTTGTCCATGGTGTCGCGCAGGGTCTTGGCATCCGCGCCTTGCAGCGTGGCGGCCAGCACCTTGATGCCGTTCACGTCCACGGCCTGTGAGACCAATTCGTCGCCTTGGCTGGAAGCGAGCTTGCCTTTGAGGGCTGCCACTTCCTTTTCCAGCGCCTTGATACGCTCAGCCTCAGCAACCACGCGGGCAATGATATCGTGGTCCGGACGTGCTTTGAGGTGTTCCGCCGCGATTTCCAGCAACTCAAATCTATCCTGAACAAGCTCCAACGCCATTTGGCCGGTCACAGCTTCGATTCGCCGAACCCCAGCAGCTACGCCGCTCTGCGACACGACTTTGAACAGACCAATGTCACCCGTGCGCTGCACGTGCGTGCCGCCGCAGAGTTCTCGGCTGGAGCCGATGTCCAGCACACGCACCACATCGCCGTACTTCTCACCGAAAAGCATCATGGCGCCCGATTTCTGTGCCGACTCGATGTCCATCACGCGGGCTTGCGTGGCGGCATTGGCCAGCACCTCGGCGTTGACGATGGCTTCAATGCGGCGAATCTCATCAGCCGTCACCGGCGCGTTGTGCGCGAAGTCGAATCGAGTACGCTCGGCGTTCACAAGCGAACCCTTTTGCTGCACGTGGCTGCCCAGCACCTCGCGCAGCGCTTTGTGCATCAGGTGGGTGGCGCTGTGGTTGCGTACGGTGGCGGCGCGCAGCGCCAGGTTGACGCTGGCCTTGACGGCATCGCCCACGGCAAGCGTGCCCTGGGTCAACTCGCCATGGTGTCCGAACACGTCGGCCTTGACCTTGAGCGTATCGGCCACTTCAAAGTGGGCGGAGTCGGTGTCCAGGTGGCCCTGGTCGCCCACCTGGCCGCCGCTCTCGGCGTAAAACGGGGTGGTGTCCAGCACCACAATGCCTTGCTGCCCAGCCTTGAGTTCCGCCACCGAATTGCCATCCACGTACAGGGCCACCACCTTGGCTTTGGCTTCGAGCTCGTCATAGCCCACGAAGGTGTTGGCGTCTCCGGCGTATTCCAGCGCCTTGTCCATCTTGAATTTGCCAGCGGCCCGGGCCTGGGACTTCTGCTTCTCCATGGCGGCGTCGAATCCGGCGGCATCCACCGTCACATCACGCTCGCGGCAGACGTCGTTGGTCAGGTCCAGCGGGAAGCCGTACGTGTCGTGCAGCTTGAAAGCCACGTCGCCCGGCAATTCCTTGGCGCCGTCGCCCAAGGCCGCATCGAGAATTTCCATGCCGTTGGCCAGGGTCTCGTAAAAACGAACTTCCTCAGCCCCAAGCACTTGGGTGATGTGCTCGGCGTTCGCCGCGAGGTTGGGGTAAGCGTCTCCCATCAGCTTGACCAGGTCAGCCACCAGCTTGTGGAAGAACGGCTTCTTCTGGCCCAGCTTGTAGCCGTGGCGAATGGCGCGGCGCACGATGCGGCGCTGCACATAACCGCGGCCTTCGTTGGACGGGATCACGCCGTCCACCACCAGGAACGAAGTGGCACGGATGTGGTCGGCTATGACTTTGAGCGATGGGTTGTGCAGATCCTGGCAGCCGGTTTCGCGTGCAGCGGCCTTGATGAGCGCGTCAAAGATGTCGATCTCGTAGTTGCTGTGCACGCCTTGCAAGATCGCGGCCAGGCGCTCCAGGCCCATGCCGGTGTCCACGCAAGGGGCCGGCAGCGGCTTGACGTTGCCCTGCTCGTCCATGTCGAACTGCATGAACACGTTGTTCCAGATCTCGATGAAGCGGTCGCCGTCTTCGTCCGGACTGCCCGGAGGGCCACCAGGGATCTCGGGGCCGTGGTCGTAGAAAATTTCGGAGCAAGGGCCGCAAGGGCCGGTGTCCGCCATCATCCAGAAGTTGTCGGACTTGTAACGGCCGCCCTTGTTGTCACCGATGCGAATCACACGCTCGGGCGGCAGACCGATTTCCTTGGTCCAGATATCGTAGGCTTCATCGTCTTCGTGATAAACCGTGGCCAGCAGGCGCCCGGCCGGCAGCTTGTATACCTCGGTCAGCAACTCCCAAGCCCACTTCAGACTCTCGCGCTTGAAATAGTCTCCAAAAGACCAGTTTCCCAGCATCTCGAAGAAAGTGTGGTGGCGCGCGGTGTAGCCAACGTTTTCCAGATCGTTGTGCTTGCCGCCGGCACGAAGGCAAGCCTGCACCGACGCTGCACGCACGTAGGAGCGCTTGTCGGTACCGAGAAAGACGTCCTTGAACTGCACCATGCCTGAATTGGTGAACATCAGGGTGGGGTCATTGCCGGGCACCAGCGGGCTGGAAGCGACAACGGTGTGGCCGCGCTCGGCAAAGAAGTCCAGGAAGGTCTGACGAATTTCGGCGACGGTGGCGTGACGGGTCATGTTGGGCTGCAAGTTGGCAATGAGGTACCGGCATTTTCACCGGCCAAACGCCTATTTTCGCAAACTTGCGCCCCCCCTGGCCCGCAGTGCCCATTTCGGCCTGGCTTTTTTCCCATGGAAGGCCGATTGCAGCCCTGAAACAGGGCTGGATCAGCCAGTGTGGCCGTGCTCGCGCAGGAAGGCCATCACAGCCGGCTCCTGGGTAAACGCCACATTGAACCGAATCCAGGGGCTGGGCTCCAGGTCCGGGTCGAACAAATGCCCTGGCCCCAGCAGAATGTCCTGCTCCGCCGCCTTGTAGGCCAATTCGGTGGCGTTCTGGATATCGGGATGCCGCGCCCAGAGGAACATGCCGGCCTCCGGCTCGCTGAACAGCTCAAAGCCCAGACCCTCAAGCTGCTGGGCCACGCGCTGATGCGCCTCTGCCAGTCTGTCCCGCAAACCTCGAAGATGCTTGCGCCACCGGCCGTCCACCAGCGCGCCATAGGCCAGGCGCTCGCTGAATTCTGATGAGGTGAGCCCGGAGATCATCTTGAGCTGGGCCAGGTCTTCGAGGAGGTCGGGCGGCGCGGCCATGTAACCGACACGGATGTTGGGTGAAATGGTCTTGGAATAGCTGCCCACATAGACCACGCGCTGCAACTGGTCCAGACTGGCCAGCGACGGCCTTGGCTCCGGATCTAGGTCGACATATATGTCGTTCTCCACCACGGTGAACCCGTGCTGTTCCGCCAGCAAGACCACCCGGTGCAAATGGGCGAGACTGGCCACCGATCCGGTGGGGCTTTGCAAGCGGGGCTGAGTGAAAAACACCTTGGGCTGGTGCGCCTTGACCAGTGCTTCGAGCGCCTGCAGGTCATAGCCGTCTGGCGTGCGCGGCACACCAATCAGCCTGGCGCCCAGAAAGCGCAAGGAAAACAGCATGTTGGGGTAACCCGGGTCATCCACCAGCACGGCGTCTCCTGGCCGAATGAGTCGGCGGGCCACGAGGTCCATGGCCTGGCTGGAGCCCTGTGTGAGCAACACCTGGTCTGCACTGACGGCGATTTCCTGCTCCGACAAAGCGTCCCTTACCAGTTGGCGCAACGGCGCAAAACCCTTGGGTTCGCCATAGCCGCCCAGCTCTACATCGTCCGCGGCCAGACTGCGCAAGCTGCGCCGCATGCCTTGATTGAAAAGCCAGTCACCGGGCAACCAGCCACAACCAGGCTTCAGCCTCAGCCCACGTGCTTCAAACACGCGGCGCAAGTACCACATGGAATCGAAGCTGTAATCACCCGACTCTGAGGCCTGTGGCGCCATGCGGCGGTTGGCCTGGTCTCTTTGCCGCACGAAGAAGCCGGAATGGGGCCGTGAAGTGAAGTACCCGAGCGCCACCAGTCGATCGTAGGCATCCACCACCGTATAAACGCTCACGCCATGAGCATGGGCGAATTGCCGGATCGACGGTGCTTTGGCGCCGGGCCTCAGGTGTCCGCTCTGAATCAGCTCCCGAAACCCATCGACGATCTGAACCACCAGAGCGGTGGCACTTTTCGGATTGATGGTGAACATGGCCAAGTGTAAGAGGACGAAACTGTACTGGTTGCAGGAGCTACACAGTACACCTCGGGTTGCATGGTGTCTGTATATGTTATCCAGCAGTCGCCGCCCCTACAGTCAGCCGATTCATACCTTAAGTCGACCTGGAGCTCATCATGCAACGCGACGCCCAACTCACCAACGCCCTGCTCATGGCACGGCGCGAAGCAGCCATCCCACGCGGGGTTGGCCAAAGTCACCAAATATTTGTCGCAAAAGGCGACAACGCAGAGGTCTGGGACGTGGAAGGCCGTCGCTACATCGACTTTGCGGGCGGTATTGCCGTGCTCAACACCGGCCACCGCCACCCTGGTGTGATGGATGCTGTCAAGGCACAACTCGACCAGTACACCCACACTTGCTTCCAGGTGCTGGCCTACGAGCCATACGTAGAGCTGGCCGAACGCCTGAACACGCTGGCCCCCGGCAAGTTCGCCAAAAAAACGCTGTTCCTGACCACTGGCGCCGAAGCCGTGGAGAACGCAATCAAGATTGCACGGGCACACACCGGTCGCTCTGGTGTGATCGCATTCGGCGGCGGTTACCACGGTCGCACCATGATGACGCTGGGCCTGACCGGCAAGGTCGCTCCCTACAAGACCGGCTTTGGCCCCTTCCCTGCCGAGATCTTCCACGCCAAATTCCCCAGCAGCCTGCGCGGCGTGTCTGTGGATGACGCGATGGATTCCATTGAGCAGATCTTCAAGAACGACATTGAAGCCAGCCGCGTGGCGGCCATCATCCTTGAGCCTGTCCAAGGCGAAGGCGGATTCAACGTCGCGCCCAAGGAGCTGTGGGAGCGCTTGCGCGCCCTGTGCGATCAGCACGGCATCGTGCTGATCGCCGATGAAGTGCAGACCGGCGCCGGCCGTACCGGCACCTGGTTTGCCGTGGAGCAAAGCGGTGTTGCGCCCGACATGATCACGTCCGCCAAATCGCTCGCCGGCGGCTTCCCGATTTCCGCCGTGATTGGTCGCGCCGACATCATGGACGCACCAGCTCCTGGCGGACTGGGTGGCACCTATGCCGGCAGCCCCTTGGCCTGTGCGGCAGCGTTGGCCGTGATCGACGCGTTCGAAAAACAAGACTTGCTCAAACGCAGCCGAGAACTGGGTCAGCGCTTGATGGACGGACTCAAGGCTGTCACCACCGGGCTACGTTGCGTGGCAGAGATCCGTGGCATGGGTTCCATGGTGGCCATGGAAATGTGCAAAGACGGCGAGCCGCTCAAGCCCGACGCAGACCTCACCCGCGCCATTGCAGCCGAAGCCACCAAGCGCGGCCTGATTCTGCTCACCTGTGGAACCTACGGCAACGTCATTCGCGTGCTGGTACCACTGACGGCATCGGACGAAATCATAGACGAAGGCATTGCCATCATCGGCGAAGCCGTTCGAGCAGCAAAAGCTGCCTGAAGTGCCTGCTGCCTCGAGTCAAGAGCGTGCCACTTCATTGGCACGCTCATCCCATTTCCGCCACCCAACGCAAGCGCGGAAAGGGAAAGCTGTCATGTACCCAACAAGACAGCATCTTCAGCGCGAGGAAGACCTCCGCAGGCACACAGGTTGCATGCAGTTACGGGATGCCTTGGCACCGTCTCACCTTTAACTTCTTCACCCCCTATTTGCAGTGCCCATGAACTCCGACTCCGCTCTCGTCACTTTCACTGGCGTGCAAAAAACCTATGACGGCCGCGTACTGGTTGTCAGAGATCTCAATCTTGAGATCCAACGTGGTGAATTCCTGTCATTGCTTGGGCCTTCGGGCTCAGGCAAGACTACGACCCTGATGATGCTGGCGGGTTTTGAATCACCCACGGCCGGCGACATCTACCTCGACGGTGTGCCCATCACGCGCACACCACCTCACAAGCGCAACTTTGGCATGGTGTTCCAGAACTACGCGCTGTTCCCGCACATGACGGTGGAACAAAACATTGCTTACCCGCTCACTGTGCGCAAACTGGGCAAGAGCGAGCTCGAGGACAAGGTCAAGCGTGCGCTCGATATGGTGCAGATGGGCCCCATGGGAGAGCGCTACCCTGCACAACTTTCGGGCGGCCAGCAGCAGCGCGTGGCACTGGCCCGTGCGTTGGTGTTCGATCCGCAACTGGTGCTGATGGATGAGCCGCTGGGTGCACTCGACAAACAGTTGCGGGAACACATGCAGATCGAGCTCAAGGCCTTGCACCGTCAACTCGGCATCACCTTTGTCTATGTGACCCATGACCAGTCCGAAGCACTCACCATGTCGGACCGTGTTGCCGTCTTCAATGAAGGCGTGATCCAGCAGATCGATGTGGTGGACCAACTCTACGAGGCCCCGGTCAATCGTTTTGTCGCCAGCTTCGTTGGCGACAACTCGGTGCTGGATGGCACGGTGGTTTCTGCCGAAGGTGAAACTTGCATGGTTGACACTGGCAACGGCGTGGCGCTGACAGGTATCAACGTCAATCAGGCGGGTGTTGGCGATCGCGTCCAATGCAGCGTCCGGCCTGAACGCATTGCGCTGGCGGACGAATCGCAAAGCTTGCACAACCAGATCGAGACGAGCGTGGATGACGTCATCTACTTCGGCGACCACTTGCGACTTCGTTGCCGCATGGCCGGTCAAGCCGAACTGAGCGTCAAGGTTCCGTTGCAACACCAGGCACACATCAGCGCAGGACAGACGGTGCGGCTGCATTTGCCACCCGCACATCTGCGCGTCTATCAATGACACCTGACTTGCGTGGTTCTCCGCACTGAGTGCCGCTGCCCGCATTTCTTCCGATTTCCCCAACCCCTAGGAGATGCTTCCCATGAAATTCACTCCCGCAATTGTTGCCCTGGCTGCGGCCCTGGCAATGCCCGCCATGGCTGAAGAGGCCCTGACCGTGGTCAACTTTGGTGGCGCCAACGGTGCTGCACAGAAGAAGGCATATGTGGAGCCGTTTGAGAAGGCTGGCGGCAAGATCACTTCGGTCGAGTACAACGGCGAGCAGGCCAAGATCAAGGCCATGGTGGAAGCCAAGAAAATCACCTGGGACGTGGTGGAGGTGGAAAGCCCCGACGTGACCCGCGGCTGTGATGAAGGCCTGTTCGAGACCATTGACTGGAGCAAGATCGGAAACAAGGCTGATTTCCAGAAGGCTGCAATCCACGAATGCGGCGTGGGCACTTTCGTGTGGTCAACCGTCATGGCCTACGATGGCGACAAGCTCAAGACAGCGCCCGCCACCTGGGCCGATTTCTGGGACGTCAAGAAATTCCCGGGCAAACGCGGCCTGCGCAAGGGCGCTCGCTACAACCTGGAGTTCGCCCTGATGGCCGATGGCGTGAAGCCTGCTGACGTCTACAAGGTGTTGCGAACCAAAGAAGGGGCAGATCGCGCCTTCAAGAAGCTCAGTGAACTCAAGCCAAGTATCCAGTGGTGGGAGGCTGGTGCTCAGCCACCCCAGTTCCTGGTCGCCGGCGACGTGACCATGACCACTGCCTACAACGGTCGTATCGACGCCGCGCAACGCGAAGGCAAGAACCTCAAGATCACCTGGACCGGTGGTATCTATGACCTGGACTACTGGGTGATTCCAAAAGGCACGCCGAACAAGGCCGCCGCCATGAAGTTCATTGCCATGGCCAGCACGCCAGAAGCGCAGGCCGAGTACGCCAAGAACATCAGCTACGGCCCGACCAACAACAAGGCGCTGACCAAGCTGGATGCCAAAGTGCTGGCGCAACTGCCGACGTCCGAAGCCAACAGCAAGGATGCGCTGCAGTTCAACATTGGCTTCTGGGCTGATCAGGGCGAGGCCCTCGAGAAACGCTTCGCAGCCTGGGCGGCTCAGTGATGATGCAGGCCAACGGAACCGAACCCATGGACCTGGTCGCACAGTTGCACCGGGCTGAACGTCGACGCAAAGCGCGAGCCATTGCTTTGACTATGCCCTTGCTGGTGTTCCTGGCTGTGTTCTTCCTGGTTCCGCTGGCCTCGCTGCTGGTGCGGGCGGTCGAAAACCCCGAAGTGGCCGACGCCCTGCCCCGCACCGGGCAAGCCCTCAAAGGCTGGGACCGCCAATCCCAGCCACCTGAAGCTGCTTTTGCCGGCATCCTCAATGACCTTTCGGCCATGCAGGAAACGGCGGAAGCGGGTGCGCTGGCTCGAAGGCTGAACAGCGAAGTGGCTGGCAGCCGTTCGCTGATCATGGGCACCTACCGGGCCTTGCCGCTGGGCGAAGACCTTACGGCTGAGCAAGCGCGCGAAAAGCTCATCGAGCATGACGACCGATGGACCGAGTTGCCCTACTGGCAGGCCATCGCCAAAAACAGCTCCCGCTGGACACCGGACTATTTGTTGGCCTCGGTAGATTTGCGACGCAACGCGCAAGGTGACATCGAAGCGGTGCCGGACGAAGCGGCCGCGTTCCGCACCATTCTTGGCCGAACGTTCCAGATGAGTGCCGTGGTGACCTTGGTGGCCTTGTTGCTCGCCTACCCTTTGGCCTACTGGCTCTCGACACTAAGCGAGCGGCGCGCCAACATGATGCTGATCCTGGTGCTGCTTCCCTTCTGGACGTCCGTCCTCGTGCGAATTGCTGCATGGATCGTCCTGCTACAGAACAACGGCTTGATCAACCGGTTCCTGATGTGGATCGGCTTGACGGATACGCCGCTGCAGTTGCTGTTCAACCGGGTGGGGGTGATCATTGCGATGGTTCACATCCTGCTGCCGTTCGCCATTTTGCCGCTTTACAGCGTGATGAAGTCGGTCCCTCCGAACTACTTGCGCGCAGCCATTTCACTGGGCAGTGCGCCGCTGGCGGCTTTCGCCCGTGTATACCTGCCGCAAACCTATCCTGGCGTCGCCGCTGGCGGTCTGCTGGTTTTCATCACCAGCATAGGCTACTACCTGACCCCTGCATTGCTCGGAGGTCCGAGCGACCAGATGCTGAGCTACTACGTGGCGCAATACACCAACGTGGAAGTGAACTGGGGCATGGCCTGTGCATTGGGCGGCGTGCTTCTTCTGACCACGATGATTCTGTATGGCGTCTACCGCAAGGTAGCCAAAGCCGAACTGAGTCTGGGATAGGGATGAATACCTCCCTGCCCCGCTTCGCGCCTTCCCTCCAGAAAAGGGGGGCCGCACCCATGGCCTGGCAACGCCTGATCAATGACGCGTGCCTGGTTGGCTCGGACGCGCCGAAGCTTGACCTCCTGTTGCAGTCATACGCCGGTATCTGAGATGTTCAAACTTCCTGACTTTCCCGCCTATTACGGATTCCTCGACAAGCTCGGCTGGCTGGCCCTTCGGCTGGGCAGTGTGCTTGTGCTGGTTTTTTTACTGCTGCCCGTGCTGGTGATCATGCCGCTGTCGTTCAGTGACAGTACTTTCCTGGCCTATCCGATCGAGGGCTGGTCGCTGCGCTGGTACGAGGAGATGTTCCACGCGGACGAATGGATCCGCGCCACCAAGAACAGCTTCATCGTGGCGCCACTGTCCACTTTGCTGGCCACGGTGCTGGGCACCTTGGCCGCCATGGGGCTTGCACACACCCGTTTTCTGGCCAAAGGGTTTGTCACGAGCCTTCTGATATCGCCCATGGTGGTGCCCGTGGTGGTGGTGGCCGTGAGCACCTACCTCTACTTCGCCAAGCTCGGACTCAATGACAGCTACCTTGGCCTGATTCTGGTCCACGCGGCTCTGGGCGCGCCATTTGTGGTGACCACGGTGCTGGCCACACTCCAAAGCTTCAACCAGAACCTGGTCAAAGCCAGCCTCAGCCTGGGAGCCAGTCCGCTGACGACGTTCTTCCGAGTCACATTGCCGGTGATCGCGCCCGGGGTGATCTCTGGCGCCCTGTTTGCGTTTGCCACATCTTTCGACGAAGTGGTCGTCACGCTCTTCCTCGCCGGGCCCGACCAGGTCACGTTGCCTCGCCAGATGTTCACGGGTATCCGAGAGAACATCTCGCCGACCATTGCTGCAGTGGCGACGCTGCTGATCCTGTTTACCACTGCTCTCATGCTCACGCTGGAGTGGCTGCGTGGTCGCCGCAAATGAAAGTCGAACCGAGAGTCATGACGACAGAAAGCGCCCTCAATCAACCTCTCGGCGGCAATGAAATGCCCCGATTCGGTGGCATCGCCACCATGATGCGGCTGCCTTTTGCGTCCTCACCCGAAGGTCTCCATGCCGGCTTCATCGGTGTACCGCTCGACATTGGCACCAGCCACCGACCCGGCGCACGTTTCGGGCCCCGGCAGATCAGGGCTGAATCCTGCCTGATTCGCCCCTACAACATGGCCACTGGCGCCGCGCCTTTCGACGCGCTCCAAGTAGCCGACATGGGCGACATTCCGATCAACACCTTCAACCTGCAGCGCTCGGTGGACATCATCGAGCAGCACTACCAACCCGTTTTTGCATCAGGTTGCGTCCCACTGACGCTGGGTGGCGACCACACCATCGCGCTACCCATACTGCGCGCCATCAACGCGACACATGGCCCCGTAGCGCTCATCCATGTCGACGCCCACGCCGACGTGAACCCCAACATGTTCGGCGAACGCATCGCCCACGGCACGCCTTTCCGCCGGGCGGTAGAAGAGGGCCTGCTGATCAATGACAAAGTCTGGCAGATCGGCGTGCGCGGCAGCGGCTACTCTGCACAAGACTTCGACTGGCCACGCCAGCAGGGCTTCACCATCGTGCCGGCCCACGAGATCTGGTGGCAGTCGCTCGCTCCCTTGATGAACGAGATCCGCGAAGCCATCGGACCGGAGACGCCCACTTACCTCAGCTTTGATATCGACGGCATTGACCCGGCCTATGCCGGAGGCACAGGCACCCCGGAAGTTGGCGGATTGTCCGTTCCGCAAGCGCTTGAAATCGTGCGCGGTTGCCGCGGTCTTCATCTGATCGGATGTGATCTGGTCGAAGTATCGCCGCCATATGACACGACCGGCAATACGGCCTTGCTCGGCGCAAACCTCTTGTTTGAAATGCTTTGCGCACTGCCAGGGGTGCCATATCGCTGATCGCCATGCCAACCATCCGATTTTTGCTTGCAGCCTCACTCTTCTTTCCTGCGTTTGCTGATGCGCAGCCTGCCGACCTTGTCGTTGCCAACTTTGGCGGAGCCAATGGCGCCGCGCAAGAGGTCGCATTTTTCAAACCATTCACAGCATCGACTCAGATCAACACCCGCGGCGTCGAGTACGACGGCAGCCTTGCGCCGGTCAGAAAGATGGTGGTGGCACGCAAAGTCGAATGGGATGTGGTGGAGGTGGAATCGTCCGAGCTGACCACGGGCTGCAGCGAGGGACTGTTCGAGAGACTGGACAAGCGCCAGTTGGGCAACACTGCCATGGCTCTGCCTGGTGCCGTACACGACTGTGGCGTGGGCGCGTTCGTCTGGTCTACGGTGATGGCATACAGCAGCGCCGCCTACGGGAACGGCGGGCCGCGCAACTGGACCGACTTTTGGGATGTGAAGAAGTTTCCCGGCAAACGCGGCATGCGAAAAGGTCCGCGCTACAACCTGGAGTTTGCGCTGATGGCCGACGGGGTCCACAGGCGCGATGTCTACCAGGTTCTGGCGACCGAAGCTGGACAGCAACGCGCATTGGACAAAATCCGGCAACTGGCACCACACATCGTCTGGTGGGAATCCGGCTCTCAGCCACCTCAATGGCTGTCCACCAAAAAGGTGGTCATGAGCACGGCGTACAACGGGCGAATATCTGCCGCAGTGGAAGCCGGCGCTCCACTGGAGACCGTCTGGACCGACGCCATCTACGACATGGACTACTGGGCCATCGTGAAGGACTCGCCAAAGGCAAAGCAAGCGCAAGCGTTTGTCCGCTTCGCCACGACCGAGAGCGCGCAACTGGCCTTTTCTCGCGAGATCGCCTATGGTCCTACCAACTACAACGCCATTCTTGAGTACGACAAGGATCGCAAACGCCCTGTTGCGGACGAGCACCTGATCGACCTTTCGATGGCGCCGAGCGACCTCCCCTCGGCCCCTGGCAACCTGCTGCGCTCCTTGGGTTTCGACCCACAGTTCTGGGTGAACAAGGGGCCACGGATCGAGAAGCAGTTCGCCGAGATGTTTCCGTAAACAGGGCTGGATAGATCCAATCCCCGACTGACGCCAGTGTTTCGTCCCACAGGTGCCAGCAGACGCCTAGCCCCTTAAATAAAATCCTCCCACCGTTTTGAAGGAGACTCCGATGGACATGAAGACTTCCCCTTTGGCACAACTCAATGACCCGACGCTTCTCAAAACCGGCGCTCTGATCAACGGCGAGTGGGTCAAAGGAGACAGCCAGTTTGCCGTGCATGACCCGGCCACGGGTCAACACTTGGCTGACGTCGCCAATCTGGGGCGCGCGCAAGCTCGCCAGGCCATTGAGGCGGCGAACGCTGCCTGGGCCGGATGGCGCAACACCAACGCCAAGGCGCGTGCGAACATCTTGCGCAAGTGGTTCGAATTGCTCATGGCCAACCAGGAAGATCTGGGGCGCCTGATGACGGCTGAACAAGGTAAGCCGCTGCCCGAAGCCAAAGGCGAAGTGGCCTACGGCGCCAGCTTCGTGGAATGGTTTGCCGAGGAAGCCAAACGGGTCTATGGCGAGACGCTTCCCACCTTCGACAACAACCGCCGGCTGTTCGTGCTCAAACAACCGATTGGCGTGTGCGCGGCCATCACACCGTGGAACTTCCCTTTGGCCATGATTACCCGCAAGGTGGCCCCCGCTCTGGCGGCAGGTTGCCCCGTTGTCATCAAGCCGGCAGAACTCACCCCCCTGACGGCTCTGGCTGCGGGCGAGCTGGCACTGCGCGCCGGCATCCCTGCAGGTGTTCTCAACATCGTGACCGCAGACGCCGACAACAGCATTGAAGTGGGCAAAGAACTGTGTGAGAACGACATCATCCGCCACCTTTCATTCACCGGCTCTACTGAAGTGGTTCGCATTCTGATGGCCCAATGCGCCCCGACCATCACCAAAGTCTCGCTGGAACTGGGTGGCAACGCGCCCTTCATCGTCTTTGACGACGCTGACATCGACAGTGCGGTCGAAGGTGCCTTTGCCAGCAAGTACCGCAACGCCGGACAAACCTGCGTCTGTTCCAATCGCCTGTATGTTCAGGAAAACGTGTACGACGAGTTTGTCGAGAAGTTTGCGGCCAAAGTCAAAACGGCCAAGGTAGGCAACGGCTTTGAAGACGGAGTGAACCAGGGGCCACTGATCGAAGAGGCTGCGCTGGAAAAAGTGCAGCGTCATGTCGACGACGCCGTTGCCAAAGGTGGCCGCGTGGTTGCCGGCGGAAAGCGACTGGAAGGCCAGTTCTTCGAACCCACCGTGGTCGCCGACGCCACACCGGATATGCTCTGCGCGCGCGAAGAGACGTTTGGCCCGTTTGCGCCGGTGTTCAAGTTCAAAACCGAGCAAGAAGCTGTCGATGCTGCCAACAACACCGAGTTCGGTCTGGCCAGCTATTTCTTCAGCCGTGACGTGGGTCGAATCTTCCGGGTGGGCGAAGCGCTCGAATACGGAATGGTGGGCGTGAACACCGGCATCATCTCCGTCGAACATGCACCCTTCGGCGGCGTGAAGCAGTCTGGCATGGGACGCGAGGGCTCGCACTACGGCATGGATGACTACGTCGAGATCAAGTACCTCTGCGTCGCAGACATCGAGAAGTAACGCCCTTGGCCCTCATCTTGGGAGCAAACGAAGGGGGTACCCCTTCAGCTTCCGGACGAGGTGGGCGGCACTTCCACCAGCGCCATCTGGATGGCCATCTTCGTCAGCTCAATGTCCGACTTGGCCCCCAGGCGAGCTTTGAGCTGGTAGTGAGTGTTGCGCACAGTCTTCGGGCTGATGTGCAAAGCCTCGGCGATCTGGTCCACTTCGAGACCTTGCATCAGCAGTCGCAGCACATCGAACTCACGCGGCGTGAGTTCGTTCCTGTCGGCGGAACTTTCAGTCAACAGCAGGTGGGTCACCTCACCAGCGATGTCCGGGCTCAGCGCCCGTTTGCCCTGAGCCACCTGATACACCGCCTCAGCCAGCACGCTGGCGGGGCTGGATTTGGTCACATAGCCCAAGGCGCCTGAGCGCAAAGCTTGTACGGCATGCATCGCATCCAGGTGCATGGAAAAAACCAGCACACGCGTTTCGGGCAGGCGGCGCTGCACCCGGTCGAGCAAGTTCAAGCCACTGGATTGCCCCAGGCTCAAGTCGAGCAGCAAGACGTCCGGCTTCTCCCTCAGGCATAGCGCGTACCCTTCATCGGCAGCTCCTGCCTCGCCCACGATGCTGATATCGCCCTTGCTTTCCAGCAGGCGGCGATAGCCTTCTCGCACCACGGCATGGTCGTCCACCAGCGCCACTCGAATCATGTGTTGTCTTCCCCGTTGTTTGCGCATGCCTGCGCAGCCGCCTTCGGCAGGCAAATGTCCACTCTTAGACCATGGGGTTCCACCACCGACATGTCGAAGCGTCCCCCGAGAGCATCCACGCGCTCGCGCATACCCAAAATGCCATGGCCCTCTGACTCCATGGGCGGCAGGCTGCTGGCCATTCCGTTGTCGACGATGGTCAATCGAATGCCGGTGCCACGCTCTTCCAATGTCACCGCCACGTGTCTGGCCTGCCCATGTCGAAAAGCGTTCGTCAATGCTTCCTGCACGAGGCGGTAGACACTGACGGTCAGTGTGTCGTTCCAGGGCGTCGAATGCACGTCGATCCGCATGTCGACCTTGGTGCCTTCAACACCTTGGCGCTGCCCTTCCCACGACTTGCCCAGTTGGTCGAGACAACGTTCCAGACCAAAGGTATCGAGGCCGGGCGGACGCAAGCCCTGCAAAATGCGCTGTACCGATGTCATGGTCTCTCCCGAGACTCGTTCGATGGCATCCAAGCTGGGCATCAGCTCCGGCAACTTTGTTTGAGACACGTTGCCGGCGTAGGTGGCTTCAGCGTTGATGGAGGTAAGCCGCTGCCCCAGCTCGTCGTGCAACTCGCGTGCCAGCCTGCGCCGTTCTTCTTCTCGCACCTTGAGCAACCGATCGGCCAGCACGCGCTGCGCAGAGATGGTTTTTTGCAGGCGCGCTGCCATATGGTTGAACTGCTCGCCAATTCGATGGAGTTCGCGCATGCGCGAGGGTGGCATTCGTGCCCCAAGGTCACCCTGCTCCAGCCGGTCGATCGCCCCCATCATGGCCTGGGTTGGCTGCAAGGCTTTTCTGACCACGGCATACACGCCGGCAGCCATGAGCATGACTCCCGCCACCATGAGCAAGCTCCACTCGAGTTGAGACCACAAGCGGGTGGCCTCCGCTGCCTCATGCGGCCGCAAGCGGATCCAGCCCACGCGAACGCCGGGGTAACGCAAGGCGGGGATCTGGTGATGGGTACCTGACGCCACAAGGCGGCCAATCAGCCCCGAAACCCACTGAGGCGACCACGCTGTTTGCCCATAACAGGCGTCATCCACCACCCGGTCGTGGATGTCGTGCAAGGAAGCGCAAAAAGGCACCAGCATGCCGATGCCCTGAAGGGACTTCAGCTCCAGGTCCAGGCGGTAGTTGATGAAGGGCCCGGATTCGTCGCCAAAGTCGTCTCTGAGGTAATTGACCTTGAGCTCCACCATGGTGCGTGCCAGTTGCGCTTGTTCGGAGTCGACCCGCGGGCCAACTTGCCGGACCCAATACATGGCGGACAACAAGCACAACAACACGGCTCCAGCACACAGACCGATCACCAGCCTGCGCTTGAGGTCATATTCACTGCTGCCCGGGGTAGTCTCCATAGAGTGATCTTAGTGGCCGGCCGCTGCCAAGACCACCCGTCCGGGCGATTTGCCCGTTCCACCTTGAGACAGATTCAGTGCGCTGCCATGCGCTCCAGCTGCTCAGCCGCGTCCGTTAGCCCTTCACTGGCGGCTCGCTCCAACCAGTGCCTGGCCTCCGCCTCGTTCTGTGGCGTGCCGTGCCCGCGGAGCAAGGCCATGCCATAGTGATACCGGGCCAACGTGGCATAGCCCGATTTGTCCGGATGCGCCGCTGCGCGCTTCATGAGAGCTGTGGCCCGTTCCACACCGTTGGGACCACCTTGCTCATTCTCCAGAATCTGCGCCAACCAGATCATCGAGTACACGTCTTCCCAGCGACGTATGCAATCCTCAAAGATGCGAATCGCTGCCTCGTGGTCTCCCGTCTTGTCCGCTGCATATCCATAGAGACATTTGAACCGTTTGTCGCTGTCTATCCATGCCGTGTAACTCAAGTCACTCTCGTGCCCGTCCATCGCAGCGTCTGCCCCCGTTTGGCTTTGGGCCTGCGCCGCGCTCGCACACCCAAACCACACGGCAAACACAACCGCTACCGCCCTGCCAGGTCCCAGAATCGCCATCTTTTCCATCTCGCTTTCCACGTTGATACATCCGTTCAACCACAACCTGGCCACTGTTGAAGCGCAAACCGGTTCGTGGACGAGCCGATGGTATGAGCAAAAGCACCGGGAACAGGCCATGCAAAGGCGCTGAGGCGAAATGCCCCACCGGACACGGGCAAAAGACCCTCATGAAAAGCTGGCTACAATGGCGAGAAAACGCGGGCGTCGTTCAATGGTAGGACCTGAGCTTCCCAAGCTCAAGACGTGGGTTCGATTCCCATCGCCCGCTCCAGAATGTTGAAAGCCTCGTGCGCACAGCGCTCGGGGCTTTCGGCCTTCTGGGGTGGGTGCTGGGATGAGAAGCCACGCGCGTGGGTTCGTTCAGGACAGTCCGGGGGACTGTCCAGGGCGGGCAAAGTCCGATCGCGCAGAGATGAAAAACCGGACGCCCTCGACCGGGTCTTCACAAAACCATCGCCCGCTCCAGATACGACCAACAAGGCCTTGTGCGAGAGCGCAAGGCCTTTGGCGTTCTGGGGCGGGGGGCGAATCGAACGAAGCCTGCCAGCCTCACCCGGCCAAGAGGATCCACAGGCCAATGATGGCGAATAATCCTGCCGTCAACAGATGAATCAGGCGAATCGGGATGCGCCGGGTAATCGCTTCGCCCAG
>JBNKNN010000229.1:0-7821 GCA_050293865.1 Hydrogenophaga sp. | reverse complement strand
CCATGATGATGATGGTGATGGTCTCCATGATCGTTGTGGCGGTCGTGGTCGTGGTCGTGATCGTGGAGGCGGGAGAACGCCTCGGCCACCATGGGCGCGTCCAGATGGCAGCCCTTGCCTGTGTTGACCTGAATGGCAGGTGCTCCGGTGGCGCGAATGCGGTCGGCATCAAAGCTGGTTTGCTGATCCCCCTCGATCACCGACACGGGCAGTTCGGGGTGGCGGATACGCATGGCATTGATGGTTTCACACAGAAGAGTCGTCTTGCCAGAACCTGGGCTGGAGACGAAGTTCAGCGCGGTCACACCGTGCGATGCGAAGTGTGCGCGATTGTTCGCAGCAATGCGATTGTTGGCGCCGAGGATGTCGGTCTCGATCTTGACTGCGCGCGCCTGGCTCATTCCAGGCACGGTCACTTTGGCCGAGCCAGCGCCATAGTGCAGGTCGCCGTTGGCAGGGTTCACTGCCAGGTTGTCCTCGCCACCGAGGTGGACGAGGTCGTGATGATGCTGGTGGTGGTGACCATGGTCGTGGTCATGGCTGTGATCATGACCACCCGGGGTCGCGCCGTTGTCACTGCATCCGCAAACAACACACATGTGTTTCTCCTGTCTTGAGGCCTGCCACCCAGCCGGTGGAAGCAAGTGCCTGGAATTTCTGATCGGTTAAGGGGTCTTCTAAAAAATCCATGGTTCTTCGCGCTGGCATGTCATGCGGGAACATCGCTGACCTGCATGTCCACCACCCGCAGTTCGGTGCCTCCCGTGGGCTGCAACTGATAGCCGCCGCAGTTGGGACAGGCATCGCCTCTCTGGGCGATTTCAATAGACTGGCTGCAGCCCAGGCACCATGCCTGACCGGTAGGCTCCTCGATGTCGATTGTGGCGCCGTCGAGCAAGGTGCCTGGGGCAATGGCTTCCAGCGCGAACCTCAAGGCCCGGGTGTCGACACCGGCCAACTGGCCTGCTTCGAGGCGCAGGGACAGCAATCGGGAAAAGGCTTCGCGCCTGGCGGTGTCTTCCACCAGTTGCAGCACGCCGGCTGCCAGGCTTGCTTCATGCATGTTGAGTCTCCTCGCCGGTATCAATCTGGTAGGTCACGCAGGGGTCGAGTGCTGCCATCAGCAGGGCAACACGCCGTGGGGTCTCATCGGCCTCAGGGTTCAGTTCAGCAATGGCCTTGGCCGCAATACCTTCACTGTGAAAGTTCCAATCGGTCGGGGCCAGCACGCGGCACGACAAAATGTGCCCCGGCTTGGCCGGGTCCAGTTGCACTTGGTGCAAGAGCAGTCCTCGTGCCATTTCAACCCATGCTACGCCTTGATCTCTCCCTGTGGCTTGATGACCCCAGCTCAACCAGTGTCTACCGGTCGCCCGTTCGTTTGCATTCTCGTGCGTCAGGCAAAGGCGAACAAGCTCTGCCAAACGGCTTCCCAACAGACCGTAGGCCGACGCGGGAGCCAGATTCGTGTCACGAAGGCGGCTCCAGCTGCCGGTGTGTGCGCACCGTCCGTGCCACTGAGGTCGAAGAGTAAAGTCGGGTTCGAGGGCCATTGCTGTGGCCAGCGCCGAGATACCTTGACGGGACGCTTGATGCGGCTTGAGCAATACCATGTCGCGCGTCTCGAGCAGCACATCGTCATCAGCGACTGAACGCAACAGTTGCGTCAGCCAGCTCGACGTGCTCCGCGACCATTCGCGCAGCCATGACGCGCCCCCCGCCTGCCATTGCTCCAGCCAGGCAGCTGGAGCCATGTGCAGGTATTGTTGATGCACCCAGGCACGCACTCCAACCCAATCCATGGTGTTGTCTGCAGCTCTCTTGAGCAGGGGGCAGGTCTGCAGGCTGGCCACGGCTTTGGCCTGGAAGTTGTTTTCGAGGCTTTCCGGGGCGAGCTGCCTGGGCCAGTCCAGGCTGATGCGCCGTACGTGCTCTGCCGCCGTTTCGCGCCGCAAGGATTCGCCAATGGCATCTGCATCGGGCGGCGATGCGTCGTCGCCACTGGCAGCTGCAATGGCCATCGTGCTGCACAGGCGATGGGAACTTCCACACAGGCTGAACAGGCTGGAGAGCAAACCGGGGAGGCGTTCGACAGTTTGCCCGGCGGCAAGCCGCTCCGCCAGATTCTGGCGTGAGCTGCGCACGCCATGGGGCACCGCTGCGCCCGGTCTGAGCCAGAGCGCTCCAGCGAGCGAGTGACTGCCTGTGGCGGTCGTCATGCAGCGCCCCCTTGAGAGCGGCGGGCCATGAAGAACGCCCGCCGCGGCGGCACTTGCTCTTCATCTGCCGGATGCGTAGGGGCCGATGCTGCGGCCGGGCGGGCCAGCTTCACCACTTGCATGGCCGTCTCGATTGCCACGGCTTGCTGGTCGAAGTCGTTCATGGGTGAGAAAAGGCTGCAAGTTTCGTGGTAGCCGATGTCGTCATCGTGCGAGCCGAGAAAGTCGTAAGCGTCTTTGCCCCAGGCGCGGCGGAATCGCTTGCCGATTCGGCCCTGGTGGTCTTGGCGTTCGCCGGGCAATCGCACCAGGCTCATGAACCATGGCGTGACGAGCACGCCTTCGGCGACGGCCTGGTCGTTCGATTGTCGTTCACTCTCCGGTGACCCCCAGACAAAACCGACGGCCTCGACCCGCAAGACCGGGTTGACCACAGGCAGGCCGTCCATGCGCTCGCGATGGATCGTCTCGTACCGACTGACAAGTTGGGTCACGCGTGCTTCCAATGCGGCAGCAGACGTGTTGGCTCTGGCAGGCATACTCATGTTGAGGGCTACGCTCAGGCGCTGTCGTCGGAGAGCAGGAGAAACTGCTCCGGATCGCAGTCGCAGTTCGGGCAGCGCCAATGCGGGGGCAGTTCCGAGAACGGAGTGCCGGGCGGAATCTGCCAGACCGGGTCGCCCTCGGTCGGGTCGTAGACCCACCAGCAGATCTTGCATTCCAGGCGCGAGTTAGGCTTGAGGACATCCCGTCTGCCCAGGTAGGAGCCTTCAAAACCTTCAAAGCCGCCTGCGGGGTTCTGAGCGTCCATGTCAGGCCACCTCCAGCCACTTGAGCACGTCGGCCATTCGCTCGTGAGAATCGCGCAGGTCTTCCGGTGCTGCCATGGCCACTTCAGGCATGTCCACCACTTCCACGGTATTGAGAATTACCTTGTCCATAGAGTTGTAGTACACCACTCGCCAGCAATTGGGCAGCAGGGTGTTGGTGATGCGGCAATTGCCATAGCCGCGCGAGAGCAGCAACACGCGACCGGTGCCGAGTTGGTGGTCGAGGAAGCCAATGTCTTCAGGTGTGACGGGGAGCAGCGTCAGGTTGATGACGTGCGGCGCCTTGCCCGGCTGCCAGCGCTTGACCTGATCGCGGACCTCGTCGACCAGCATGGGCGCGTTCTGGACGTTCAGCGGAACGCCACCCTTCCAGGTGGCTGGTGGTGTCTGAGCGTCTTCCTTGGCCAGTTCTCGTAGCAATTGTGGCACTGGACCGACTTCGATCACATCGTCCACCAGCGAGCCTTCTCGCCAGGTCATGATGCGCCACACACCCGCAAAGATGGCCTCCTGCACACGCACTTCGAGCCGATTGGCTTCATCTTGCACCAGCGCGCTGGCTTCGCCTTCGCCCAGCACCTGGTTGACCAGGTGGCGATCGGCGGAGGACAAGCCAGTCAGGGATACTTGTGAACCCACGGTCGTGCCATCGCCTTCTCCCGCTCGCTCCAGCAGGGCCAGCACCTCTTGCAGCGCCATCCTTGCCTTGGCGCTGGCTGCCATCTGCTCAGGTTCGGGCAGCACAGGTGCCTGGTAGGTGTCCATGTCCTTGGGCATGGGCAAGTAGTCAAGCGTCTCTTCTTCGGTTTGTGCGCCCGGGCCAAGGCCGATAACGGGGATAGGGAACGGTTTCACTTGAGTCTCTCCTGTGGTGTGGGGTTGGGGCTTGTTGACACTGTTGTTCCAAGTGCGAAAGGGGTGGAGAAATAGTGTGAACAGGCCCTAGTGGCAGCCTTGCGGCGCACCGGTATGGCTCACGACGGGAATGCCGATGGTGGGGGCGCGGGATGTGGGCATCTTCAGTGCCGCTTCAACGCCACTGAGGTAGACCTCCCAATCCTGCATCCCGGCCAGTGCGGTGACATACTCGCCATCGCGGAAGAACAGCAAAGTGGGCCAGCGCTGCGATCCATACTTGCGCGCCACGGCGTCTTCGTCGTCGCGAGCCACCACGGCCACTTTGAATCGGCCCTTGAATGCGGCCATCAGTTCGGGCAGCACCGCGGCAACATCCTGACCTTCGGGGAAGCGGACTGGGTCGCCAGCGAGCAGCACGACGCGGTCGCCGCCGCCAGCTGTCCAGTCAGCTACCGTGTCAGGGGCGACCCAGTCGGCAGAAAATTCATTGGCCAGACGCATGATCAATGGTGGAGCCTTACCCTGCGGGGCGGTGTTGGGGTCGAACAAGGTTGTCATGGTGTCTCCAGCTAGGGTGTGTGGGTATGTCGGCCTGTTGATGTGTGAGCCGGTGTCCGCGGTGTGAATGGGGTGCACGCCAGCCGGTCGCCGTCAGTGCTGTCCGGTCAGACGTTTGATTTGGTCTGCGCTCATCTGAGAGGGCAGGGCGAAACCGGCGTTGCTCTGGGCGCTGGCAGATGACAGAACGCCATTCATGGCGCCTTCCACCAGGTCCAAAGCAGCGTTGACTTCGGCGGCGCGTTCGGCGGTGATGGCTTCACGAGCGTCGTCCATGAAGATCAAAAGCCAGTCGCCGGGCTTCACCTCGCCAACCAGCGCGGTATTGACCTTGCGCTTCTGACCACGGCCTTCGCAGACGGCATGGCGCTCATGCACCGAGTGCACTTGCATGGGGGTGCCGATGCACATGGTCAAGCGCTCTCTTTCTTGGGCATGAAACGGTTGTCACCGATTCGGCAGGCATCGACCTCGGAAGGGCGCTGAGCTTCGTATGCGCTCAGGGCAAGTTCGTCAACCGTGACAGACTCACGCATGCCCAGGGGCTCTTTGCGTTCAACGGGTGCTGCGCCCCATGTCTTCAGTTCATCCAGGCCCAGACGAAGCGCGTCTTCCATGGCGGCCTTGACCACCGGGCGCAGGCTGCCGCCGTAGTCTTCCAGCTCTTCGGGCTGGCAGCCCACCAGCAGCACACGCTTGGGAAATTTTTCGGTCAGTTGCGCAAGGGACAACACTTCCTGAAAGCCCGTTTGATGCAAGCTCATCTTCTTGGCTCCCATGAAGCGCGGCACGTCATCGTCTCGGACCACCTTGATGGTGCCGGGTGCCAGCCCGTAGTCGATGGCATCAAAAATGAGCAGGGCGTCAGCGGACTGAACGTGCTGCACCAGGTAAAGGCCCTGGGTGCCGCCGTCGATCAGGTCGACGTGCCCGGCGAACTCGTACCGCTGCTGCAGGGCTTCGACGCAACGCACCCCAAAGCCTTCATCAGCCCAGAGGATGTTGCCGATGCCCAGGACCACGATGTGCTTGAAATCCTGTGGATCAAAGGTGTCACCTTTGTGGTGACAGTCGTTTGGATTGGCAATAGTGCGCATCGTCGGAATCCTCCGGAGAAGTCAGGCGTTCAGTGAGGTGGGCGCCGGCGCGGAGCGGACAACGCTTGTGTTGTCAGACGCGACGGCTGAAGAAGGTGCGGCCTCGGCGGCCTCAAAGCGTTTCCATGCCTGGAAACTGTCCCAGGCTGCTTGCTGGCGAAGCAGGAATCCGGCATCGATGCCGAACTGCCGCGCACAGCGGATGGCGGTGTCGGGAGACATGGCGCGTTGGCCGTGCACAAGCTCGTGCAGGCGGCGGCGCGAGAGGCCCAACAAGCGAGCCGCTTCGCTCTGATTGAGCGAGAGAGGCTTGAGGCACAACTGGGCCAGAAGCTTGCCCGGATGCTTTGGCGCGCGCAGCGGCACACCTCTCGGTGGCAGCACCGATGGCGAGAGCGACTGGCGATACAAACGCGGGGCAGACATGGCTGAAGACCAGGTTGTCGACGCAGAGGTCGAGAGAAAAACAGACGGAAGTTGTGTGAATGGGTTGGCATCGACGCCAGGGTGCGGAGGAACCGGCTTTGCCGGGCCTCACGCACCGCCCCCTGAAGGGGGTGACGCCGAAGGCGGCGCGGGGGTCAGTCCTTAAACGTCCGGCGGCCGGAGACCATCGTGCTCACAATGCTCTGGCGGCCCATGATGTCCTCGCGAATCGCGGCGTAAATGTGCAGCATCACGAAGCAGATCATGGCCCACATGCCCAGGCGGTGCCAGGTGTGAACGTCCTGGCTCTGGCCAAACAGGGGTATCACCCAGCCAAACATTCGTTCTTGCCAGGAGCCCATCTGTGCACCCTCGCCGTACAAGGCGAAGCCGGTGGTGATCATGAAAAGCGTGATCAGGAAGAAGCCAAAGAACATGGCTGCGCGGGCCAAGGGGTTGTGCCCGACGAAGCGCCCTGGTCGGGCAGACATGAAGCCATACCACTTGAGCATGCTGAACACTTCCTGCCAGTACGCTTTCTGGAAAATGGGCAACCAGAACAGCTCGCGGGCGTGGTGATTGCCCACGAAGGCCCAGTAGATGCGGCCAAGCAAGCCGACTGCCAGGATGTAGCCGGCGGCAAAGTGTGCGAAGCGGATGTACCCCATCAGGAAGTTCGCGCTGGCTTCGCCAGGCATGGTGGGCAGAGGTTGACCGATGAAGTAGCCTGTCAGGGCCAGGACGGTGATGGCCGCAGCATTGATCCAGTGCCAGATGCGCACCGGTGCTTCGTATACATAGACCGACTTGATGGTGTTGCCGTGTTGAACAGCAGACTCGTCGACACCGGTGATATCGGCCAGCCTTTGTTGGGCGAGCTTTTGTTGGGGAGTCAGGGTCGCCATAGCTTGTCTCCAGTTAGGTTGCCGGTGCCGCGGGGAGGTAGGGCGCCGGCTGATTCTCAGGCTGCCAGTTCAGGCCGCCAGTTGGCCAAAGAGGTAGAGGCCGGCTGCGCCCAGGCCACCGCCCAGAGCTGCCATGGCGGTCTGACGACGCTCGCCGAGCCAGCGGCGAACCGCCAGCCCGATGCCCATGCCGCTGATGTGCATCACGGCAGTGGTCAGCATGAAGCCGATGGCGTAGGTCGCGAAACCTGCGGCAGGGGCCTCAGCGCCGTGGGCCAGACCGTGCAAGGAAGCCGAAACGGCCACCAGTGCCAGGCCTGCGCCCATGGGCAGTTGCTGGCGGGAGGCCACCAGCAGCAGACCAAACAGCGCCACGCTCAGTGCGATGGCTTGCTCGCCGAAAGGCAGAACCAAGCCTTGCGCACCGAGAACGGCGGCCCCGGTGAGCGCAGCCAGGAAGGTGGCCGGACCCATCCAGGCCTTGCGCTGTGGCAGGGCGGCAGCAGACCAGACGCCCACCGCGACCATGGCCAGCAGGTGGTCCAGGCCGAAGGGGTGAGCCAGGCCCTGGCTCAGGGTGGCCACACCATGGCCGGTGTGGGCCTGCGCAGCACCGGTCAGGCCGGCCAGCAGCGCAGCGGCTGCCAGGCGACGGATGTGTTTCGATTGCATGTGTATCTCCATGTGTTGGTTCACTTCTGTTCAGTAAGGGATGTGGTCCTGCGTGTTTCCGTCCGGGGCACCCGTGGATCCGGCTTCGCCGGGCCACTGGGTGCGTCCCCCGAGGGGGAAGGCGCGAAGCGACGCAGGGGGCTTATCACCTCACTTTGACGCGGCTCATCTCCTGACCGTCTTCGCTCATCACGTGAGTGGAGCAAGCAAGGCAAGGGTCGAAGCTGTGCAGCGTGCGCAGGATTTCCACCGGCTG
>JBNKNN010000228.1:0-17813 GCA_050293865.1 Hydrogenophaga sp. | reverse complement strand
GCTGGCGATGCGAGGGTCACGGTGCGCCACGAGGGCTTCGCACATCTGGGCGAGCTTGGCAGCGGCGCTGCCAGTGGGGTACTGATGGACTTGGGTGTGAGTTCGCCCCAGATCGACGACCCCGCAAGGGGTTTTTCTTTTCGCCACGATGGGCCTTTGGACATGCGCATGGACACCACGCGCGGTCAAAGCGTGGCGCAGTGGTTGGAGACGGCGGAAGTAACCACCCTGGCGGAGGTGATACGTGAATATGGCGAAGAACGGTTTGCTCAACAGGTTGCAAAGGCGATTGATCGTCGCCGACAGGAACGGGGCCATTTTCGAACCACCCGTGAGTTGGCCGAAGTCGTGGCTGGCGCGGTCAAAACCCGCGAGCCGGGCAAGGACCCTGCAACGCGCACATTTCAGGCTCTTCGGATTTTCATCAACGCCGAGCTTGAAGAGCTGCAACAAGCGCTAGAGGCCAGTCTGCATGTTCTGCGCCCTGGAGGTCGTTTGGTGGTGATCAGCTTCCATTCTTTGGAAGACCGCATGGTCAAGCAATTCATGGCGAAGCATTCGCGCGCTGTGGTGGATCGCCGCGCTGCTTTCCTGGAGCCAGAACCCACGCGTCTGACGTCTGTCAAGCGGGTTATGCCTTCGAAGGAAGAGGTGGAACACAATCCCAGAGCGCGAAGTGCCGTCATGCGTCTTGCTCAGCGCACGGAGGTCCCTGCCTGATGCGCGCCAACCTGTTCTTGCTGTTGCTGGTGTTGGGAAGTGCCTTCTATCTGGTTCATACCCAGTACGAATCGCGCCGACTTTACACGGCTGTAGACAAGGCCAGTGCCGCGAGCCGAAAACTCGACGCGGAACTGGCCCAGTTGCAAGTACAGAAGCGGGAGCTTTCCAAGTCCGAGCGCGTCCAGCAAATCGCCTCACGCCGCTTGAAGATGCGTCCGGTCAATCCGGCGATCACCGAGTATGTGCAGGGTGCCCGCGCTGGTAGCGCGCAAACTCAATCTGGCGCCGCTGCGGCAGGAGGAGCGCAATGAGCAAGCGTTCTGCTTCTGGAGCACGCAGTGGCCTTCGCGCGTCTGGAAACCTCAGCATCAATTACGGCGCCAGTCCGTTGCTTGCCAGCAAGACGCCAGTCTGGCGCAGCAAGCTTATTGTGGCCGCGTTGGCCGTGGGGTTTGCCGGTCTGGCGGGCAGGGCTGCATACGTGCAGGTGTTTGGCAACGACTTTTTCCAGCGTCAGGGTGAAGTCCGCTATGCCCGAACGCTCGAGTTGCCGGCTGTTCGCGGCCGCATTCTGGACCGCAACGGGCTGTTGCTGGCATCCAGTGTCGAGGCGCAAGGCATATGGGCCATTCCTGAGGATGTCGACAAATCGGAACCCAAGCTCAAGGAGTTGGCGAAGCTTCTGGGCATGCAGTATTCGCGACTGAAGAAACGACTGGCTGATGAAGACCGCACGTTTGTGTGGATCAAGCGACAAGTGGATGCACCGGTGGCCAAGCAGATTGCTGCGCTGGATATCAAGGGCATCTATCAAACCCGTGAGTACAAGCGTGAGTATCCGGAAGCCGAGGCCGCGGCCCATGTGATCGGGTTCACCAATGTCGAAGACAAGGGGCAAGAGGGCATCGAGCTGACGCTAAACAGCCAGTTGGCAGGGAAGAACGGATCGCGGCGCGTGATCAAGGACCGCCTCGGTCGAGTGATCGAAGACGTCCGCGAAGTAGTGCCTCCAATCGATGGGCCGGACATTCAGCTTTCCATCGACACCAAGGTTCAGTACTTCGCCTATCAGAAGCTCAAGGATGCCGTGCGTGCCCACCGCGCCAAGGCAGGAAGCGTGTTGGTAATCGACACCGTGACTGGCGAGGTGTTGGCATTGGCCAACTACCCCAGCTACGACCCCAATCACCGACAATCCCTGACGGGCGAGCAACTGCGCAACCGGGTGCTCACGGACAGCTTCGAGCCCGGGTCGACCATGAAACCGTTCACCATCGCTCTGGCGCTGGAGAAGGGCATGGTCAAACCATCGACCACGGTGTTCACTTCGCCGGGATGGATCAAGATCGGCCGGCACGTGATTCGTGACGCGCACAGGCACGAAGCGCTGACCGTTGCCGAGGTGATCCAGAAGTCCAGCAACGTGGGCACCGTCAAGATCGCGATGCGCATGCCGGCCCGAGACATGTGGGAGGTGTTTGCGCAGGCGGGCTTCGGCCAGAAGCCTCATGTGCCTTTCCCTGGGGCTGTCAGTGGGCGTTTGCGACCCTATAAGACGTGGAAGCCGATCGAGCAGGCCACCATGAGCTATGGATATGGTCTCTCTGTCTCGCTGTTTCAGTTGGCGAGGGCCTACACGGTGTTTGCCCGTGACGGCGAAATCATTCCGCTGACCATGATCAAACGCGATGAGCCTGCGCAAGGCGTGCGCGTGTTCAGCCAGGAGACGGCCCGTTCTGTACGCCACATGCTTGAGTTGGCCACTCGCAAGGGCGGTACTGCGCCGAAGGCGCAAACCATGGGTTATTCCGTGGGGGGCAAAACAGGCACGGCTCACAAGGTTGAAGGCAAGGGCTACGCTGCCAAGCGCTACCGAAGCTGGTTCGTGGGTTTGGCGCCGGTGGAGAATCCGCGCATCGTGGTCGCGGTCATGATCGATGAGCCACGCAATGGCGAGTATTACGGCGGCCTGGTGGCCGCGCCGGTGTTCAGCGAGACGGTTCAGCAAACGCTGAGAATTCTCGGCGTTCAGCCGGACATGAGCGTGACGCCTCAGATTGTGACCGAGACGGTGGAGGAGTCGTTCTGATGATGCAGACGATGTCTTCCATTCAGGCGGCGCAGTGGCTCAAGTCACGTGTGAGTGGCCGCCTGACCTGCGACAGCCGCAAGGTTGCCGAGGGCGACGGATTCATTGCCTGGCCCGGCGCCGCCGCTGACGGCCGACGCTTTGTAGTCAGCGCCATCGAAGCGGGTGCCGTGGGTGCTGTGGTCGAACGTGCCGGGGTCGAGCAGTTTGATCTGGATGGCCGCCCCGTTGTGGCTGTCGCCGGCCTGAAGGCGCAAGCCGGCGGACTGGCAGCCCACTACTATGAGCATCCCAGCAGCAAACTCGACGTGCTGGCTGTGACAGGAACCAACGGCAAGACTTCTACCGCTTGGTGGTTGGCCCAACTGCTGAACGCGGTGGGCCGCCCCTGTGGAATGGTGGGGACCTTGGGGGTGGGCATGCCTGGGCTTGAGAGAGCCGCCGGCCATGCACTGACGCTGGAGTCCACCGGACTGACTACGCCCGATCCGGTTCTGTTGCAAGCGCAGTTGCGTCGAATGGTCGATGCTGGCGCAACGTCCTGTGTGCTGGAAGCCTCTTCCATTGGTCTGGAAGAGGGGCGGCTGAATGCGACGCGGATGACGGTTGGTCTGTTGACCAATGTCAGCCAGGACCATCTCGACTATCACGGCGATATGGATGCTTACTGGCGCGCCAAGCAACGCCTGTTTGCCTGGGATGGCATGCAGGCTGCCGTGTTGAATGTTGACGACGACCGTGGGAATGCACTGGCGCGTCAACTGGCATCCGCCGGACATCTCGAAGTTTGGACTGTTTCGATTCGACAGGCAGCGCGACTGTCAGCGGAGAGCATCGAGCACACGAGCACAGGCATGACCTGGGAGATGGTCGAGCGACACGCTAGCGGCGAAGTGATCAACAAGGCTTCGATCAGCCTGCCTTTCGTCGGGGACTACAACGTACAGAACCTGCTGTGCGTGGCAGCGGGTGCGCGGGCTTTGGGCATCGACTTCGAGCGGGTCAGCGATGCGCTGGAAGTGCTGACCGCAGTGCCAGGGCGAATGGAGCCGCTGGCGATGTCGGACGATCTGCCACTGGTGTTTGTGGACTATGCACACACTCCTGATGCGCTGGAGAAGGCATTGCAGGCGCTGGCTCCTGTTGCAAAGGTGCGCGGCGGACGTTTGATAGTGGTGGCAGGTTGTGGCGGTGATCGTGATCGAGGCAAGCGTCCTCTCATGGCTGCCGCTGCCGAGCGAATGGCGGACGGCGTGGTTCTGACGAGCGACAACCCCAGAAGCGAGCCGCCTGAGGCAATCCTGGCGGACATGACCGCCGGATTGCGAGAGCCAGGCCGAGTGGCTGTCGAAGTGGACCGCGGGGCCGCCATTGCGCGCACCATTGCTGGCGCCAGTGTCAATGACGTAGTTCTGATTGCTGGCAAAGGGCACGAGAACTACCAGGAAGTCAATGGCGTTCGCTTGCCGTTCTCTGATCAGGTGCACGGGGCAGAAGCGCTGGCTGCGCGCGCCGGTATGGATGGGGAGGGCATGCAATGATGGGCCTGACTGACCTGCTGCCGCGCCTCAATGGTGCACGTGTGATTGGTCCGCTGCCTGAACAGGTGGAGCGGGTGCACACCGATTCGCGCAGTGTCCAAGCCGGTGACCTGTTTGTCGCCCTGGTGGGGGAACGCTTCGACGCCCATGCCTTTCTGGCGCAAGCCAAATCTGATGGCGCTGTCGCCGCCATTGCCAGTCGGGGCCTGGCAGCCGCTGGATTGCCCGGTGTTGAGGTGGAAGATACCACCTTGGCGCTGGGTGAGTTGGCTCGCCTTTGGCGTGAACAGTTTCGGCTACCTTTGGTGGCCGTAACGGGCAGCAATGGCAAAACCACTGTGACCCAGATGGTGGCCAGCATCCTCGAGTCTGCCGTCAAAGATGCTGCCCTCGCCACTCAAGGCAATCTCAACAACCATATCGGGGTGCCTTTGACGCTTCTGCGTTTACGGGCACACCACCGCCTTGCCGTGGTCGAGTTGGGGATGAATCATCCTGGTGAAATTGCCTACCTTGCTGCACTGGTGCAGCCGACGGTAGCGGTGGTGAACAATGCTCAGAGGGAACACCTCGAGTTCATGTCGACAGTGGACGCCGTGGCTCGTGAGAACGGAAGCGTTCTTGCAGCTTTGCCCGCCGATGGTGTGGCCGTGCTTCCGTCCGATGACGCTTTCACTCCTGTTTGGCGAGAAATGGCAGGTGTTCGCGAGACGTTGACCTTCAGTGATGCAGATCGACAGGCGGACCTGCACTGTGTGGAGGCGAACTGGAGCGCAGGCGCCTGGGCGGTTCGCTTCTCGACGCCTGCAGGCGACCTCTCGACCAGGCTGCATATCGCGGGCAGGCACAACGTGCGAAACGCGTTGGCTGCAGCGGCCTGCGCCATGGCCGCAGGGGTGCAGCGGGAAGCCGTTGCTGCCGGCTTGAGTGCTTTTCAACCCGTCAAAGGACGGTCAAGAGCTGTTGCTGTCACGGTCAACGGTCAGGTCATTGATCTGATCGATGACACCTACAACGCGAATCCTGACTCCGCCCTGGCGGCGGTACGCGTGCTTCAGGAGTTGCCATCGCCACGCCTGCTGGTCCTGGGTGACATGGGTGAAGTAGGGGATCAAGGGCTTTCCTTTCACGAAGAAGTGCTTGCGGCTGCGGTGGACGCAGGCATCGAGCGAGTGATGTGTACGGGAGACTGGTTCTCCCAGGCCGTTGCGGCTCACCCCCTCAAAGAGGTTTCCTATTTTGAGAGTGTGGATGCGCTCACGGCAGCGCTGCAGCTCCAGTTGCGCAGCGAAAGATCTGTCGGCAGTTTGCTGGTCAAAGGATCGAGATATATGCAGATGGAGCGTGTCGTGCAGGTGGTGACATCGCTTGCCGAAGAGGCTGCACAGGCGGCCGCAGGAGAGGGGGCGCACCATGCTGCTTAGCCTTGCACAGTGGCTGCAGGAATTCGATCCAAAATTCGGCTTCCTGCGAGTCTTCCAGTACCTGACCTTCCGGGCTGTGATGGCCGCGATGACAGCGTTGATTGTTGGTTTGACCGCGGGGCCATTCGTCATTCGACGGCTGGGCGCGCTCAAGATCGGTCAACCCATCCGCGAATACGCGATGCAGTCGCATCTGAGCAAGGGCGGTACGCCCACCATGGGGGGCGTGCTGATCCTGTTTGCCATTGCTCTGTCGACCTTGATGTGGTTTGACTTGTCCAACCGTTTCGTGTGGATCGTGCTCATAGTCACGCTGGGCTTCGGCGCGATTGGCTGGGTGGACGACTGGCGCAAAGTGGTGCGCAAGGATCCTGAGGGCATGCGCTCGCGAGAGAAGTACTTCTGGCAGTCGGTCATTGGACTGCTGGCAGCGTTCTACCTGGTGTTCAGTATCTCTGAAAGCAGCAATATCCGGGTATTGGAGTTGTTCTACGAGTGGGTGACATCCGGCTTCTCGGTCGATTTGCCCCCTCAAGCCGGACTGATGGTGCCCTTTTTCAAGGAGATCAGCTACCCATTGGGAGTGTTCGGCTTTGTGGTCATGACCTACCTGGTCATCGTGGGCTCCAGCAACGCCGTCAATCTCACCGACGGACTGGACGGACTTGCGATCATGCCGGTGGTGATGGTGGGGTCTGCGCTGGGCATCTTTGCCTATGTGATGGGCAATGCGGTGTTCGCCAAGTATCTGCTTTTGCCATTCATCCCAGGGGCGGGCGAGTTGCTGATTTTCTGTGCCGCCATGGCGGGATCGGGTTTGGCTTTTCTGTGGTTCAACACTCATCCTGCACAGGTTTTCATGGGTGACGTAGGTGCGCTGGCACTGGGTGGCGCGCTGGGCACCATTGCCGTCATCGTTCGGCAGGAAGTTGTGCTGGCCATCATGGGCGGCATCTTTGTTGTGGAAGCGCTGTCGGTCATGGCTCAGGTGAGCTACTTCAAGTACACGCGCAAACGTTACGGGCAGGGACGCCGGTTGCTGGAGATGGCGCCGTTGCACCACCATTTTGAGAAAAAGGGCTGGAAGGAAACCCAAGTCGTGGTTCGCTTCTGGATCGTCACCATGTTGCTGTGCCTGGTGGGGCTGTCCACCTTGAAACTGAGATGAGCGAATTCACGGGTCAAAACGTCCTGGTCCTCGGCCTCGGTGTTTCGGGGTTGGCGATGGCACGCTGGCTTACTCGTCAGGGTGCCTGCGTGACCGTTGCCGACACGCGGGACACGCCGCCCCATTTGGAGGTATTGGGCCGGGACTGCCCGCAGGCTAGCTTTGTCTCCACCGAGTTCAACCGCGCCTTGATGGATAAGGCGGACTGGTCGCTGGTGGCCAAGAGTCCAGGGCTGGCGCCAGATGCATTGGCCGAAGTGTTGGCGTGGGCAACCGAGCGTGAACGGGAAGTGGTCGGCGAGCTGGAGCTGTTTGCCAGGGCTATGCGCGACCTCAGTGCGCGCCAAGAATGGCCATACCACCCAAAGGTATTGGCCATCACAGGAACCAACGGTAAAACGACAGTGACCTCCTTGACGAGCCACTTGCTCGATCGATGCGGATGGCGCGTGGCCACAGCCGGCAATATTGGACCTTCCATGCTCGATGTGCTAGCCCAAGCGCTCGATCAGGAAGTCATCGGCATGGCTGAAGATGCGGCCAGGGCAGAGGAAGAAGCGGCGCAGGCAGCTGCAGCTGCAGCGGAAGATACAGATTCGCAGGCAGCCGCCAGCGTTGACGCAGATCCAGATCTGTTCGACGCACCGCCCGCGGAGGAAGACGTTTCTTCCGAAGAGGACAAACGCGACGAAAACGAGGCCGTCGACGCTGCCACAGATGGTGACGAAGACGGCGACGCAACCGATGCAGACGGCGAGAGCACGGCGTTTCTGGAGCCGCCGGCACCACGGCCACCAGAGCCTCCACATTTGCCGCAGGTGTGGGTTCTCGAACTCTCCAGCTTCCAGCTCGACGGGGCGTCAGAAGGGGCGTGGCCAGCATTGCCCACCGCTGCCACCGTGCTCAATGTGACCGAGGACCATCTGGACTGGCATTCATCCATGCCAGCCTATGTGCAGGCCAAGACACACGTCTTTGGCTCGGAGGCCTTGATGGTCCTGAATCGGGATGATCACCTGGTCATGGCGATGGAGCCGGAGCTGGTCACTGTGAAGATCAGTGGTCGCAATCGGCAGGTGCCTTCTCGTGTATTCAATACATTTGGTCAAGACAACCCAGAGCGCCCGGGCGACTGGGGCATCGAATCTCTCGGCGGCATGGACTGGCTGGTGCGTGCGCTGGCGGTCGACGAAACACGCAAGCGTGGCCGAAACGACGAGCCTGACGAGGTTTACTACCAGCGCATGATGCCGGTAGACGCGCTCCGCATTCAGGGACGACACAACGCGATGAATGCCTTGGCAGCGCTGGCCTTGGCCACTTCGACGGGGGCTCCGCTCGCGCCCATGTTGCATGGCTTGCGTGAATACCGGGGCGAGCCTCACCGCGTTGAGCCCATAGGCATGGTCAATGGTGTGGAGTTCATCGACGACAGCAAGGGCACCAATGTCGGGGCAACTATGGCTGCAGTCCGTGGCCTGGGTGTTGGCCGCAAGCTGGTGGTAATGCTTGGCGGAGAAAGCAAGGGACAGAACTTTGAGCCTCTGGCGGATGCATTGGCTGAAGCCGCGCGTGGCGTGATCCTTTTCGGCCGGGATGGTCATCGCATTGGCGAGCAACTTCGAGCGGGACTGGGAGAACGGTCTCTTGATATGCGGGATGCCGGCAGCATGGAAGAAGCCGTTCACCTCGCGGCTGAATTGGCTCAAGCGGGCGACGCAGTCTTGCTTTCGCCGGCCTGCGCCAGCTTCGATATGTTCGACAACTACGAGCATCGCGCCAAGGCATTTGTTGACGCAGTGCAGTTGTTTGCGGCTGATCGAGGTGTTGTGCTGGAGGGCAGCTCATGAGCATGGCTTCGGTAGCAACTGGCACCCTTGGGCGATTCAAGGCCCTGTTCGGCCGCGCGGGAGAAAGAGCGCCTGCCGCTGCAGACTTGCCTGTGCGGTTGTCGAGCCGTTCTTACACTGGCACCCCGAATGCCGCTGTGCGGGAGCTAGGCTTTGATCAGCCCTTGCTTTGGGTCACGGTGGCCCTGCTTTGCTGGGGACTGGTGATGGTGTACTCGGCATCCATCGCGCTACCAGACAACCCGCGCTTCGCCAACTACGCCTCGACGCACTTCGCCATTCGCCATGGCGCTGCCATCGCGGTTGGCGTGGTGGCTGCCATCATGGCTTTCCAGTTTCCCATGCGCGCTTGGGAGAAGCTTGCCCCCTGGATGTTCGCAGGGGCGCTGGTGCTGCTGATCTTGGTCCTGATCCCTGTGATCGGGAAAGGGGTCAATGGCGCTCGTCGCTGGTTTTCGTTGGGGGTCATGAATTTCCAGCCTTCTGAGCTGACCAAGCTGGCTGTGCTGCTGTATGCCGCCGGCTATATGGTGCGCAAGATGGAGGTCAAGGAGCGTTTCTTCCGCGCAGTGGCGCCAGTGGCGGTTGCCCTGGGTGTGGTCGGCGTTCTGTTGCTGGCGGAGCCGGATTTCGGCGCCTTCATGGTGATTGCTGTGGTCGCTTTGGGTATCTTGTTCCTTGGCGGTGTCAACGTGCGCATGTTCATCTTGATCGGCACGGTCATGGTGGCAGCGCTGGCGGCCATGGTGTTGACCAGCCCTTGGAGGCTGGAGCGCCTGATGGCGTTCACTGACCCGTGGAGTGAAGAGCATGCGCTGGGCAAGGGTTATCAACTCTCCCATTCGCTGATTGCCTTTGGTCGTGGGGAAATCTTTGGTGTTGGTTTGGGCGGGAGTGTTGAAAAGCTGCACTGGCTGCCTGAAGCGCACACCGACTTTTTGCTGGCGGTGGTGGGCGAAGAATTTGGCCTGCTGGGCGTGCTGGTGGTGATCGGCCTTTTTCTCTGGTTAACCCGCCGAATGATGTACATCGGCCGTCAGGCCATCGCGCTCGATCAGGTTTTCTCTGGACTGGTGGCGCAAGGTGTGGGCTTGTGGTTCGGTTTCCAGGCGCTGATCAATATCGGCGTGAACCTGGGGGCGCTGCCCACAAAAGGGCTGACGTTGCCATTCATGAGCTATGGCGGATCGGCCGTATTGATGAACCTGGTGGCGCTGGCGATTGTGTTGCGTGTCGACTATGAAAACCGACAGCTGATGCGGGGAGGGCGGGCATGACAAACCAGCAAAGGCCCGCTGCTCTGATCATGGCCGGTGGCACGGGTGGTCACATCTTCCCGGGGTTGGCCGTGGCCGAAGCTTTGCGCGAGCGCGGATGGCGAGTTCACTGGCTTGGAGCACCGGGCAGCATGGAAAGCCGACTGGTCCCTGCGCGCGGCATCGATCTGGAGTTGGTGGAGTTCGGTGGTGTCCGAGGAAAGGGCATCAAGACACTGGCCGCGTTGCCGTTTCGTCTTCTCAAGGCCTTCACCCAGGCGTTTCGCGTGGTTCGCAGGGTTCGGCCAGACGTCTTGGTGGGACTGGGGGGCTATATCACCGTCCCTGGTGGCCTGATGGGCAAGTTGCTGGGCAAGCCCATGGTGCTGCACGAGCAGAACTCTGTGGCTGGTCTGGCCAATAAAGTACTCGCTCGCATCGCAGACAAGGTGTATTCGGCCTTCCCTGAGGCCATCGACAAAGCGCAATGGATCGGCAACCCGTTGCGTCCAGCATTCGTGCAGCAAGCCGCGCCAGTCGACCGGTTCGCTGGCCGGTCGGGGCCACTCCGGCTTCTGGTGGTGGGCGGAAGTTTGGGCGCCAAGGCGCTCAATGAGATCGTTCCACAAGCTGTTGCCCTGCTGCCTGAGGAGCAGCGGCCCCTCATCGTTCATCAGAGCGGCGAAAAACAGATCGCCGAACTGCAAACTCACTATAAAAAGGCCGGTGTGATCGCCGAACTGACACCCTTTATTGACGATACCGCCCAGGCCTATGCCGACGCGGATCTCATCATCTGCCGCAGTGGCGCGAGCACCGTCACCGAAATTGCCGCCGTGGGTGCTGCGGCCTGGTTCGTGCCTTTCCCCCATGCAGTGGATGACCACCAGACCACCAATGCCCGCTTCCTGTCGGACAAAGGCGGCGCCTGGCTTACGCAACAAAGTGCACTGACGGCCGAAGTGGTGGCCGATCGACTGCGCCACCTGACGCGAGACGAACTGCTGTCGGTGGCTGTCAAGGCCAAAGCGGTCGAGAAGCTTGGCGCCGTGGAGGTCATGGTCGAAGCTTGCGAATCGTTGGCGAAAGCGAGGGTTGCATGAAGCACGCCATTCGCCATATTCACTTTGTCGGTATCGGTGGGGCTGGCATGAGCGGCATTGCCGAAGTCTTGCTCAATCAGGGCTATCAGATCTCTGGAAGCGATCTGAGCGACAGCGCCGCGACGCTGCGCCTCAGAGAAATGGGCGCCAAAGTCTATATGGGTCATGACGCCGCGTTCATCGAAGGCGCAGATGCCATCGTGACGTCGACCGCAGTCAAGTCGGACAACCCGGAAGTGGTTGCGGCCCACGAGCGCCTGATCCCGGTCGTTCCGCGCGCGATCATGCTGGCTGAACTGATGCGCATGAAGAAGGGGGTTGCCATCGCAGGTACGCATGGCAAGACCACGACGACCAGCCTGGTGGCTAGCGTCTTGGCAGCTGCAGAGATGGACCCCACGTTCGTCATCGGCGGACGGCTGAACAGCGCAGGAGCGAATGCCCGGTTGGGATCGGGTGAATACATTGTGGTCGAGGCAGATGAGTCCGATGCTTCGTTCCTGAATCTGCTGCCCATGCTGTCTGTGGTGACCAACATCGATGCAGACCACATGGATACCTATGGTCATGATTTTGGACGACTCAAAGGCGCTTTCGTCGACTTCCTGCATCGCATGCCGTTCTATGGGGCAGCAGTGGTGTGTGTTGACAGTCCTGCCATTCGAGAGATCCTGCCGGAAATAGCGCGTCCCATTACCAGCTATGGAATGTCGGAGGACGCACAGATTCGAGCGGTAGACGTCAAGGCGGTGGATGGCCAGATGCACTTCACTGTGCAGAGACGCAATGGAGAACAGATGCCCGATCTTGAGGTACAGCTGAACCTCCCGGGGGAGCACAACGTGCTCAATGCGTTGGCTGCAATAGGCATTGCTGTCGAGCTGGGCATTCCGGACGGGCCGGTCCAGCAGGCACTGGCCGACTTCAAAGGCGTGGGGCGTCGATTCCAGCGCTACGGAGAGGTCAGCCTGCCATCGGGTGGGCGGGCCACCATCGTGGACGACTATGGACACCACCCGGTGGAAATGGCAGCGACCATTTCTGCTGCGCGTGGCGCGTTTCCGCAGCGCCGATTGATGCTCGCCTTCCAGCCCCACCGTTACAGCCGAACGCGAGACTGTTTCGAAGACTTTGTGAAGGTCATCAGCTCGGCAGACACGGTACTGCTATCCGAAGTGTATGCGGCAGGAGAAGCACCCATCGTGGCTGCGGATGGTCGTAGCCTTACCCGCGCGCTTCGTGTCGCGGGCAAGCTGGAGCCGGTCTTTGTGGATGATATTGCCGACATGCCTCAAGCGATTCTGGACAACGCTGTCGATGGTGACGTGGTTCTTTGCATGGGTGCGGGAACCATAGGGTCGGTGGCAGGGAAGGTTGTTGAACTGGGAGGTCGGGCATGAACCACGGCCAGCAAACGAACGCCACAATCGATGTCGCTTCGATGGGAAAAGTCGCCGTACTGATGGGCGGGCAATCAGCAGAGCGGGAAGTTTCCCTTATGTCAGGCAACGGCGTGCTCGCTGCGCTGGTTTCCCGTGGGGTGGATGCTCACGCGTTTGATCCGGCCAATCGCGATCTATCGGAGTTGAAAGCGGAAGGCTTTGACCGGTGCTTCATTGTCTTGCACGGGCGCTGGGGCGAAGATGGGACGGTGCAAGGCGCGCTCGAGCTGATGGGTATCCCTTACACCGGGCCGGGTGTGCTGGCTTCCAGCGTCGCCATGGACAAACTCATGACCAAGCGCATCTGGCTGTCTGAGGGGTTGCCAACCCCTGCTTGGCGCAAGGTTGACACTGTATCCCAGACGCGCAAGGCATTCGAAGCGCTGGGCAAGCCCATGATCGTCAAGCCGGTGCGTGAAGGCTCCACCATTGGTCTGACCAAGGTATTGGACGCAGATCATTGTGAAGCGGCCTATCAGCTGGCGGCCTCGCAAGACCCCATGGTGATGTGCGAGCAGTTCATCGCTGGCGACGAGGTGACCTGTCCAATACTGGCCACCCCTGAGGGTGTTCGGGCCCTGCCGGTGATCCGGATTGTGGCTCCGGATGGGAACTACGACTACCAACACAAGTACTTCAAGAACGACACGCAGTACATCGTTCCGTGCGAGCTGCCCGAAGGGGAGGAAGCGCAGATTCAGTCCCTTGCTCTCAAGGCATTCGAGGCATTGGGTTGCCGCGGTTGGGCGAGGGTTGACGTGATGATTGATGCGCGCAGTCGCAAGCCCTGGCTGCTGGAAATCAACACTGCGCCAGGGATGACCTCTCACTCGCTTGTGCCCATGTCTGCGCGCGCCGTCGGCATCTCGTACGAAGCACTTTGCCTGCAAGTGCTCGCATCGGCGTCGCTGGACAACCTTGGCAAGACGAAGGAGCGCTGAACAGCATGGCTGCCAACCCTTCCCTGCCCATGGACGTACGGTTGATGACCGTGATGGCAAATGCACTATTCAGTGCGTTTGCCTTGCTGTGCCTGGCGGGAGTGGGGACCTGGATTGTGCGACATCCGATGTGGACGGTGAAAGCCATCAGCGTGCATGGAGACGTGGCACACCAGAGCGACGTCACTTTGCGCGCTCAACTCTCAAGTCAAATGCAGACGGCCCTCGCTGGCAGCTTTCTCACCATTGACCTGGCGCGAGTCAAGTCGCTTTTCGAGTCAGTGCCGTGGGTTCGCCAGGCCGTGGTACAGCGGGAGTTTCCCAACCGCTTGCGCGTGAACCTGGAAGAGTACCGCGCGGTGGCTTGGTGGGGCAAAGAGGGTTCCGGACAATTGCTGGGCGACCTGGGCGAGGTGTTCGACGCCATGCCGGACGATGCGGACGACATGCCGGAGCTGGCCGGACCCACAGAGCGGTCAAAAGATGTGTGGTCGCTGTTTCAGCGCCTGCAAGCCTCCTTGGACATGGCTGGCATGAAACTGGTTCGGCTCGAACTGACCGAACGTGGTGGCTGGCTTGCCACCTTGGACAATGACGCCCGGATCGAGCTGGGTCGTGGAACCGAAGTGGAAATCATGGGGCGGGTCGACCGCTTCACTCAAACCATCGCACAAATGACCCAGCGCTACCCGGGGGCGGTCGAGTCGGTTGACCTTCGCTATCCCAATGGTTACGCATTGCGAATGGAGGGGGTGACCACTTTGACGGAAGACGCCCGAACGAATAACCGAAACAACAGACGCTAAAGACGAAAAGCATCAATCATGGCCAAGGAATACAAGGATTTGGTGGTTGGATTGGACGTTGGCACGGCCAAGATCATGGTCGTGGTCGCCGAAGTCCAGTCGGACGGTCAGCTCAAGCTGGCTGGCTTGGGCGTTTCTGCCAGCCACGGCCTCAAGCGCGGTGTGGTGGTCAACATCGACGCCACCGTGCAGAGCATCCAGCAGGCCCTCAAGGAAGCCGAGCTGATGGCCGACTGCCGCATTGCACGCGTCTATACCGGCATCACTGGCAGCCACATCCGTGGCATGAACTCCAGCGGCATGGTGGCAATCAAGGACCGGGAAGTCGCCCCGGCTGACGTCTCGCGCGTGATCGAAACCGCCAAGGCCATCAACATTTCCACCGATCAGCGTTTGCTGTTGGTGGAACCACAGGAATTCGTGATCGACGGGCAGGAAGTCAAAGAGCCCATCGGCATGAGCGGTATTCGACTTGAGGCCAAGGTGCACATTGTTACCGGAGCACAAAGCGCGGCGGAGAACATCATCAAGTGTGTCCGCCGGTGTGGACTGGAAGTGGACCAGCTCATGCTCAACCCCTTGGCTTCAAGCCAGGCGGTGTTGACCGACGACGAAAAGGAGCTCGGCGTGGCGATGGTCGACATCGGCGCCGGTACCACAGATGTGGCCATCTTTTCCGGTGGTGCCATCCGCCACACTGCCGTTATTCCTATCGCCGGCGACCTCATCACCAGCGACATTGCGATGGCCTTGCGCACCCCGACAGCGGACGCGGAAGATATCAAGGTCGCCAGCGGTTGCGCCAAGCAATTGCTGGCCGACCCGGATCAACAGGTGGAAGTGCCCGGATTGGGTGACCGCGGTCCTCGCATGCTTAGCCGCCAGGCTTTGTCAGGCGTCATAGAACCTCGAATCGAAGAAATCTTTTCGCTGGTTCAGCAAGCCATCCGGGAGTCCGGCCATGAGGAAGTGTTGTCCTCCGGCATCGTGCTCACCGGTGGCAGTGCCGTCATGCCTGGCATGGTGGAACTGGGCGAAGACATATTCCTCAAACCTGTGCGCCGCGGTGTACCGCATTACGCCAGCGCACTGTCGGACATGGTGGCGCAACCGCGCGCTTCAACGGTCATGGGTTTGCTGGAAGAGGCCCGACTGGCTCGTCTGCGTGGCCACAAAGTGGCACAGAAGGCCGGATCCATGCAGGGCGCGCTGGAGCGCCTGAAAAACTGGTTTGTGGGGACGTTCTGATGAATACCGTACTGAAGACCACTGCATTCAAGGCTGCGAAGACCGAGCGTGCACGAACCCACCTCTGGCCGCCCCCGCGCTGGTTGCGATCAATGGCCCGTTGCATGGAATGCACCGGGCCGCCTGGTTGAAGCAAGCCCCCGGAAACGGCCGGGGGCCAGACCCAGACAGAAATTCATTGCATTACTTGATTGATTGACATTGGAGCCGAGACAACAGGCTCCGCACAGGAGGTAGACATGAGCATCGAAATGATTGAAGTTGAAGAATTCAACGCAGGTACTCAGATCAAAGTGATCGGCGTGGGCGGCGGCGGTGGCAACGCTGTTGACCATATGATCTCCAGCCGTGTTCAAGGGGTGGACTTCATCTGCGCCAATACCGACGCGCAGGCATTGACCCGCAGTGCAGCGAACACCACCATCCAGCTCGGCGTGACCGGGCTGGGTGCTGGCAGCAAGCCAGAGAAGGGCGCTGATGCCGCAGAGGAGGCCGTCGAGCAGATTCGCGAAGCCATTGCCGGCGCTCACATGCTGTTCATCACGGCTGGCATGGGTGGTGGCACTGGAACCGGCGCCGCTCCCGTGATCGCTCGCGTAGCGAAAGAAATGGGCATTCTGACTGTTGGCGTCGTGACCAAGCCATTCGATTGGGAAGGCGGTCGCCGCATGACCAATGCCGACAACGGGCTGGCTGAACTGGAAGCCAATGTCGATTCGCTGATTGTGGTTCTCAATGAGAAGCTGCTGGAAGTGCTGGGTGATGACATCACCCAGGACGAGGCCTTTGCCCATGCCAACGACGTGCTCAAGAACGCCGTTGGAGGCATTGCCGAGATCATCAATGAGTACGGCAACGTCAACGTCGACTTCGAGGACGTTCGTACCGTGATGGGTGAACCTGGCAAGGCCATGATGGGCACTGCACTCGCCTCCGGCCCAGATCGTGCCCGCATCGCCGCTGAGCAAGCCGTGGCCTGCCCGCTGCTGGAAGGCATCGACCTCTCCGGCGCCAAAGGTGTACTGGTGCTGGTCACGGCCGCGAAGGGTTCGCTCAAGCTCTCGGAATCCAAGTTGGCCATGAACACCATCCGTGCCTACGCTTCGCCAGATGCACACGTCATCTACGGCGCTGCGTACGATGACTCGCTGGGCGACGATATGCGTGTCACCGTGGTGGCAACCGGCCTCTCGCGCGAAGGTGCTCGCCGCACGGCCCCTCCGCTGCAGGTGCTGCGCACTGGTACCGATGACGTGCCTTTCAACGTGCCAACGGTCAATGAAGCTGTCGGCGGAGCCGGCAGCCACAAGAATGGCGCAATGGCCCAGCCCGACTATGGTTCTATGGCAGTGCCGAGCGTCTGGCGCACGAACCGTACCCAGGCTGCAGCCAAGGTCGATGCGCTGTCTTCCGGCGGTATGGACGATTTCGAGATCCCGGCTTTCCTGCGCAAGCAGGCGGACTGATCGGCGTTTTCCATGAGAGACACGGTGGCCGGGGGGCGTGCGCAAGTCCCCCGGTCGCCGAATGGTGTTCCTGCAAGGGTTATCCCGAATAGGTAGAATGTCGCCATGCTCGCGCAACGTACCCTCAAATCCCTGACCAAGGCGGTAGGCGTTGGTCTGCACAGCGGTCAACGGGTGGAGTTGACGCTGCGTCCGGCTGCGCCCAACACCGGCATCGTGTTCCGCCGCGTCGATCTGCCTGAACCGGTTGAAATTCCGGTCAATGCGGCCTCTGTGACAGACACCCGGATGGCGACAACCATCTCCAGAGAAGGTGTCAAAGTGCTCACCATCGAGCATTTGATGAGTGCCTGCGCCGGGCTGGGCCTGGACAATCTGTACGTCGACATCACAGCCGAAGAGGTGCCTATCCTCGACGGCTCGGCTGCATCGTTTGTCTATTTGCTGCAAAGTGCAGGCATCGAGCTGCAAAGTCAGCCCAAACGATTTATCCGGGTCAAGAAGCCGGTTGATGTTCGCGAGGGAGAGGGGCGCAACCTCAAATGGGCCCGGTTGGACCCTTTCAATGGTTACAAGCTGGGTTTTGAGATCGAGTTCGATCATCCCGCCGTCAATGCCACCGGGCAACGCGTTGAGTTTGACTTCAGCAGTGGTCAGTACGCGCGAGAAATCGCCAGGGCGCGTACGTTTGGTTTTACCCGCGATCTGGAGACGATGCGCTCACGTGGCCTGGCCCTGGGCGGTGGTCTGGACAAC
>JBNKNN010000227.1:0-1926 GCA_050293865.1 Hydrogenophaga sp. | reverse complement strand
TGGTCGAAGGTCTGCCGGACGGTTCCGCCATGATCGCGCGCATCCACCATTGCATCGCCGATGGCATTGCGCTGATCAGTGTCCTGATGAGCCTCGTCGATGGAGGCGCGCCGCCAAAGCGACTGTCCCTGCCCACCTCTTCTGAACCTATGGCCTTGGAAGACCCGCTGGAGGCATTGCAGGACTGGCTGGCCAAGGCGCTGGTGAGGCCTTTGGGCAGCCTGACAGTCAAAACCCTGGAAACCGCAGGTGGGGGCGCAGCGAGCACCCTTGCCTGGCTTGGCGCCCCACAAGCCAGCCTGGGCAAGTCGGTCAACTTGTTTGAAGACCTTGCTCGCAACGGGATGCAGCTCGTCAGCGACCTGGCGTCCCTGGCGCTGATGCCCGACGATTCGCCCACGCGCCTCAAAGGCCTGCCAGGCGGCCAGAAAAAAGTGGCCTGGTGTGAGCCCATCGACCTGCACCAGGTCAAGGCAGTGGGCAAGGCCATGAATTGCTCGGTCAATGATGTGCTGCTCAGTTGCGTCGCAGGAGCCATAGGGAACTATCTTCAGGGCGAAGGGGATGACACGAGCGGCCATGAAATCCGCGCCATGGTCCCGATCAACCTCAGGTCCATGGAGGACGCCTGGAAGCTCGGCAATCAGTTCGGTCTGGTGCCTTTGACGCTACCAGTGGGCATCCACAACCCTCTGGAGCGGCTGTTTGAAGTCCGAAGGCGCATGACAGCGCTCAAGGGCAGCATGCAACCTTTGCTCACCTACGGATTGCTATCCCTGGCGGGCGTGTTGGTCAAGCCCGCTCAGGACGCGCTTCTCGACCTGTTTGGGCGAAAAACCACTGCCGTCATGACCAATGTGCCAGGCCCTGCGCAGAAACTGCAGATGTGCGGGAGCACGCTTGAGCAAACCATGTTCTGGGTGCCACAAACGGGCTCTGTCGGAGTGGGAGTATCCATCCTCAGCTACGGAGGTGGCGTTCAGTTTGGACTGATCGCCGACACGGCGCTGTGCGCGGAACCACAAGCCATCATCGACCGTTTCACGCCAGCCTTCGAGTCGTTGCTGACGCTGACGCTCATGCTGCCCTGGGGCAACACCGACTGAGCACCATGGCTGGATGATGCCCCAGGTCAGGCCATCTGCATGAAGCGGGAATGAGCGATTTCCAGCAAACCGTCGAAGACCAGACTCTCGATCAGATCAAAACTCATGTTCATGCTCGGGGCCATCTTCCAGCCCGCACCGCCGGTCATGAAGCACACCGGCTCTTCGTTGCAATGACGCTCCAGGTTGTCCTTCATGCGCTGGACCGCCCCCGCGATGGCAAATGTGCCACCGCTGGTGAGGGCATCACTGGTGTTCGTGGGGAAGTCGCAGACATCGCCGGTAGGCACATGGAGGCCCGCCGTCCCCGACTCCAGGGCTCGAAGCATGATGCCGTGCCCCGGAAGGATGATGCCGCCCAGGAAGCGCCCCTCCTTGTCGATCGCTTCCACTGTGACGGCCGTTCCGACCATCACCACGATGCAAGGCCTCGGCGGCCCTCGGCGCAACAAGCGCTGCCGGGCGCCGATCATGGCCACCCAGCGGTCAGAGCCCAGGCGAGCCGGATGGTCGTAGCCGTTGGTGACACCCGCCTCTTCAGCTGTCGAGACGACCCACTGAGGTGCCACGTCCCACAACTCCAGCTGTTCCGCCACGCGGCGCCGAACCGTGTCGCCCGCCACCACGCAACCGATGACACGGGTAGGAGCGGGAAGCTGGCTCCAGTCGCCGTCAGCCAGGGTTTCAATGTTTTCCAGGAACTGCGCGCCATGCGCCAGCAGCGTTGCACCCGGCCGAGGGGCGTCGTACAGCGCCCATTTCAAGCGCGTGTTGCCCACGTCTATTGCCAAAAGACTCATGTGCGGATTATCGCCAAATG
>JBNKNN010000226.1:0-31613 GCA_050293865.1 Hydrogenophaga sp. | reverse complement strand
TGCCGGGCCGCTTCGGTGCCTGTCAGTTCCTGCAAAGTGGCGGCGAGTCGCGCATACATGCCGGTCAATGCCAGACGATAGGGCTCGTCTTGACGGTGGGCATTGGTGTCCGGCGATCGGTCGGCGAGCGCTTGCATGTGTTTGTCGACTTTCACCAGGGTGGCTGACATGGACAATTCAGCGCCCAATTGGTGGACCTCTCGCAAGTAGTGTCTCAGCACGACTTGCGCCTGGCTGCGCATGGCCAGTTTCAGGGTTTGAGCATCAACGAACGGATTGCCGTCGCGGTCTCCCCCGATCCATTGGCCCATTCGCAGAAACGGCGCCACATGAACGGTGTCGTCGTGGCGCGTCGCCCCCGGTGTGAGTGCCGCTTCCAGGTCCCCGTAGAGCCGCGGGATTTGTGTCAGGAAAGTGGACTCGTAGTAGCTGAGTGAATTCTCGATTTCGTCGGAAACAGTGAGCTTGGTGAACCTCAGCAGGCGCGTTTGCCAGAGTTGGGTGACGCGGGCGCGAATGAGCGATTCGTTGTCTGCCAGCTCGGTCGGCAGCAGATGGTCCCGCTGCGCCAGCAGTTGGGCGATGTTCCGCTCCGCATCCAGAATGCTCTTGCGCTGGACTTCCGTGGGGTGGGCTGTCAGTACGGGCGAGACATGGCTGTGTGCAAGGGCTTCAATCACCGCCGCAGGCCTGACTCGGGCAGCCTTGAGGCGTTGCATGGTCATTGCCAGACTGCCCGCTTGCACATGACCTTCACGTGCATGGTGGGCCCGTCGGCGGATGTGGTGCCGGTCTTCGGCCAGGTTGGCCAAGTGACTGAAGTAGGTGAAAGCACGAATCACACTGACGGTCTGCTCACCGCTGATGCGTTTGAGCAGGGCCTTGAGATTTCGGTCAGCCTGCTTGTCATCATGGCGTCGGAAGGCAACCGAAAGGCGCCGTACCTGTTCGATCAGTTCATAGGCCTCGCGCCCCTCCTGTTCGCGAATGACATCGCCCAAAATTCGCCCGAGCAGGCGAATATCGTCGATCAGAGGTTGGTCTTTGTCGCTGCTGCGTTTGCCCGCAACCGGGGAAGTCGTTTTCTTGGCCATTCGCGTGTTGGTTCCTGCTAGGGCTTTCAGGTGGCGATCAGAGGCGTCGCGCATGTTACAAAAGGGTATCCCATGCTAGCATCGAAGTCTGCCCGTGAGGGTATCGCCAGACGCTAGCGTCGATACGTTCTTGTTCTGATCTCTGGTGCCATTGTTTCTCTGAAAGACTTGCCACTGTGTCCGTCACTTCCAGCGCAGCCAATGGGCTGTCCATCGTCATTGCAACGCGAGAGAGCCGCTTGGCTCTGTGGCAGGCGGAACATGTGAAGGCCTTGCTAGAACAGCACGGTCATTCAGTTACTTTGCTGGGTATGACTACCAAAGGTGACCAGATTCTTGATCGCAGCCTCTCCAAGGTGGGAGGCAAGGGCCTTTTCGTCAAAGAGCTGGAGGTGGCCCTCGAGCAGGGCAAGGCCGACATTGCCGTGCATTCGCTCAAAGATGTGCCGATGGACTTGCCTCAGGGTTTCGAACTGGCGTGTGTCATGGAGCGCGAAGACCCTCGCGATGCATGGGTCTCTTCTGTTTGCGACGGATTGGCCGATTTGCCAGCGCAAGCGGTAGTGGGCACGAGCAGTCTTCGCCGGCAAGTGCTGTTGCGCGATGCTCTGGACGAAATGGGGCGTCACGATGTGCGCATCGAGCCATTGCGCGGCAACCTGGACACTCGATTGCGAAAGCTGGACGAGGGGCAATACCACGCCATCGTTCTAGCCGCCGCCGGTCTCAAGCGGCTGGAGCTAAGCCACCGGATTCGTCACATTTTTGAGCCCCAGGCGTCCCTGCCGGCGGCTGGACAAGGCGCTTTGGGTATCGAAATCGTTTCGGGACGGCCGGAGTTGGTGGATGCGCTGATGCCTTTGACCCACATGCCCACTTGGTTGCGGGTAGCGGCTGAGCGCACTGTCTCGCGGGGCATGGGCGGAAGTTGCTCCATGCCTTTGGCCGCGTACGCTCGGTGGTCAACGGACACAGGCGACCAACTGCAACTGGAGGCTGCCTGGGGAGACGTGGAAGGCAAAACGCCTTTGATCCGGGTCGGCGAATCGGCCAAAGTCTGTACGCTCGAGGATGCTGAGGCGCTGGGCGCGCGAGCGGTCAAGGCGCTTCTCGAAGCTGGCGCCCAGCCAGCACAGTCCTGATTCTGCGAAGCGTGTCCGGCTCGCAGGCCATGGCTACACTTCGGTCGAAAGGCTTCACCCAAGCGCGGAGGACCCTGCTATTGACGCGTCCAAAGCCCGAGGCAAAGCAATGGGCCTCGGCCCTGCGGGACTCTGGGTACGCTGTAGAGTTGCTCCCCCTGATCGAGACTTGTCCTCCAACGGCCGCAGAAGATCAGAAATCACTGCGCTACTGGCGCGAGCATTGGCCCACTGCAAGTGCAGTTATGACTGTCAGTCCGGCCGCCGTCAGGTGGTTCTTCGGCTCGGAGACCGAAAATCCACGATTGTCCAACCTTGGTGCCGACTTGTCTTCGACGCGTTGGTGGTGCCCTGGGCCCGGTACAGCCAACGTGCTGAAGCCCGTGCTGAAGGGTTTGGGAGTCTCGGCTGCGAAGATTGATAGCCCTGGGGAAGATGCGCCGCAGTTTGACTCGGAGGCTTTGTGGAAGGTCGTTCAACAGCAAGTGACGCCACATAGTCGAATTCTGGTGGTCAGGGGGCGCAGTCGCTTCGGTCAAGACGGCGGCTTCGACGCACAGTCCCGCCCAGAGGGCGATGGCCGTCAGTGGCTGCTTGACCAATGCCGAATCAAGGGAGCCGAGGTTCACACGTGTGTGGCCTACGAGCGCCGATCGGTCTTGTGGAGCGAAGCGCAACTGTCTGCTGCGCGGAACAGCGACAGTCCGGGCACTGCATGGATTTTCAGCAGTTCAGAGTCCATTGAGCTGCTCCAACAACGGCTTGCAGGCCACGACTGGTCTGGTTCGACTGCGTTGGCCACACATCCCAGGATTGCGTCGGCCGCAACAGCCTTGGGCTTTGGTGTGGTGATATCTTGTCGGCCAGGGTTGTCCGACGTGCGCTCCGCCCTAGAATCACATTGGAGCCCAACCCAATGACCGACCCAGACAAAACACCCTCCAACGCCGAATCTTCGGAATCTTCCTCATCGCTGCCCCATGCGGAGCCGCCGACTCAGTCGCGGCCGTCCGGCAAGCTCCCTGAACCCGAACCGCAGGTGGTCGACGCCAAAGTCAAGGCGGCGCCCCCGGTGGCGTCCGGCAAAGGGTTGGCGTCTGGCCTCCTGGCTGGAGTGGCGCTGCTGGTTGCGCTGGGCGCTGGGGGAGGCGCTTTTCTGACCTGGCAGCAGCTCAAGAGCGCCAAAGAGCAACTGGCCCGACAGTCTGAGAACACACGTGTCGCCGTGGCAGAAGCGTCGAGTACAGCCAAGCAGTCGGATGCGCTTGCCAAGGAGTTGCAGGCGCGCCTGACCGTAGCAGAGCTCAAACTCTCGGAAGTCAGCCTGCAGCGCAGCCAGTTGGAAGAGCTGATGCTTTCCCTGTCCCGCTCCAGAGACGACAACCTGGTCCAAGACCTTGAGTCCTCGATTCGGTTGGCTCAGCAACAGGCCGTTCTGACTGGCAGCGCTCAGCCACTGATTTCGGCCCTGCAAGCGGCAGATCAACGGATCTCGCGAGCTGCTCAGCCGCGCCTGAACCCTGTGCAGAGAGCCATTGCCCGCGACATTGAAAACATCCAGGGAGCTACCTTGGCTGATATTCCGTCGTTGGTCGTGAGTCTCGATGACATGGCTCGCTCGGTCGACGAATGGCCCGTACTCAACGAAGTTGGGCCTTTGGCGACGGTTCAGCCAGGTATTCGCCAGACTGGTTCACTTCCACCTGGACCTGCTAACCCGGCTGATGTTGGTGCTGACGAGACGACAGCGCCAGCCCTGGAGGCGAACGGCGTCTCTCAAGGTGCGGTCTCCGCTTCTGATGGAGGGGAGTCTGCAGATCGCGCTTCAGACCTCATGCATGCACTGTCATCCTTTGGCACCAAGGTCTGGGCTGCTGTGACCGAGAAGGGCCGCGAGCTGGTGAGGGTCAGTCGCGTCGACCATCCGGAGGCGGCATTGCTTGCGCCGGAGCAGGCATTTTTCCTGCGTGAAAACACAAAGCTGCGGCTGCTCAACGCACGTTTGGGTTTGCTCGCTCGCCAAATGGACTCGGCTCAATCCGATCTCAAATCAGTGGAGACCTCCATCGATCGCTACTTTGATGCTTCAGCACCAGCGGTCGCTGAGGCCAAAGAATTGCTGGTTGCCCTGCGTCAGGAAGTCGCAACGACCGGAATGCCGCGGCCCGAGGAGACCTTGACAGCGCTGGCGACGGCGGCGGGAGGTCGGTAATGGCTGAGAACCGCCAACGTGGCGCCGTTCGCAGCGTCTTCTGGTTGCTGGCCCTCACCGGGCTGGCGGTTGGTCTTGGCCTTTTTCTGGGGCGCAACAAGGCAACGGTGACGCTCTTCTGGGCGCCGTACCGGTTCGATGTGTCGTTCAACCTCGTGTTGTTGAGCTCGATCATTGGTTTCATGTTTCTCTATGGAGCGCTGCGAGGTATCGGCAAACTCAGAGCCATGCCTGAGCGTGCGCGACGGTGGCGTGAGCTTCAGGCCGAACGTTCAGCAGTGGGGGCCTTGCTCGATGCGCTCTCGCACCTCTTGGCGGGGCGTTTCGTCCGAGCGCAGTCGGCAGGCAATGACGCTGTTGCTCAGCTTGAGGGGTTGAAAGCCAAGCAGTGGGGGCACAGACGTCAGGCACTGTTGTTGTCGCATTTGCTGGTTGCAGAGAGTGCCCAGTCCCTTCGAAATGAGGAGGAACGCGACGCCCACCTGGACGCGGCTCTGGACCCCGTCTTGACAAAGGCGACCCCTGAGGCCCAGGAAGGGGTGTTGTTGCGTGCAGTTCGCTGGGCTATCGAAGACAGGGACCTGCCGCTGGCGCGATCGCGACTCGACCGGCTCCCGCAGGGGGCTTCGCGTCGCATCCAGGCATTGCGGCTGAAACTGAAGATTGCCAGACTTGCGGGTGAGCCCAACGAAGCGCTCGAAGTGGCGCGATTGCTGGCCAAGCACAAGGCCTTTTCCAGTGAAGCGGCTCAAAGTGTTCTTCGAGGCTTGCTGCTGGATGCCATCAAGGCCTGCCATGATACCCAGCAGCTCCGAACCATCTGGAAAGGACTGGGTGCCGGCGAGCGTCAGATGCCCGAAGTGGCACTTGCCGCCGTGCGCCGTGCGGGTGAGCTGCGGTCGACTTCTGCGCCAGACAATGTGGCTCTGGGGCGCGATGTTCGCGAATGGCTGAAGCCTCTGTGGACTGGGTACGGCGAGTTGTCCTCAGCACAACAACTCCGATTCGTCAGAGCGCTGGAAGAGGGCCTGGAGGACATGGACGTTGAGGTCCTTGGACAAATCGAGGCAACGCTTCGTTTGTTTCCCAACAATGCTTACTGGCAGTATCTGGCCGGCCAGGCGTTCATGAAGCGCCAGCTGTGGGGAAAGGCTTCACAGTTGCTGACCCAGGCGAGCCATCAATTGCCTGAAGGTGACCTCCTACGCCGGACCTGGTGCTCGCTGGCACTTCTGGCTGAGGAGCGTGGCGATGAGGCTGAAGCAAGCAAGGCCTGGAAAAAAGCTGCGCAAATGGGTTGATTCGCCTCTGCACAGTCTGTGAGGAGGCTGGTCGAGGCGTTCGTCCCGGAAGACTTCAGTGCACCTTCGGACTGTGGCTCTTGATCGCTGACTTCATCGGTGGTGCGCGGTTCAAGGCAATGTTCCAGCGTCCCTTGGGTTGCACAGTTCAACTTCCTTACGGATCAAAAAAAAGCCGGCATGCGTGCCGGCTTTCTTCCTACGATGCAGTCAAGCTGTTTCAGGCTTCAAAAGGCAGTCGCACCGCATTGAGATCCTTGCGGGTTTCAACCAGGACCAGCGGGCCTTCATCGAGAACGACGACTGGCTTTGGTTCCCGAGGGACATGGATTGGCTTGGGTTCGGCAGCAATCGCCGCTTGCACATTTGCCACTTTGTCCGCATCGGAGTTGACCCACTGCAGTCCAGCCGCCGTCGCAACTGCATTGAGCTCGTCGATGTCGAGCTGGTAGCCTTGAATGGCGGGCATGCCAGCCGGCGTTGTCGCCTCTGCTTGCGCCGGTGCCTCCACCGCGACAGCAGGCGTTTCCACCCGCTCCAGCACCGGTGGGGTCTCCAATTCGGCTACAGCCACTTCAGCCACTGCTATGACGTCAGAGCCAGTTTCCGCAGTCGATTCTTGGGCCGCTGGCGCATTCTCGACGGGCATGGAAAAGTAGCTGCGCGTTCGGGCCGGCGCAGCATCTTCCGACGCATGCACCGCCTCAGGCATTGGTACTGCATCTTCATGCATCTCGGTTGAAGACTCCTGCACATCTTGTTCCGATCGCGTTGCTTGACGCTCTCGGCGGTCGCGGCCATACCGGTCACGACTGCGTCGCTCGCGCTGCGGCCGATCAGCAGTCGACTCTTGAACGGCGTTCGCTGGCATCTCCGCAGCCTCGGCGTTGGGCGCTGTCTCATTGCCTTCTTGCAGGTTGTCTCCCGCCTCGTCGCCACTGCCCTGTTGACGAGGGCTGCCTTCGCCATTGCCCCGGCGGCGCGAACGGCTGCGGCTGCGACGTGAGCGCTTGGGCGTGCCGTCCGCAGACAGTTCAGACGTGTCGTCCACATTTGCGTTGGCTTCGTTGACCGTTTCGGCCACTTGCGTGCTCTTCTCTTCGAGCTGCTCGGCTGCCTTTTGGGCGTCTTTCGGTCCTTTGGCAGATTCGCCATCTTGAGCTCGCTGACCCCGGCGATTGCCCTGGCCGCGACGACCTTCGCCACCGCGGTCGCCCGATTTGGTCGCACCACCTCGGCTTTCTGCCGAACCGTTGCGGCTGTTGCGGTTGCGGCGGCCTTGTCCGCCTTTGTCATCGCGTTCCTTGCCAGAGGCGTCACGCTGACCTTTTGCACCGGATCTTTGGGCAGGCTCGGTAGTATCCGGAGTCGCCTCGGGTGAAGCAGGGGCCAGTCCCAGAAGCGATTTGACCCAACCAAAGAACCCTTTTTCCGCTGCAGGAGCGGGTGTTGGTGTGGCAGCACTGACGGCCTTGGCTGCAGGCTTTTGGGACACCTTCTCTGCCGGTGCAGGTTTGGGGGCCACAGCTGGAGCCGGGCCATCGGGCAGCACGCCCTTGATGACGGGTTCTTGTTTGTTCGTGCGTTCCTGGCTACGACGCGTCACGCTCGTCGCGTCTTCCACCTCTTCAGCCAACTTGTAGCTGGCGTCGAGGTTGTCCAGTCGCGGATCGTCATGCTTGAGGCGTTCAAGCTTGTAGTTCGGTGTTTCAAGCGATTTGTTGGGCACCAGCAGCACGTTGATGCGCTGCTTAAGTTCAATCTTGGTGATTTCTGTGCGCTTCTCGTTGAGCAGAAAGCTTGCCACCTCCACTGGAACCTGAACAAACACGGCCGCTGTTCCGTCTTTGAGGGACTCTTCCTGAATCACGCGCAGGATTTGCAGCGCCGAGCTCTCCGTGTCGCGAATATGGCCAGAGCCGCCGCAACGTGGGCAGGGAATGGAAGCGCCTTCGCTCAGCATGGGCTTCAGGCGCTGCCTGCTCATCTCTAGCAGGCCGAACTTGCTGATGGAGCCGAACTGGACACGTGCGCGATCCTGACGAAGTGCGTCGCGCAGGCGGTTTTCCACTTCCCGACGGTTTTTCGACTCATCCATGTCAATGAAGTCGATGACGATCAGGCCACCCAGGTCGCGCAGCCGCGCCTGTCGGGCAACCTCGTCGGCGGCCTCGAGGTTGGTTCGGGTAGCGGTCTCTTCAATCGCTCCGCCTTTGATGGCGCGAGCCGAGTTCACGTCAACTGCGACGAGCGCTTCCGTTTGGTCGATCACGATGGCACCGCCGCTGGGCAGCTGAACGATGCGGCTGTAGGCGGTTTCGATCTGGTGTTCGATCTGAAAACGGGAGAACAGAGGGGCATCGTCGCGATAGCGCTTGACGCGGTGACCGTGTTCCGGCATCACGTGGCTCATGAACTGATGAGCCTGTTCGTAGATATCGTCCGTGTCGATCAGAATTTCGCCGATATCGCTATTGAAATAGTCGCGAATGGCTCTGATGACGAGGCTGGATTCCTGATAGATCAGGAAGGCTCCTTTGCCTGTTGTCGCGGCGCCATCGATGGCGTCCCAGAGCTTGAGGAGGTAGTTGAGGTCCCACTGCAATTCGCTGGCATCACGACCGATTCCGGCAGTACGGGCAATAATGCTCATGCCTTTCGGGTATTGCAATTGATCCAGGGCCGCCTTGAGTTCTGCCCTTTCCTCTCCTTCGATTCGGCGACTGACGCCACCACCTCTCGGGTTGTTCGGCATCAGTACCACGTAACGGCCTGCCAGGCTGATAAACGTGGTCAACGCGGCGCCTTTGTTGCCACGTTCTTCCTTCTCCACCTGGACCAGCAATTCCTGGCCTTCTTTGATCACATCATTGATGCGTGCCTGGGAGGGGGAAACGTTGCCTTGAAAATACTGTTTGGAGATCTCCTTGAAGGGCAGAAAGCCGTGGCGTTCTTCGCCGTAATCGACGAAACAGGCTTCGAGAGATGGCTCTACCCGTGTCACCACGGCCTTGTAGATGTTGCCCTTTCTTTGCTCCCTGCCTTCAATCTCGATTTCGTAGTCGAGGAGTTTTTGTCCATCGACAATTGCCAGGCGGCGTTCTTCGGCCTGCGTGGCATTGATCAGCATGCGCTTCATGTCGCGTCTTCCTTTGCTTGTCACTCATTGCGATGACGCCCGCCGAGAGCAGCGGGCACCGTGTTGCCGCGAACCAGCAAGAAAAAGAAGCAAACGGGGGGAGGGAATTGCCGGAGAGCTCAGCGCAGGTCAGTGCAGCACCGCGCACGCACTCGAACTTGAGTGCGCGGAGTGGACACACGAGCCCAAAGCGTAGGCGCGTGGAAAAGGGTGAGTTACGGGGGAGCTTTTCAGACCAGCGGGCCTTGGGCTTCCAAAATTCGTAAACAACTTCACTCGATTCCTCGGCCAGTTTTCCTGGACTGGGTTTTCCAGTCCTTCCAACTGACCGATTGGGGTATTCCGTTAACGGGTTTGCGTTCTTCTTAGTTCAGGTTCCCCCGTGCACCACACATGTGCGAGACAGGCAAGCGCCACAGATGCGCTCCAGCCGTCTCTGAGCACGTCATGCATGCACGGTTGGCAAGTGTCTGGGCTAACCCGGAGCCACTGCTCCCACGGGCCAACCATGTGCGCTTGACGTAAACTTAAAGAAATCAAGCACTTACAGTTCGCACCAGACAGCCCGATTATAGTGCCGCATCGGCCCCTACGGTTTTTTTCTTTTCCAGTCTTGAAATCCTCTCCTCAACAATCATCGGCGCTATCGCAAGTGCAGCATCTCGTCGTTGGCGAGGAGTCGGAAGGCCAGCGGATAGATAACTTCTTGATTCGCAACCTCAAGGGCGTGCCCAAATCTCACATTTACCGGATCATTCGATCGGGCGAGGTTCGCCGGAACAAGGGTCGCATCGATGCGCAGGCTCGAGTTGGGGTAGGTGACGTCATCCGGATTCCTCCTATTCGTGTGGCTGCCCCCGCAGAGTCGGCAAGCCAGGTGCCAGCACGCGACTTTCCGGTTCTTTATGAGGATGAAGGATTCCTGGCTGTGGACAAGCCTTCGGGGGTTGCCGTGCACGGAGGCAGCGGGGTCAGCTATGGTGTCATCGAACAATTGCGCCAGAGTCGCCCGCACGCCCGTATGTTGGAATTGGTGCACCGGCTTGACCGGGAGACCAGCGGGCTGCTGCTTGTAGCCAAGAAACGCAGTGCCTTGCGGTCTTTGCAAGACCAATTCCGGCAGCGCTCCACTGGAAAGACATACCAGGCTCTCGTGGTCGGAACGTGGCCGGAGAAGCTCAAGGTACTTGATCAGCCTCTCTACAAGTACCTTCAGCCCGATGGAGAGCGGCGCGTCCGCGTCTGTAAGCCGCAGGACGAGGGGGCCATGCAGGCGCTCAGCTTGATTCGGGTGTCCCAAAGGTTCGCGCTGGAAGACCTTCGGTTTTCGTTGCTTGAGGTGACCATCAAAACCGGGCGCACGCACCAAATCAGAGTCCATTTGTCTTCTGCCGGCTATCCAATTGCTGGCGATGACAAGTATGGTCAATTCGATTTGAACAAACGCCTGGAAAAACTGGGGTTAAAACGCATGTTTTTGCACGCATGGCGCCTCAAATTAAAGAATCCCTCCTCGCAGGAAACCATTGAGTTACATTCTGATTTGCCAGACGACTTGAGAAACTGGCTCAATACGCTTGTTCAGCAGTAGAATCAGGCGCGTTAAATCGAGGAGTCCAAGAAATGGACCCGGGCGCAGACTTCTGCGAACCGAGCATTTGCGCCACTCATACCGTTTTGAATATGGAAAAGGACAGAATATGGCTTCTTATGAAGAATTGATGGCGCAGGCCAAGGCGCTGATGGAGCAAGCAGAACAGGCTCGCAAGAACGAGTTGGCCGAAGTGATTGCCGATATCCGCGCGAAAATGAAGCAATACGGCGTTACGGTGGAGGACTTGGGTGGAACATCCAAAGGGCGCAAGGCGAGCAAAGCCAAAGCCCCTGCCAAGTATCGTGGCCCCAACGGGGAGCTTTGGGCCGGAGGCCCAGGTCGCAAGCCCGAATGGGTCCGCTCGGCGATTGCCTCTGGCAAGAATATCGAGGACTACCGGATCTGAGTCCGGCGCAGCCGGTCACTCTGAAGTGGGGCACCTCAAAGGTGCCTTTTCTCTGTGCGGACACTTTTCGGGTCCGATTCTTCGTCCCTGCTTTCTGTCACCATTTCCTGCATGCAAGAGCGACGATACGATTTGATTGCCTTCGATTGGGATGGCACGCTTTTTGATTCCACTGCGATCATTGCCCGCTGCATTCAGCTTGCGGTCGGTGACGTGGGCGGCACGGTGCCCTCGGACTCGTCAGCCAGATATGTGATCGGTATGGGGTTGTTGCAGGCGCTCGCTCATGCTGCACCTGATGTGCCCGCAGAGAAATACGCCTTGCTGGGCGATCGGTACCGGCACCACTATGTGGCGCACCAAGATGACGTCGCGCTTTTCGATGGGGTGACCGATATGCTCGGAGCCTTGAAGGCTCGTCATCACTGGCTCGTGGTCGCCACTGGCAAGAGCCGGCGAGGGCTGGATGAAGCTCTGCACTCGGCCCAATTGAACAGCGTTTTCGATGGCTCGCGCACTGCAGACGAAACAGCAGGTAAACCCAGTCCCTTGATGCTTCAAGAACTGATGCAAGAGTTTGGTGCGGCGCCAGAGCGAACTCTGATGATTGGCGACACGACGCATGACCTTCAGATGGCTGTCAACGCTGGCTGTGATAGCGTGGGCGTCAGTTACGGCGCACACGAGCCAGAGAGCTTTTCGTCACTGAACCCCAAAGCCGTGCTTCATTCGGTTGCTGACTTGAAGGACTGGCTGCTCAAGCACGCGTGAGCAGCCATGGTCAGCCGCCATTTCCTCTGATGAAAAATCCAGCCATAGTCCCTCCTCCAGCGGCGTCGCCAGACGATCCGCGCTGGCCGTTGTGCAACTCCACCGATCTGGTCGATGGCGACAAAGCGGTTGGATTTGATGTGGTTTACGGGGGGCAAACCTGTCGCGCGTTTGCAGTCCGATACCGGGGGGACGTTCATGCCTTCCTGAACAGATGCAGCCATGTGGCAATGGAGATGGATTGGCAGCCAGATCGATTCTTCGACGATTCAGGCAGGTGGCTGCTTTGTGCAACCCATGGCGCGAGGTATCAGCCAGATACAGGCGAATGCATGGGTGGGCCGTGCCGAGGCGGCCTGATCCAAATCGAAACCATGGAGGCGGATGGTGTGATTTACTGGCAGTCACATTATTTGCTCAAACCCGTGGTCTACTAACCGCGAGAATCTTCTGGGTTTGCGCTGGCGTGCGAGCCCGGGTTGAATTCGGAGCTGAAAGAAAACAATGTCCCACTCGATGGATGACTCATCACGAAAAGAACCATACATGGCGACGGGAAACCAACAAATCCCCTGGGAGCGGGAGCTGGTCGAAAAGCTCGTATTGGCTCAGCTGCGAGAGCAAAAGGCTGTCAGGCGCTGGCGGATATTCAGTCGCTTGGTGTGGTTGCTGCTGGCTGGCGCGATTGTGTGGCTGATATTTCAGTCTGACCAGCTGGCGCCCGCCGTCAAAACGCCTCATACCGCGGTGATCGAGATCAGTGGTGAAATTGCAGCCGGGGCAGAGGCAAGTGCTGAGAACGTACTGGCATCACTGCGCGCGGCGTTTGACGACGATGCCGCCAAGGCGGTTGTGCTGCTGATCAATTCTCCGGGTGGTAGTCCGGTGCAGGCGGGCATCATCAACGATGAGATCGTCAGGTTGCGTGAGCTCTATCCCAACAAGAAGGTCTACGCTGTCGTGCAAGATCTCTGCGCTTCTGCCGCCTATTACATTGCTGCGTCAGCGGATCAGATCTTCGTCGACAAGGCCAGCCTCGTGGGCAGCATAGGCGTGCTGATGGATGGCTTCGGATTCACGGGCCTGATGGACAAGCTGGGTGTGGAGCGTCGCTTGCTTACTGCTGGGGAGCACAAGGGCATGCTTGATCCTTTCAGCCCGCAGGATGAAGGTGAGCGAGCCTACATCCAGTCGATGCTGACGGAGATTCATGAGCAATTCATTGCAGTGGTCAAACAAGGTCGCGGCGACCGTTTAAAAGAGACGCCTGACACCTTCAGTGGACTGGTCTGGAGTGGGCAGCAAGCAGTCGAGAAGGGCCTTGCCGATGGTTTGGGCAGCCTCGACTACGTTGCCAGAGACGTGGTGAATGCCGAGGAAGTGGTCGACTACACCCAGCGCGAATCCGTTGGCACGCGACTTGCTCGACAACTTGGCATGAGTATCGGTCGGGGGGCTTACGAGGCGGCGACCGATGCAGGTCTTCGTTTGCGCTGATGCTGCGCGGCAATTGCCGCCCCGATCAGAACAGAATATCAACTGAGCTAGGAGGATGAAGTTGCAGATTAAAAAAGCCGTTTTCCCCGTTGGAGGCCTCGGAACACGATTCCTGCCGGCCACCAAGGCCATTCCCAAAGAGATGCTGCCCGTGGTGGACAAGCCTTTGATCCAGTACGCAGTAGAGGAGGCCTATGCCGCAGGCATTCGCGAAATGATCTTCGTGACCGGTCGGAACAAGCGTGCCATTGAGGACCACTTCGACACTGCCTACGAGTTGGAGGCAGAGCTTGCCGCTGCCAACAAGAACGCGCTACTGGATCTGGTGAACTCCATCAAGCCTGACGACATGGACTGCATCTACGTTCGCCAGCCCAAGGCATTGGGGCTGGGACATGCGGTGTTGTGTGCGGAGCGGCTGGTGGGTAATGATCCTTTTGCCGTGTTGCTTGCAGATGACCTGATGCTTGGCCAGGAGGAGGCCAATGGCGGTCCGACGGTCTTGCAGCAAATGGTGCAAGCGTACGAATCCAAGCCTGGCATCGTGCTTGCCGTGCAGGATGTGCCTCGGGAAGACACCAAACGATATGGTGTGGTGGATGTCAAAGGGGCCGATGGTCGACAAGCGGAAGTCTTCGGAATGGTCGAAAAGCCGTCGCCCGAGACTGCGCCATCAACGCTTGCCGTTGCCGGCCGCTACATTCTCACGCCAAGTGTCTTCCAGAGTGTGCGTGATCAGCCGCGGGGCGCAGGTGGAGAAATCCAGTTGACTGACGGCATTGCCGCTTTGATCGGGAAAGAGAAGGTGTATGCCTTTCGCTACGATGGCAAGCGCTACGACTGCGGCAGCAAGGAAGGCTTTTTGCAGGCGACGGTCGATCTTGCCCTGGCCAATCCCGAGTTGAGTGACTCGTTGCGTGCCCATTTGGCCAAGCTGGGCTGATGCGGTGGGCCCCGCCTTGGTGACGGGGTCCCAGCCGCGTGTTTTCAGCGCCCGATCAGGAAAACCGTTGGCAATCCTGAAACCAGTGCTTCGATCGAACCTGCCTTTTTGAGTTGTTTGCGCCACTCTCCAATCGAGCGGCTTTGACAAGACTCCATGGCAGAGAGGGTCAACCCACTGCAACTGGCCAAGCGCGTATGGGGAGACAAGATCTGGATGGCCGTTTCAAGCCATGCCTTGTTCCGGTATGGGGTTTCGATGCAGATCTGTGTTTGCCCCGTTCGCGTCGCTCTCTGCTCGAGTTCCCTGAGACTGTTGGCGCGCTCTGAAGGCTGCTGCGGCAAGTAACCCACAAAAGCAAACTGTTGGCCGTTGAGGCCGCTGGCAGCGAGCGCCAGCATCAGTGAAACAGGTCCGGCCAGAGGTGTCACGGCCGCACCCATGTCATGGGCCGCACGGACCAGGGAGCTACCGGGGTCAGCGACCGCGGGCATCCCTGCCTCGCTGATCAGACCCAAATCGTGTCCCTCGGCCAAGGGGCGAAGCAACTCCACAACGGCTTTTGGGTCGATCTGCCCTGGATGGTGGTCTCCCTTCTTGTGCGCTATGCGAGGCAGCACCTGAATACTCATCGTCTGAATAGGAGTGCTCAGTGGGCGGGCATTGCCCACCCGCTTGAGGAACGCCCGCGTGGATTTCGCGTTTTCGCTGACCCAATGGGTGAGCGCTGCGGCTCTCTCCAAGGTGGCGCCAGGAAGCAGTAGATCGATCGGTGTATCCTCAGTGTCGCAGCCAAAATCCAGGGGCGCAGGTACGAGAAACAGCCGTCCCGGTGAGGGGTGTACGTTTGTCGAATGCTTGTCCATGCAGAGCCTCAAGCAGGGTCTGTTGCCGCGAGCAGTTGGATTCCTGCTTCCCTTAGCATCCGCGCCGTGCGGATCAGTGGCAGCCCGATCAAGGCGGTAGGGTCGTCGTTGTCGATGCGCTCCAGCAACGCAATGCCAAGCCCTTCGCTCTTTGCGCTGCCAGCGCAATCGTATGGCTTTTCTGCTTGGAGGTAGCTTTCAATTTCTGCATCCGACAATTCGCGAAACACCACTTTCACTGGCGCCAGTGCGACGCGCTCATATCTGGTTGCTGCACACACCACGGCGACAGCGGTCTGGAAAATCACTGTCTGACCGCTCATCTGTCGCAATTGTGCGGTCGCGCGCTCATGGGTGCCGGGCTTGCCGAGTGAAACGCCCAGTAGGTCTGCCACCTGATCCGAGCCAATCACCACTGCTGCCGGATGCCGACTGGCAACTTCGCGTGCTTTTGCCAGGGCCAAACGGGTAGCCAGGTCTGCCGGGGCCTCACCTTGGTTCGGGGTTTCGTCGACATCGGGCGAGACAGTGTCGAACGGCAGGTTCAGCCGGGAAAGCAATTCCCTGCGATAGCGAGATGTCGAGCCGAGAATGAGTCGTGGATGGTCTGTGGACCCGCACTGAGGATTGATGTCCGTTTGATTCATGGGTCATATTGTGGTCGCATTTGGCCTGACTGCCTGCATGCTGCGCAGGTCAGTGGCTTACACTTCGACCATGAGCTCTTCTGATACGGATGACAGCCGTCGATGGAACCTTCGCCGGTTTGATGTGCAGGCGTTTGCACGCGCCGGGCAGACGCTGCAAGGCGAATGCCCACTCTCGGACTTTGCACGGCTGGCGGAAGACTGTGTCAAGGCGTTGGACGCTCAGATGGTGCATTGGTCACTGAAGGGTGAGTTGCGCGAGGATGAGGCGACTGGCGAGGCGTCTGTCTGGTTGGCCGTGTCGGCCAGCACCATGGTTGCGCTCAGGTGCCAACGGTGCCTGGAGTCCGTCGTCCAGCCATTGTCGGTCGAGCAATGGTTTCGGTTTGTAGCATCTGAAGATCAGGCTGAGTTGGAAGACGAGGAGGCGGAAGAAGACGTGCTTGCCTGGGAGCCCAAGCCGAACATCCTGGAGCTGATTGAGGATGAGCTGTTGATGGCCTTGCCAATGGTGCCCATGCATGAAGCCTGCCCCGTCGAAGTGAAGTCAAAAGCCGGCGAAGACGAATTGGAGGATGGTGTGACCGATGACGAAAAGCCCCATCCATTCGCCTCTCTGGTGTCATTGAAAAAGCGACACTGATGTTCTTTTTGCCAAGAAGAGCGGATCACGCTATAATCCTTGGTTTTGCGCAAGAGCCTAAAGCGTAGGCAGAGATTTGATGGCAGTCACTGCTGTCGTGAGTCATATTCTGGCCGTGCTTGTTCGCCGCGATTTCGCTGCCTTTCCTTGGTTTTCAGGGACTTCGGTTGGCTTTTTTGAGGCATATGCGCTTGTGTGTCCAACATTTTTGGCCTGGCAAAGAGCTGGCGTTCGCGCTGTAGTCTCCAGGCTTTTTACGATCAGAAGATCACAAGGAGCCCATCATGGCTGTTCAGCAAAACAAGAAGTCGCCTTCCAAGCGCGGCATGCATCGCTCACATAACGCTCTGACCGCGCCTGGTATCGCTGTCGAAGCGACCACTGGTGAGGTTCACCTTCGCCACCACATCAGCCCCAACGGCTTCTATCGTGGCCGTCAAGTGCTGAAGAAAAAGACTGACGCCTGATTTTCCTTAGGAAATCGAGGGGATTTTTGCTGCACGTTTTGCAGCGGCTTGGTTCTCTCGGGCATCGCTCAAAAAAGCCCGCATGCGTTCATGCGGGCTTTTTTTCGATCTCTGCTCTGCAAGTTCTTGTCGCCACATTGGCTTTCGTCGAAATTCGTTTGGATGGGGTCGAGCGCCAAGGCGAAAGGCGAGTGACAATTCGACTCTCTGGCGATGGTCGGTCGGAAGAGTGTTACTGTCGCGTTTGGTGGCGCGAGCCATTGGCGAGACATTGAATCTATGGACATGATTACGATAGCTGTGGACTGCATGGGCGGCGACGCCGGACCTTCTTCCACCATGCCTGCATGCCAGGCGTTTTTGGCTTCACACCCGCAGGCTCGTCTGCTTTTGGTTGGGCAGGCGCCAGCTCTGAGCGCTCAGGATCAATGGCGCCAATTGTTGTCCCACGACCGGTGTGAACACGTTGAGGCGTCCGAGGTGGTATCCATGGACGATGGCATTGAAGTGGCACTTCGGAAGAAAAAGGATTCTTCAATGCGCGTTGCCATTGCCCAAGTCAAGGATGGCAAAGCGCACGCAGCCGTGTCTGCAGGGAATACCGGTGCTTTGATGGCCATTGCGCGCTATGTTCTAAAGACCATGGAGGGTATCGATCGCCCAGCTATCGCTACTCAGATGCCGAATGCCAAGGGAGGCGCGACCACGGTCCTGGATTTGGGGGCGAACGTGGACTGTTCGGCTGAACATTTGTTGCAGTTTGCCGTCATGGGTTCGGCGCTGGTTGCTGCGGCTTCGGGGCGTGAAGCGCCATCGGTAGGCCTGCTCAACGTAGGGGAAGAGGTCATCAAAGGCAATGAAGTCATTAAAAAGGCAGGTATCTTGCTTCAAAATGCGGCCAAATCCGGCGATCTGAACTTTCATGGCAACGTGGAAGGCAACGACATCTATGCGGGTAGTGTTGATATCGTCGTATGCGATGGTTTCGTCGGAAATGTCGCGCTCAAAGCAAGCGAGGGCGTGGCAGCCATGCTGGCCGGTTTCATCAAACAAGAGTTTTCTCGCAGCATCTTCACCAAAATTGCAGCTATCTGCGCCTATCCTGTATTGATGGCTTTTAAGAATCGTGCTGATTACAGGCGCTACAATGGCGCTGCCCTGCTCGGATTGAGGGGGCTGGTGTTCAAGAGCCATGGTTCTGCAGACGCCTTCGCTTTTGAGCAGGCGCTGGCCAGAGCGTACGATGCAGCCCACAACGGATTGCTCGATAACGTGAAAGGGCGAATCGCTCATGCAGCACCACTGATGGCTCCGGCACCTGCGATTGTTCCGGCCGGAGATGAACTGTCATCGCCGGCCAATTGAAAAATTCAAAGAGAAGTAGCTTCTTCTCTTGTCCCGATCTTGCTGAATGACCCAGTTTGCTCGTATCTCCGGCACTGGCAGTGCGCTGCCGCCGAAAAGGCTGACCAATGCCGATATGGTGGCCATGCTTGCTCCCCGTGGCGTTGAAACCAGCGATGACTGGATCGTCGAGCGGACTGGGATCCGGGCGCGCCACTTTGTAGAAGAGGGTGTTTTTGCCAGTGACCTTGGCGCTGAGGCTGCTCGAAATGCGTTGGCGGCGGCAGGAGTCGCCGCAGAGGACATTGACCTGATCATCGTGGCCACTTCGACACCCGACATGGTGTTTCCTTCGACGGCTGCGATCCTCCAGAACAAGCTGGGCATTGCGGGATGCCCTGTCTTTGATGTTCAAGCGGTGTGCAGTGGGTTTGTCTATGCTCTGACGGTCGCCGACGCTTTGATCCGGACGGGTTCGGCGAGCAAAGCTCTGGTCATAGGTGCAGAGATTTTTTCCCGACTGCTGGATTTCAACGACCGCACCACATGTGTGTTGTTCGGCGACGGTGCCGGGGCAGTGGTGCTGGAGGCGTCCGACACGCCAGGCATTCTTTCCTCCGATCTTCACGCTGATGGCAAGCACGTCGGCATTTTGTGCGTGCCCGGGCATGTTCAAGGTGGCCAAGTGCTGGGTGACCCACTTCTGAAAATGGATGGCCAGGCAGTCTTCAGATTGGCGGTCGGTGTTCTGGAGAAGTCTGCTCGCGCCGTGCTGGAAAAGGCTGGCAAGACGGAGTCCGACATCGATTGGCTGATACCGCATCAGGCCAACATCCGGATCATGCAGGGCACGGCCCGCAAGCTCAAGCTCTCCATGGACAAGGTGGTTGTCACTGTTGATCAGCATGGCAATACCTCGGCAGCATCCATTCCGCTGGCACTGGACCATGCGGTGCGGCAGGGACAGATTCGAAAGGGCGACACCCTGTTGCTCGAAGGCGTGGGCGGTGGATTCACCTGGGGCGCAGTGCTGGTGGATTTTTGAAGCCTGGAGCGTCGGACGGGATCTATTGATCTTCTCTTCCGGCAAGCGGGACATACAACAGTTTTCAAAGGACAGAAGAAGACATGAGTGGATTTGCCTTTGTTTTTCCAGGTCAGGGTTCACAGTCGGTGGGAATGCTCGATGCTTGGGGCGACCACCCTGCCGTGAAGGAAGCCCTGGCTGAAGCGTCTGACGCATTGGGCGAAGACGTCGGTAGTCTGATCCAGAGTGGCACCAAGGAAGCATTGGCACTGACCACCAATACACAACCTGTGATGCTGGTTGCAGGTGTGGCTGCCTGGCGCGTGTGGCTGAGTGAAGGAGGGGCGATGCCGGCGGCGGTCGCCGGGCATTCTCTGGGCGAGTACAGCGCCTTGGTGGCCTCTGGTGTCCTGACTCTTGCGCAGGCTGCACCACTTGTTCGATTTCGCGCTGCGGCGATGCAGGAAGCTGTGCCGGTGGGCGCTGGTGCAATGGCTGCGGTGCTGGGGATGCCAGCTGACAAAGTGAAAGAAGGGTGCGCTGAGGTGCAGGGGATGTTTGAAGCCGGCAGCGGTGAGGTCGTGGAGGCGGTCAATTTCAACGACCCCATGCAGACGGTGATTGCCGGCAGCAAGGCTGCTGTGGAAAAGGCGTGCGAAGTGCTGAAGGCCAGTGGGGCCAAGCGCGCGCTGGGGCTGCCAGTGTCTGCACCTTTCCATTCAAGCCTGATGAAGCCTGCAGCAGAGAAATTGCAGGCCAAGCTGGCGGATACCCATTTCGATTCGCCGCGGATCCCGGTCGTCAATAACATCGATGTCCTTGTGCAGCAGGACGCAGACAGAATTCGAGATGCTCTTTATCGACAGGCATTCGGGCCGGTTCGATGGGTCGAGTGTATCCAGGCCATCAAAGCCCGAGGTGTCAGTGTCGTGGTCGAGTGCGGTCCCGGAAGAGTACTCGCTGGGATGACCAAGCGAATCGACGGCGATCTCAATGGTGTCCCACTGTACGATCCCGCTACCCTGGCAGACGTCAAGGCACTGGTGCAGGCCTGAGCTTCGCCGCAAATCAACAAGTACAAATGCGCTAGGTGAGAACAGAATACCGAGAACGAGGATAGGAAAAATGTCGGAAAATGCATTGGCTCAACAAGTTGCGCTGGTCACGGGCGCTTCCCGAGGCATCGGAGCGGCCATTGCGGCTGCGTTGGTAGCGCGAGGCATGGTGGTCATCGGTACGGCAACATCGGATGACGGTGCTGCACGCATCACGGAGGCACTCAAGGCGGTGCCTGGGGCTGCGGAAGGTTGCCGCGGGGTGACGCTCGACGTGAACGATGCACAAGCCGCAGAGGGCTTGGTTGACGATATCGCGAAATCTGCTGGCGGGTTGCACGTGTTGGTGAACAATGCGGGCATCACGCGTGACATGCTGGCCATGCGTTTGAAGGACGAAGACTGGGACGCAGTACTCAATACCAATCTCAAGGCGGTTTTTCGCATGAGCCGCGCGGTCATTCGACCAATGATGCGCCAGCGATATGGCCGTATTGTGAGCATCACCAGCGTGGTCGGCGCGTCGGGCAATCCGGGACAAGTCAACTATGCTGCCGCCAAGGCGGGCGTCGCCGGTATGACCCGTGCGTTGGCACGCGAACTCGGTGCCCGCAACATCACCGTCAATTGTGTGGCTCCAGGCTTTGTCGAAACGGACATGACCGCTAAGCTACCAGAAGAGCAGCAGAAGGCGCTTCTGTCTCAGATTCCGCTGGGCCATTTGGGCAAACCGGAAGACATCGCCCATGCGGTGGCCTTCCTGACAAGCCCCGAAGCGAAGTATGTGACAGGCCAGGAGCTGCACGTCAATGGCGGCATGTTCATGGCTTGAGGCCAGACTGCGCGGGCAATCCTCATTGTCAATTCAATAGCCGTTTTCACCGCCCGGCAGGCCAGTTAGGGGACAGACTCTAGCCCGGCTAAAATGGCGGTTTATATTTCAACCACCCTTAGAGGGAACTATGAGCGATATCGAAGCACGAGTGAAGAAAATCATTGCCGAGCAACTCGGCGTGGAAGAGAGCCAGGTGACCAACGAAAAGGCTTTCGTGGCCGATCTTGGCGCTGATTCACTCGACACCGTTGAGCTGGTGATGGCACTGGAGGATGAGTTCGGAATTGAGATTCCCGACGAAGACGCCGAGAAGATCACCACGGTTCAAAACGCCGTCGACTACGCCGTCGCCAATCAAAAGGCCTGATGGTTCGATGAGTCGCCGTCGCGTCGTCGTTACCGGGCTCGGTTGTATCAGCCCCGTGGGCAACACGGTGGCTGAGTCCTGGAGTAATTTGCTCGCAGGCCAGTCCGGTATCGACCTGATCACCAAGTTCGATGCGTCTGCATTTGCGTGCAAGTTCGCTGGCGAGGTTAAAGGATTTGACCTTGAGTCCTACATCAGTGCCAAAGAGGCGCGGACCATGGACTCCTTCATCCATTTCGGGGTCGCCGCTGCCCATCAGGCTGTCGTTGACTCGGGGCTTCCCACTGGGGATGACCTGGATGAAGAGTTGGCAACACGGATCGGTTGTATCGTCGGATCCGGTATCGGTGGTCTGCCATTGATCGAGGATACGCACACTGAGCTGACGAATCGGGGGCCCCGAAGGATTTCGCCTTTTTTTGTTCCAGCTTCCATCATCAACATGATTTCTGGTCATGTTTCGATGCGATTTGGATTCAAAGGGCCGAATCTTGCGGTGGTGACAGCCTGCACAACAGGTCTGCATTGCATTGGAGAGGCTGCGCGCAAGATCGAGTACGGTGATGCTGATGTCATCGTGGCTGGAGGCTCGGAGTCAACGGTATCGCCTCTGGGTATCGGAGGGTTTGCAGCGATGCGTGCGCTCTCGACCCGCAACGACGATCCAAAGACCGCGTCCCGCCCTTGGGACAAGGATCGAGATGGATTCGTGCTCGGTGAAGGTGCTGGCGTCATGGTGCTTGAGGAATATGAGCATGCCAAGGCGCGTGGTGCGAAGATCTACGCCGAAGTGGTGGGTTATGGCATGAGCGCTGACGCCGGGCACATGACGGCTCCTAGCATGGATGGTCCCCGTCGAGCCATGGTCAATGCGTTGCGCAATGCCGCCATGAATCCCGATCAAGTTGACTACCTCAACGCCCACGGTACGTCCACCCCCTTAGGCGACATCAACGAAACCAAGGCCATCAAGGCGGCGCTGGGCGATCACGCTTCCAACATGGTTGTCAGCTCCACTAAATCCATGACTGGACACCTCCTGGGCGGCGCTGGAGGTATTGAGAGCGTCTTCACGGTCATGGCTGTCAAAGAGCAAAAGTGTCCGCCTACCATCAATATTTTTGAGCAGGATCCTGAGTGTGATCTGGACTACTGTGCCAACACTGCGCGCGATCTCAAGATCGATGTCGCCGTGAAGAACAACTTTGGCTTTGGTGGTACAAACGGCACTCTGGTATTCAAGCGTGTTTGACCTGCGACAGGTCGCCTGGTCTGCTCTGCAGTGAAAAGCGCCCCTTCGGTCACGTTTCCGGTGGGGCGTTCTACTTTTTACGGCCTAATTCTGTTGTCACTTGGAGCTGCAGCAGTTGGCGCATGGTTGCTCTGGCTCTTTCAGTCACCGGGCACTTCGCGAACGTGGTGGTTGCTTGCCGGGGGTGTCGTCGTCTGGTCAGCTTGGTGCGTCTGGGCCTGGGTACATTGGAGAAACTCTCCACAAGGTTTTGTTGAGTGGCATGCAGCAGAACCATCTGGGCCAGCCGCCGCGGCGGGTTCTTCGCTGGGCGAGTGGCGGTGGCTTTCCGCCACCGGTTCTGTTTCGCAGGTCGACGCCATTCATGTGATCGCCGACTTCCAAAGTGCCATTCTTGTTTCGGTCAAGCCGAAAGGGCGGGCGTCCATGCCGTCCCATTTGTGGCTTCAGCGTTCGTATGATCCCCCGAGATGGCTGGATGTGCGGCGTGCGCTCAAAGCGCATGCTCGCTGATCTCATGCGGCCATCGGGTATATTGTGCGGTCAGCCTGTATAGCCAAATGACACCAGAGAACCCTCCCGAAAAATCAACCGCAGAAGATAGCGATGCCGTTCTGGTGCGGCGCACTTTGGCGGGCGATCAAAGAGCATACGAGTTGCTCGTATTGAAGTATCAGCGGCGAGTCGAGCGGCTGGTGGCGAGGATGGTCCGCGATGTCGATCTGGTGCCTGACATCACGCAGGAAACGTTTATTCGTGCCTACAAAGCCTTGGCTCAGTTTCGTGGAGAGGCGCAGTTCTATACATGGCTCTACCGCATCGCGGTCAATACGGCCAAGAAGCAGTTGCTGGAACTCAAGCGCGATCCTCTGATCTACCAGTCTCAGATGGCAGCCTCAGACGATGAGGAGTCCGCCGAACAGCGACGCGACTCTGCGGCGCAGGTGTCGGATGAAGCGACGCCCGAAGCGATGTTGGCCAGCAAGGAAATTGCCCAGGCTGTCAACGCGGCGATGGAGGCCTTGCCGGAAGAGTTAAGAATGGCTATTACCCTAAGGGAAATCGAAGGGATGAGCTATGAAGAAATTGCTTTGGCTCTCGATTGTCCGATTGGGACGGTTCGAAGCCGGATTTTCAGAGCACGCGAGGCTATTTCAAGCAGGATAAGACCCATGCTGGACCGTCAAGGTGGCAAGCGGTGGTGAGGTGTCGGCAGTGAAAGATTGCACACTTCAATCCTCGGCGACCCGCGGTTCTTGGGCCGAAGAGAACCAAACGCCGGAAAACGAATCACAGCTGGTGCTTCCGTAGGAAATGTTGCCATGAACAAGCCAGACACCCAGACCAATGTTTTTTCCATTGCCGCTTCCGAATCTGCGAAGGGCAATGGGCTGTCCAATCCTGACGATGTCGTGGAATGGCTTTCGGCGCTGGCAGATGGGGAGCTCGATGAGGGACAAGTGGAACAGTTGCTGGCGAATGACTCGCTTGACGACACATTGAGTGCCAAATGGGCGTCCTACCACGTCATCGGCGATGCGCTGAGAGGTCAGACAGATGCACTTTTTGCGACTGAGTCGGGGGCCTTGTTGGCAGCTGTGCGTGGCCATATGACTTTGCCAGACGAAGTTGCCCTGCCAACATCAGGGAGGGCCAGTGTTGAGCAGGAGGGATTCGCTGTGGAGTCCGTAGGCGTGCACAGTGCCAATGACGCCAATTTCCGTTGGAAGATGACGGCTGCCGTGGCTTCCATGGCTGCCGTGTTGGCCGTTGGATGGAATGTCATGTCTGTCATGACAGAGTCTGAGGCCGTCCAGCAGCCTGGCGTCACCATGGCTGAAAGGTTGCTCGCCCCGTCGGTCGGAAATGTCGCGGCCCCAGTGCTGGTCAAGACAGAGATAGGAGCCATGATTCGGGACCCTGAGCTTGAACGCCTCCTTTCAGAGCACCGTAGCTATGGTGGTGTTTCTTCGCTGCAAATGCCAGCAGGGTTTCTTCGCAGCGCCACCCAGGAAGCTCCCAGACAGTCTCAAGGACAGTGAATATGACCCAGCGATTCATGCGTCGTCATTCGCGTCGCATAGCCGCATTTGTGCTCATTTCCATGGCCGCTACCGCGGCAGTGGCCCAGTCAGTCCCTGCCGATCAACGTTCGATAGGCGACTGGCTCACGCGCCTTCATCAGGCTTCGGTCGGGCGGGCATACTCTGGAACGCTGGTGGTGTCGGCAGGCGCCGCGATGTCGTCGTCGAAGGTGTGGCATGTTTGCGATGGCAATGACCAAATGGAGAAGGTCGAGACGCTAACCGGTGCGCCCAGAACGACAATTCGGCACAACAATGAAGTCATCACTTTCGACCCGATAGCCGGCAAGGCGTTGAAGGAGAAGCGCGAGTCTCTCGGGTTGTTTCCGGAGTTGCTCAAAGTCCCGAATGGTTCGTTGGAGCAGTTCTACGAAGTATCCGTTTTGGGGCGGGACCGAGTGGCGGGGCACATGGCGGATGTGCTGAGCTTTGGTCCACGAGACTCACTTCGCTTCGGCTACAAGATCTGGTCCGAGATGCAGACCGGTCTGGTTGTCAAATTGCAGACGCTCGGAAGCTCGAACGAAGTTCTGGAGCAGGTCGTGTTCACGGAACTCGACCTCAATGCACCGGTGGAGTTGTCTGCTCTGTCAGCCCAAATGCACGCGACAAATGGCTTGACAGTGTTTGAAGCGAAGTTGGCGAAGACAACCGCCGAGGAGCAAGGGTGGCGCCTTTCACGTGCTGTTCCAGGGTTTGTTCCGATGAGTTGCCACGTTCGCGCCTCGCAAGATGGGAAAGCGGAACATGGCGCGCCGATGCAATGCGTCTTTTCTGATGGCTTGGCGTCTGTCTCCTTGTTTGTGGAACCATTTGATGTCGTCAGGCACCAACGCGAAGGAGTTGCAGTGATGGGCGCAACCCACTCACTCTCTCGAAAACTGGGTGATCACTGGTTGACCGTATTAGGGGAGGTCCCACCAGGTACCTTGCGATTGTTCGCCGAGGCCATCGAGCGGACACCTTGATTTCCCGGGTTGGCGTGGCTATTCGCCATTGCTTCGCTTGGGCGAAATCCAAGGCTATCTTTTCTTGCGTTTGTTGAATTGATCGGGAGTACGCGACGATGAACTTGAATCATCACCGACATGGCATTGGCCGACTTGTTCGAGGTCTGGCGCTTGGCGCAGTTTTGGGTGGTTCCATTCTGGGCTCCTATTCTTTTGCGGCCACCCCAGCGAATGAGGCTTCACCGTCGCTTGTTCAAGGCCTTCCTGACTTCACCGGCCTCGTCGATCTGGTGGGCCCTTCGGTGGTGAACATTCGCACGACTGAAAACGTGTTGCTGGGGACACCAAACAGCGGAGATGAGCAGCTCCACGAGTTTCTCCGGCGCTTCGGAATCCCGGTGCCTCCTGAGGCCGTGCCGGGGATGCCTCGGCAGCCTGGGCCAAATGGACGGGCTGTTCCGCGTAACCGCGGTATCGGGTCCGGCTTTGTTCTCAGCGATGATGGCCTGATCATGACCAATGCGCATGTCATCGATGGAGCAGATGAAATCATCGTGACGCTGTCTGACAAGCGGGAATTCAAAGCCAAGCTGGTTGGTAAGGACAAGCGCACAGATGTTGCGGTTCTTCGAGTTGACGCCTCGGGTCTGAATCCCGTGAAAATTGGTGATATCGATCGCCTGCGTGTCGGAGAGTGGGTCATGGCCATTGGCTCGCCTTTCGGCCTTGAGAACACGGTGACGGCAGGCATTGTGAGCGCCAAACAGCGCGAGACTGGCGACTTCCTGCCGTTCATCCAGACGGACGTGGCCATCAACCCCGGTAACTCGGGAGGCCCATTGATCAATCTTCGTGGCGAAGTCATTGGCATCAACAGCCAGATCTATTCGCGCTCAGGTGGGTTTCAGGGCATCTCGTTCGCCATTCCCATCGACGAAGCCATGAGGGTTGCTGACCAACTGAGCACCAGTGGAAAGGTGACCCGGGGGCGCATTGGTGTGCAGATTGATCGCGTCGGCCCTGAAGTTGCGGAATCCATTGGCCTCGGACGCGAGCGCGGAGCTTTGGTGAGGGCTGTTCAGGAAGATTCCCCTGCTGCAGCAGCTGGTGTCGAGGCAGGAGACATCATTCTCAGATTCGACGGGAAGCCGGTGAGTCAAGTGTCGGACCTTCCACGCATCGTCGCGAACACAGATCCCGGCCGCACCGTCAACATGGAGGTGTTTCGCCGCGGCGAGACCAAGCAGTTGGCCATCAAGGTTGGTGTCTTGGATGCGGAGGGACCGGTGGCAGCAGATAAGGCCGCGCCTGCCGCAAAGGCCACCGGCGTGCAAGGCTGGGGGATGATGGTGGCACCGCTACCTGAGGCTGCACGTCGAGAGCTTGGTGTGAAGGCTGGCGTGTTGGTCAAAGAGGTCGACGGTGCATCTGCGCGCGCGGGTATCTCTCCTGGCGATGTCATCTTGTCCATTGCCAACAAGGATATTGCCAGCGTGGACGATTTCGAGGAAGTTGTGGGCAAGCAGAGTAAGGCGAAGGCAGTGAGCGTACTGCTTCGAAGGGGCGACTGGGTGCAATATGTCGTGATTCGTCCGTGAGCCTTGGCCGCTTAGTGGCTGCCAGTTTCCATGGCAGGTGAGCGAAAGACCCCCAGCCCCACCGGGATTTGGGGGTTATTTTTTGAGCTGACGGCCGGTACTTCTCGCGGGGTGTTGTGACTGAACCATGTTCATGAATTCGATGAAAGTTAGTAATCACTAATGTGTGTGGTATGGCGCCCCACAAATTTGGATAAAATCGAGTGCAATCTGCTTGGATTGGGTCGTTTGACGGATGACCCAGTTCACGATGCAGGATGTGCACAGTTTTCCCCAAGGTCCTCCACAGGTTGGCCCCACTGGAAGTGGCAGTTGGCGTGGATAAACTGTGCATAACTTTTTTGTTGCCGCGCTGCGACATATGGAAACTGGCGACGTTGGGATGTGCGCTCCGGGCTTTTTGCCTACAATGAAATCCCAACTATCGCAGTTGCCAAAGATTGTTGGTTATGGGCGCGTCAACACCTGACGCGCCCTTTTTTATGATCCACAGCTCCGCTGGCCGTCGTGGTGCTGTTCTCTGTTGAGCGTGGCGCATTTGGCCCGATTTTTTGATGAAGCACATACGCAATTTTTCTATCATTGCGCACATTGATCATGGCAAGTCCACGCTCGCTGACCGCATCATTTCTCGCTGTGGAGGGCTGGAAGCCCGCGAGATGAGTGAACAGGTTCTCGACTCCATGGAAATCGAGAAAGAGCGGGGCATCACCATCAAGGCACAGACTGCAGCGCTGCAGTACAAGGCCAATGACGGTCAGGTCTACAACCTCAATCTGATTGACACGCCAGGACACGTGGATTTTTCTTACGAGGTGTCCCGCTCCTTGTCAGCATGCGAAGGCGGCTTGCTGGTGGTTGATGCGAGCCAGGGGGTAGAGGCCCAAACGGTAGCCAACTGTTATACGGCGCTTGATCTGGGTGTTGAGGTGCTGCCGGTTCTGAACAAGATGGATCTGCCCCAAGCCGATCCGGAGACGGCCAAGCAGGAGATCGAGGACGTCATTGGCATTGACGCATCCGAGGCCATCCCTTGCTCTGCCAAGACGGGGATGGGCGTCGATGAGATTCTCGAGATGATCGTCGCCAAGGTGCCTCCGCCGAAAGGGGACCCAGACGGGCCGTTGCGCGCCATGATCATCGACAGTTGGTTCGACAACTACGTTGGCGTGGTGATGCTGGTTCGCGTCGTCGACGGTGCGCTCAACAAAGGTGATCGCATCAAGTTCATGGCCACACAGTCCGAGCAGATCGCGGACAAACTGGGAGTGTTCACGCCAGGGAATGAGCCGCGTGATCACCTGAAGGCGGGTGAGGTGGGCTACGTCATCGCGGGCATCAAGGAGCTTGCCCTGGCGAAGGTCGGAGACACCATTACCTCCATTCGCTCAGCCAAGGGAGCCAACCTTGTATCGGCAGAAGAAGCATTGCCCGGCTTCAAGGAAGTGAAGCCTCAGGTGTTTGCTGGCTTGTACCCGACAGAGTCGAGCGAATACGATGCTCTGCGCGAAGCGTTGACCAAGCTTCAGCTCAATGATGCGGCGTTGCGCTTTGAGCCCGAGGTGTCGCAGGCCCTTGGCTTTGGTTTCCGCTGCGGATTTCTCGGCTTGCTGCACATGGAGATCGTGCAGGAACGTCTCGAACGTGAATTTGACCAAGATCTCATCACCACTGCCCCCAGCGTCGTCTATGAAGTGATCAAAGGCGATGGCGAGCTCATCCAGGTTGAGAACCCATCGAAGATGCCGGAGCAAGGTCGCATTGAAGAGGTACGCGAGCCGATTGTGACAGTCCATCTCTACATGCCTCAGGAGTATGTCGGCGCCGTCATGACGCTGGCCAACCAGAAGCGCGGTGTACAGATCAACATGGCCTACCACGGCAAGCAGGTCATGCTGACCTATGACATGCCGCTGGGAGAAATCGTCTTGGACTTCTTCGACCGGCTGAAATCGGTGAGTCGCGGCTACGCCTCCATGGATTACGAGTTCAAGGAGTATCGAAAGGCGGATGTGGTCAAGGTCGATATGTTGCTCAACGGCGAAAAGGTCGACGCGTTGTCCATCATCGTTCACCGCAGTCAAGCTCAATACCGTGGTCGCGCCGTGGCCGCCAAGATGCGTGAAATCATCAGCCGCCAGCAATTCGACGTGGCCATCCAGGCAGCAATTGGTGGCAACATCATTGCTCGCGAGACCATCAAGGCGCTTCGCAAGAACGTGCTGGCAAAATGCTACGGGGGTGACATCTCCCGCAAGCGCAAGCTGCTCGAGAAACAGAAGGCGGGCAAGAAGCGCATGAAACAAATCGGATCGGTCGAGGTGCCTCAAGAGGCGTTTTTGGCTATCTTGCAGGTGGACGAATAATGCAGGCTTTCATGAGCACTCTCACTGGCGCCATTCTGGCGGCTTTCCTGGCTTACACGGTAAGTTGGTATGCCGGCTACGTAGAGGGCAACTTTGCGCTCTTGCTGATGATTGCTACCGCTGTCACAGGCGTCTATTGGCTGGCAGAGAAATTGTGGTTCTTGCCACGCCGTCGCGCTCAAGCCAAGGAAGCTGTTGTTGAACAGGTCAGGCGTCAGCAATCGCTCGCGGAGCAGGGTTTCAGTGACCCGTCCCTGGCATCGCCTGAATCCACAGAGCGACTGATCATGACGCAGCCGTGGTGGCTGGATTGGACGGCAGGACTGTTTCCGGTCATTCTGGCCGTCTTTTTGTTGCGGTCTTTTCTGTTCGAACCGTTCAAGATTCCTTCTGGATCGATGATTCCGACGCTGCAGGTAGGCGACCTTATTCTGGTGAACAAGTACCACTATGGTCTTCGCTTGCCAGTGTTCAACACCAAGGTCTGGGACAACCATTTGCCGCAACGTGGCGACGTCATGGTGTTTCGCTATCCTTTGCAGCCTAGCCTCGACTACATCAAACGCGTCGTCGGGATTCCAGGCGATGAAGTCGCCTATTTGAACAAACAGCTCACGATCAATGGAGAGCCCGTCTCAAAACAGCCCCGTCCGGACTATTTCCAGGGGGAATCGATGCGATATGCCAAGCAGTTTCAAGAGACCCTGGGCGGCAAGACGTATGACACGTTGAACATTACAGGCCGGCCGGCAGGGGTCTCGCTCCCTTCGGACTTCCAGTTTCGGGACAACTGCCGCTACACTGTGGAGGGCGTCGTCTGCAAGGTGCCGTCTGGTCACTATTTCATGATGGGCGATAACCGCGACGACTCGCAAGACTCGCGCTTTTGGGGATTCGTGCCGGAAGAGAACATCGTCGGCAAAGCTTTCTTTGTCTGGATGAATTTTGGCGACCTGGGCCGTATCGGTCCGTTTGAGTAATTGGGCTTCTGGAGGAGAACCGTGAAGATGAAATCGCAACAACGAGGCATAACTTTCATCGGCTTGCTGATCGTGGGTGTTTTGGTCGCGCTCGCGGTGATCGTCTTTGCTCAGGTTGTACCGACTTATACGGAATACCTGGCCGTAAAGAAGGGCGCGAAGCTGGCCGCAGCCGAAACGACCGTGCCTGCAGTGCGCGCTGCCTTCAATCGGCAAGCGACGATTGATCAAATCACATCGATCTCTGGAAAGGATGTGGAAATCACGAAGGTCGATGGTGAGGTGGTCGTATCCTTTGACTACCAGCGCGAGATTCATCTGGCGGGCCCCGCTTACCTGGTGATGAAGTATTCTGGGTCCAGTAACGATTGATGTTCCCTTCTGTGCTTGGTTTTGGCTGGGTCGTTCTTTGAGCTCTGGTCTTCTTGAGTCTTTACAGCAACAGTTGCAGCACAGGTTTGCAGACATTGGCTTGCTGCAACGCGCGCTGACACACCGAAGTTTTTCCAGTGATCACAACGAGCGCCTGGAGTTTCTGGGCGATTCGGTTTTGGGGCTTGCGGTATCGAGCATGCTCTTCAGCCGATTGGCGGACCTGCCGGAGGGCGATCTCTCGCGCATCAGGGCCAATCTCGTCAAGCAGGACACTCTGCACAAGCTTGCCGGATCGCTTGGAATTTCAGCCTGTATCCGGCTAGGGGAAGGCGAGAAGAAATCTGGCGGCCATCGGCGCCCTTCCATTCTGGCCGACGCACTTGAGGCGGTTATAGGGGCTGTTTACCTGGACGCTGGTTTCGAGCGCGCACAAGCGCTCGTCCATAGGCTTTATAACGATGTTGAAATCAATCCGCGAATGCGGGCGATGAACAAGGATGCTAAGACCGAGCTGCAGGAATGGCTGCAGGCGCGCAAGTATCCTCTGCCCTCCTATAGGGTGGTCGCGACGATGGGGCAGGCACACCAACAGACTTTTGACGTCGAGTGCCAGGTAGCCGATCTGGGGCTGACCGAGCGCGGCATGGGCAGCTCGAGG
>JBNKNN010000225.1:0-7842 GCA_050293865.1 Hydrogenophaga sp. | reverse complement strand
TGAGCAGCGGGTCGTGCGTGCCGGCTGCCACCAGACTCTTGTTGAGCACCCAGGCATAGGGTTCTATCTTCGCGCGGCGCAGATCGTTCTGCAGGGCCGCTGCCTGACTGACGGGCGTGACCTCGGGCAGTGTCACGACGACCACCTTGGTGGTGTCTGCATCCTGCAAGCGCATGAGCGGCGTGATGATGTGGCTGCCTGCTGCCTTGCCTTCGTACTGCCGCACCATCTGCCGGTGGTAGGCACCGGTGGCATCCATGAGCAGCAAGCTGTGGCCGGTGGGCGCGGTGTCCATGACGACGAACGCCGTGCGCGCCTCGTTGACCACGCGGCTGAAGGCGTGGAACACGGCCACCTCTTCGGTGCAGGGCGATTGCAGGTCTTCAAGCAGCAATGCGCGCTCATCGCCGTTCATGGTCTTGCCACGGGTTGCCATGATTTTGGCGATGTAGGCTTCGGTTTCAGCCTTGGGGTCAATTCGACCGACTTTCAGGCCAGGCAATTCCCCCGCCAGCGTCTGGTTCACATGAGCGGCCGGATCGGTAGTGGTGAGGTGAACACTGTGACCGCGCAGCACCAACCCCACGGCAACGGCGGCGGCGATGGTGGTCTTGCCTACCCCGCCCTTGCCCATCACCATAATGAGGCCATGACCATCCTTGGCAATCTCGTCGACCAGCACGTCCAGGTGATCGGCCGGCCAGTCATCTGCAACGTTCTCCGAGGAGCCGGCGGCCGGGGGAACGGCCGTGTCATCGCCGCCCAGCAAAGCTCGCAAGGCCTTTAAACCCACCGTGTCAAAGGGCCTTAAGGGCACATCATCTCTTGGCAGACCTGCGAGGTCGTCGGGCAGTTGGGCCAGCGCCCTTTGCCCCAGTCGTTCTATGGCGACGGCCACGGGGTCGTCTGCTTGGCTGGCCTTGAAGACACCGTTCACCGCAAGCCGCTGATGGGTCAGGCCCAGCAGTCTCAACTCGGCAGCCGTGCGCCGTGCTTCTTCCAGTGGACGAGGGTCGGGGCGGGCCACCAGTACCACTGTGGTGAGGGAAGGTTCGGACAGCGCCTTCAAGGCGGCATTGAAGCGGGCTTCCTGCATCTTCAGGCCCGAGTGCGGCCCCAGACACGATGCCCCACGGTCGTTGCCTGCCAAGAAGCCGCTCCAGGCCTTGGGCAGGCTCAGGAGGCGCAGGGTGTGGCCGGTGGGCGCGGTGTCGAACACCACGTGGTCATAGCGACCCAGCCCGGTATGAGCTTCCCCCGCCAGCAGCGCCGCGAATTCGTCGAAAGCCGCAATTTCAGTGGTGCAGGCACCAGAGAGCTGCTCGCGCACCGTTGCACGTTCGTCTTCGGTGGATTCGGGCGCCATCTGCATCAGCACCCGCTGGCGGTATTCTTCAGCTGCGATATCGGGGTCGATGTTGAGCACGAACAGTCCATCCACCCCCGGCACTCTGACTGGACGGTTGGACAGGGGAACCCCCAGCATTTCGTCGAGATTCGACGCGGCATCGGTGCTGACGAGCAGTACCCGTTTGCCCTGGTCCGCCAGCGCAATGGCGGTGGCGGTCGACAGTGAGGTTTTTCCCACTCCTCCCTTGCCAGTGAAGAAGAGGAAACGGGTGGCCTCATTGAGAAACCCAGGCGTGCGGACAGTAGTGGTGTTCATCGGCACAGAATCTCATGCCATGCATGCTACCGTCCTGACAAGGATCAAAGCTTGAATGTGACGGTCACCGCCAACCCGGGATGCGCATTGCGCAAACTGAAGCCTCCTCCATGCGCCATCACCACCAGCTTGCACAGGTAAAGGCCCAGCCCCACGCCACCGGCTCCGCGTGTGCGAGCCGAGTCAGGACGGTAGAACGCTTCGGTAAGTCGTTCAAGTTGATCCTCCGGCACACCCGGCCCGAAGTCCCTCACTTCGATGACAGCTTCGTCTGGTGTCTCTCCCCGCCGAACGCTCACATGCACCTCGGGTGCTTCTGGCGCTCCTGCACTATGGCGCAGCGCATTGTCCATCAGGTTGCGCAGCAGCAACCTGACCCTGGACGCATCCACCGGCACTGGAGGCATATCGTCAGAAGCCTCCACTGTTACCTCTTGTGCGCGGGGATGGCGGGCAGAAAGGTCGCGCAGAACGCCGCGCGCGAGCTCGACCAGATCAACAGGTTCACAATGGAGCACTGCATGGTTGCCAGCGAGCCGCTCACTCTCGATCAGGTCGGCAATCAGGCATGCCATTTCCTGCAAGTCGCGCAAGAGAGCGGAACGAGCATTCGTGACCTCGCCCTCCTCGGGCAGCAGTTCAGCATTCAGTCGCGCACGGGTCAGCGGGCTTCGCAACTCGTGGCTGATGGCCAGCAGCAGAGCACGCTTGGCCTCCAGCATCTTGTGAATGTCCTGGCTCATTTCGTTGATGGTGTCGGCCAGTTGACCCAGTTCGTCGGGACGCCGGGTGCACTTCACCGGGATGGGAGTGGAAAAGTCTCCCTGTCCGAACCGCTTCGCACCCGCCTGGATATCGTCCAGTGGACGGAGAATGGAGCGCACGTAGGCATATGCCAACCAAGTCAGAACAAGCAATGCCACCAGCGCAAATCCGATCACGCGTGGACGCCCTTCGAACGCCCCGCCGTCGATCCCGAAGGTGACGGTGTGACCGTCGGCGGTCGTGCGAGTCAGAATTCGGTCCCAATCCTTGCCACCACCCCAGTCTTCCTTGGCCCAGGCTTGCTCAGACTTTTCTTCGCTGCGCTTGAGCACGTCGTCGTCGGCATCCTGAGGGTGAGACCGCCACTTGACCAATGGCCCGTCGATCGCAACGGTCAACGGCAGGCGGTCCACGACGGCTTGAGCGCGCCCCACGTTTGGCGTTCCCCCGTCATCGGTGATCTCTGCGACCAGTAGGTCGACATAGTCCATCATGATGGGACGCGCCGCTTCGCGCCAACCAATGGAAAAGGCTTTTTGGGCCCCTGCCACGAAAACAAAGGTCATAGCCGTCGCCAGCAGCAAGAACAGCATGACCATGCGCAGCTTGATCGAATGCCCCAGTTTTTGGCGAGCACGCTGGTGCCAGGGGCCACAGCCTGGCGCCAGATCGGAGCCGCAACGAAAAATGGCAAACAGCTTCAAAACAGCTCCTTGCGCAGAGCCAACGTGTAGCCAGCATTGCGCAATGTCTTGATGCACGCCAGAGGTTCCAGCTTTTTGCGAAGACGGCTCACAACAATATCCACTGCACGGGTGTAGAGGTCAGCTTCATGACCACGCAATTGGTTGAGGATGTCATCCCGGCTGTACACCCGCCCGGGGTTACGGGCCAGCATGACCAGCAGTTCATACTCTGTGCCCGTGAGCTCGACGGCATTGCCTTGGCGCAGGACGCTGCGACGGGCGGTGTCGATGACGAGGCCCTCGAAGCGAAGCACCTCCTCCTCTCCGGCCCCGGCGTTGGCCAACGGGACTGTGCCATTGGCAGGACGCCGCCGCATGACGGTTTGTACCCGCGCTACAAGCTCGCGCGGTTCAAATGGCTTGGGCAGGTAATCGTCTGCGCCCAGTTCCAGGCCAACCACCCTGTCCATCACGTCACCACGAGCTGTCAGCATGACGATGGGAATATCGTTGTCCTTGCGGATGGTCCGGCACAGCTCGAAACCGTCCATCTCGGGCAACATCACGTCCAGAATGGCTACATCGTAGCCGCCAGCGGCCAGTCGCTCCAAACCCTGACTGGGCCGGACGGCCTGCTCCAGCATCAGGTCGAAGCGCTTGAAATAGGTCGCCAGCGGGGCGCCAAGCTGGTCATCATCATCAATGAGCAAAACTTTGTGCATATCTCATTCTGACACTGCGGCGAGGCGCGCAGGAATGTGACCTTGAATGGGGCGGTCCAGGGCAGCAAGTGTCTTGGCAGCTGGCCCAAAGCGGCGCTGCCAGACGCTCTGCGTTCCCTCATGCGGAGTTCTGAGTACCCGCGGGGCAAGTTCACGATCAAACCGCCAGGCCCGGTACGGATGCAGCCCGTCCATGCGAGTGCCGTTCGCATGCAGCTTCAGCGCCGGATTCCGCGGCTTGCGCCGAAAACTGCTGCGAAACAGGGCATGAAAGGAGCCGCCGCCTTCCGGTCGGTGGCGAAGGCCCTCTGCCACCAACATGGCCGAGAAACGCACGGGCATGGGGGCCTTCACCGCCTGTCGCCCGGTCAGCTCGTGGACCCGTGTTGACCCCAACCACCCCAGCGGCCATGACGCTTGGCGATGCGTTCGCGCACCATTTTCTGTTGCTCAGCGTTCAGGCTGTCATAGAAATCGCCCAGCGCTGCGATGACGCTGGGAGCTCCCGCCTGCACCATTTCGGTCTTGCTGGCGACCAGTGCTTGCGCCGCATCGCGGTCGAACTTGTCGCCTGCCACCAGCGCCTGAATGGCATCGCGGGTAGAGACTTTCTCCTGAGCCTTGATGGCCACGCGCTGGGCTTCCAGCGCATCCCCCAAGGCGACCAGCTTGGCGCGCTGGTCGGCGTTGAGGTCGAGCTTCTTGCTCACACGATCAACAATCCTGCTGCGCACCTCGGCAGATTTCTCTGCCGTCATGGGACCACGGTGCTCGCGATAGTGGTGCGAGCCACAGGCGGTCAGTCCGCCCACCAACACGGTGACACTGGCCAGTCCAATCAGGGTACGTTTGATCCAGACTTTCATGATGACATCCTCTCTTGAGTTCAATGGGTAAGAAAACGGAATTGATGTCCATGATGGTGCCTCCATGCGTCTGGTCTGTGGTTTCGGCTCTCTCTCTCTTTATTTCGCTTTGTTTCATGTTCCTGCCGCGGCGCAATACGGCGCTGGCGCTGGCAGGCACTGGGGAGGTTGGCCGGTGCTCACGCTTGGGTTTCCAGTTTCGACTCTGACTCGGGCGCTGGTTCAGACTCGTAAACAGCGTACCCTTCTTCGATGGAAGAGATGACGCTCAGCACCTCAAAGTAGCCTTCACAAATCAGCGGACTGTCACGCAGAGATTCCATGAATCGGTAGTGGTGCCAGGGGTCGCTGGTCTCGACCAGCATCACGTCGGAACAAGGCGCATGGAAGGCTTCCGCGTCGAAGTGACGTATCGAAAGTTCCCCCTTGCAGGCCGCGATCGCCTTCTGCAGGTGTGTGCCTGCAATCTCGGCTCGCTCGGAGCGGGAGAGAGAAAGCCAGCCGGAGGAGGCCTTCAGCAAGAGAAAGAACGCATAACGGAGGTTGGGGGTCTTCATGGTCGGAGTCTCCAGGTCAAAGCTTTTGCATGATCGCGCTCAGAAGCGAAGGAGAGAGGCGCTGGAGGACGGGCAGCAGTCGTGCCTTGCCCACCCAAACTTCGTCCTTGCCTGAGACCAGGCCCTCCAGCGTCTGCCTGACGGCTTCAACCGGGCTGATCTTGGCGCGGCCTCTGCCGGCGGTCATGGGCGTATCCACCAACGGCATCACAGCTTCGGCCACACGAACGCCCTTGTCCTTCATCTGCAGGCGCAGGGCACGGGTGAATGCATGCAGTCCGGCTTTCGCCGTGCAATAGCTGGCAGAGCGCGGCTTGGGCGCCAGAGCCAAGCCGGAGCCGATGTTCACCAGCATGGCCTGAGGTGTCCCCATGAGTTGAGGCAGCAGAACCTTGGCCAGCATCATCGGTGCCGTCAAATTGACCGCCACCTCATCGACCATATCCTGAGCGGTGTAGTGCTCATCGAACCAGGACACGTCCCATTGGACGCCAGCGTTGTTGAACAATACTCCCATGTCCGGGTATCGCCGGACAAGCTCCATGAGCCTGGCGGGCAGGGCATCAAGCCTGGCCAGATCCAGGGGTTCTGCATGAACGTGAGAGCCCAGCTCGCGCAGGGAGGCCAACCGAGAAGGATCACGTCCGCAGGCCACTACGTGCACGCCGCAAGACGCCAGCGTGGTGACCAGGGCCAGACCGATGCCGGAAGTCGCGCCGGTGACGAGCGTTGTCGGCCATCTGGATATCTCGGCTTGCACCGAACTTGGAAGTGAAGCAGTATTCATGGCGCCAATGTAGGAGGCCCCATACCTTGTCGTCATTAACCCGGATCAATCTGAGCCCCGACAACGCCACGCTTCAACGGTGCCTGGAGGCGGCCGCAGGCGTGGCACTCCCCCACTGGAGCAATGTCGCACCCCACATCAAGACCATGCACTTCCAAGCCGGAGATACGGTATTCGACCAGGGAGTGGTCCACCCCTATGTCTATGTGGTGCAAGGCGGTTTGGTCAGACTGACCTACTTCAATGACAACGGCGAAGAATGGATCAAATCCTTCATCCAGGAAGGCATGTTCTTCGCCAGCATCTCAGCCTTGCAGGGACCACACGAAACCAGCTTTGCCGCTGTCTGCCAGGAAGAGGTTCAGGTTCAGCGCGCTCCGTTTGAAATCGTTGACCGACTCGCAACAGAGAACCTGGCCTGGTGCATGGCCATTCACCGAATCACGATGGCCGTCGCGGCCCGCAAAGAGCAGCGAGAACGCGAACTTCTCACGCTCACTGCTGAACAGCGCTACCGACTGTTTCACGAGGCGCAACCTGCTTTGGAACAGAGGCTCCCACAACACGCCCTGGCGCGCTACCTGGGCGTCACGCCCGTAGGGTTGAACCGCATCATTGCGCGTGTTCGGTCCTCGGACACGGAAAGCCGCTAGCGCCCCCTGGGACGCTTCTCACGCCGCCTGCCCTGTCGCCTTCCGGGGTCAGACTTGACCTAGAAGCGCTCGGTATCCACCTCGCTGTTGGCCTGCTCAGCGTAGCGATCGCCTTTGACGGTGTGCTGATTGATCAGGCCATCGAGGCGCGCCATGAGTTCGTCAGTGAGGGCCACTCCGTCTGCACCCAGGTTCTCCTTGAGATGATCCACGCTACGGGTGCCGGGTATTGGCAAGATGTCATCGCCCTGATGCAACAGCCAGGCAATGGCCAGTTGCGCCGGCGTGCAGCCCGCCTCTTTGGCAATCTCAGCGTAGGCTTCGAAAAGCTTGAAGTTCTCAGGGTAGTTGTCTGCCGAAAAGCGCGGCATGGGGCGACGAATGTCCTTCGCGTCGAAAGCGGATACGTCGAGCTTGCCGCACAGAAAGCCGCGCGCCACCGGACTGAACGCCACGAACGAAACGCCCAGGTCTCGGCAGGCTTGAAGCACTGCAATCTCAGGATTGCGCGACCACAGAGAATACTCAGTCTGCAGGGCAGCAATGGGGTGCACAGCATGAGCCTTTCGCAGCGTATCCGCCGACACTTCAGACAGTCCGATGGACTGAATCTTGCCTGCTCGCACCAGGTCGGAGAGAGCGCCCACGCTGTCTTCGATGGGAACCTTCTTGTCCCAGCGGTGCAGGTAGTAGAGGTCAATCACATCTGTCTGCAGGCGTTGAAGCGCCTCATCACAGGTGGCCTTGATCTTCTCCGGACGGCCGTCGATGACCCGAACCTTGACGCCCTCGGCGTTCGGCTCTCCACCCATGCCGCACTTGCTGGCCAGCGTGAACTTCGAGCGGTGTTTGGACAAGACCTTGCCCACGATCGTCTCGCTCTGGCCGAAGCCGTATAGGGCCGCCGTATCGAAGTGGGTCACGCCTTCATCCAGAGCGGTCAGCAGCAGACGTTCGGCTTCTTCAAACGTGGCGGGCTGGCCATAGGCGTGACAAATATTCATGCAGCCGAGGCCGATGGCAGTCACGGTAAATGGGCCGAGTTGTCGTTGTTGCATCTGGTGTTTTCCTTTCCTGGTTTTCAGTTTGGATGGTGACGGACCGCGACCACTCGCCCGGGCAAAAGGCGTTGCTCACAGC
>JBNKNN010000224.1:0-17824 GCA_050293865.1 Hydrogenophaga sp. | reverse complement strand
CAACAGCAATGCCGGCGGCAACGGCAACGGCAATGCGGGCAACAGCAATGCCGGCGGCAATGGCAACGGCAATTCGGGCAACAGCAACGCCGGCGGTAATGTTCGAGGCCGTGGCGGCAGTCGCTGATCTTTTCTGATCCTTCAGCCAGTCGGGATGTCCGTGGTCGTTGGAGCTCTTCGGGTCTCCACTTGCCACCACGTGGGCAACAGTGCTGCGGCAGGCGCCTTTCCAAACCGGTCGTCCAGTAGCCAGACGCATCCGGTGTCGCTTTCATCCCTGATGACACGGCCTGCGGCCTGCACGACCTTCTGCAGCCCAGGATACAGGTAGGCGTAGTTGTAGCCTAGGCCATGGCCGAAGAGTGAGTCGAGTGTTTGTTTGACGCGCTCATTTCCTGTATTGATTTGTGGCATGCCAAGCGTGGCGATGAATGCGCCGATCAGACGTTTGCCTGGCAGATCGATTCCCTCGGCAAATGCCCCTCCCAGCACAGCCATGCCGATCCCCTGACTGCGATCAGTGAACCGGTCCAGAAAGGCTTGCCGCTCTGACTCGCTCATGGCTCGGTTCTGATGCCACAACGGTATGTTGGGGTGGTTCGTGGCAAGAGCGTCGCGTGCCTGCTGAAGATAGTCGAAGCTGCTGAAGAAGGCGAGATAGTTGCCGGGCTGCGTGGCGTACTGCGCAGCGATGGTCTCGACCAGCGCAGGCAGAGAGCGTTGGCGGTCTGCCCAACGTGTGGAGATGTCCGGTGTGCAGAATACCTTCAACTGCTCTTTTTTGAAGGGAGATGGCACGCTGATCCGGGCATGCGGTTCGGGCAGAGACCACATGGCTGCGCCATAGTCCATGGGTGTCAGCGTGGCAGAGAACAGCGTGGCGCTGTGTATGGACTTCCATGCAGCTTCCAGGTGGGGGCCGGGCACGACGTTGCGAATGCTCACAATGGGCCTGTCGATAGCGTAGCGCCGAGGTGTTCGGGCCATGGCTGCCGCTTGTTCGACTTCGACCAGGGAGTGTGCGTCAAAGCGTTCGCACAAATCCAGAAAATGCAGGGAGGAGAAGTGCCAGTCCTGCAAGGCTGGGGGGATGGGCTCTGCGCCTTGATGGCCCAGCCAGTCCGCCACATCTTGGACCTGAAGTCCGAGCGCATGAACAAGTTCGCCTGGCGGCTCATTGATGGGGTGGCATCCGGCGTTTTGCCAGGCCTTGGCAAAAGCGTTCCACGCCTTTTGAGTTCGCGCCAGCCCTTTTTCAAGCGCAGGCGGCGCCTCGTTGCGGGCGGCTTGCAATGCCGCCGGGTGCAATTGCGCGCTGTACATGGCCCGAGCTCTGTCCGTCAGGTTATGGGCCTCATCGACGAGCAGACTCACGCGCCACTCTTCGCCTTGTGTAGCGGCCAACCAATGTGCGCCCATGTCAAAGAAGTGGTTGTAGTCGCCTACGGCAACATCACTCCATTGCAGCATCTCCAGTCCAAGAAAATAGGGGCAGATGGTGTGTTCGAGCGCCACTTCGCGCAGGCCGTTCTGGTCGCAGAGCTGGCGTTTTGCCGCCTCGGCTCGCGCCGATGGCAGACGGTCGTAAAAGCCTTTGGCCAGGGGGCACGAGTCCCCATGGCACTGCCTGTCGGGGTGTTCACAGGCTTTCTCCCGGGCGATGCGTTCAACCACACGCAGCGGGGGTCGCTCTTCGTCAGGCGCTGTTGCGGTCAGCCTTTGCAAGGCATGCAGAGCCAGTTGCCGGCCCGTGGTGCGCGCCGTGAGATAGAAGATCCGGTCCAGGGATTGGCGTGGCACTTGTCGCAATGCTGCGAAGAGGGTGGCTGCGGTTTTTCCAATTCCCGTCGGCGCCTGTGCCATCAGCATGCGGCCAGCGCCGTGGGCTTTGTATACGGCTTCAGCGAGCTCGCGTTGACCAGGCCTGAAAGAGTCGAATGGAAACGGTAGGCGGGTCAGCCAACGATCACGTTGGAGGCGATGCCATTGCTCCTGCTCGGCCCAGTGCCAATAGCGCTGACACAGGGCCTCGAAGTGGGCCCGAAGTTCCTCGGCCTCGCAGGACTGCACCAAGGGGGTTTCGACGCCCGTGTCCACGTTGAAGTAAACGATGGCAACGTCCAGGTGCGAGAGCCGCAACTGCTGGCACAGCATCCAGCCGTAGACTTTGGCTTGCGCCCAGTGCAGCGCTGTCTTGTTGCGCGAAATGTCGGCAGCATCCCCGCGGTGGGTTTTGATCTCTTCCAGCCGCAAGGCCTTGGCGTCGAATCCATCGGCCCTGCCGTGTACGAGAAGCTGCTGCCATCGGGCGGAGAGCACCAGCTCGCGCTGGTAGCCATCGCCACGTGAGGAAGTGACTTCGCCATGTCCCGCAATGCCTTCTGCGCCAGTGGGAGAAGGCGTAAAACGCAGGTCCAGGTCGCCAGTTCGGGCGGCGAAATCGCACAACTTGCGCACCGGGACTCTCAGCGGCTGCAACTCTTCTGCGGCTGAGGCTGGGAGCAGGCTGGCAGCTTGCCTGGCTTCGTCGGGAACGGTGTCTTCGGTCACGGCAGATCGGTCTATGGAGTTCTGATGGTACTGGATATATAGTCAGGTATGTCCATCGATTCGCTTCCTGTGCTCAACCGCCGTCACCATCAGCGCTTGCGCGAAATGTATCGCTCATCGGGCTGGCCTTGCCATGATGTGCTGGAGGTAGAGTTGCTCGCTGCCGGCATGCTCTCACGCCATTTTGACGAGTTTGGAAGAGAGCATCTGCGGTTGACTGATGCGGGCATCGCGCTGCTTGCGCAAGTATTTGCTGGCAACCGTGCCGCCCGCAGTGCGCACGAAACGCTGGTGGAGCAGGTGGCGCACGCCATGATCGCTGAGGGGCGGCTGGCCTGGCGTGGCTTGATGCTGCGCGTGCCGCTGCCCGTGAGCCTGTTCGAGGATGAATCTGATGCTGAGAAACAGGCTGCCAGCTTGGCCGAGTCCATGCCGCTGGCGCAGAGCGAGGATGCCATGCTCGAGCCGCCGCCCAAGCAGCCAGGGCAGGTCTGGGTGATGGCTGCGCCCGATGTGTTCTCGGTGCGCAGAACCTCTGTGGAAGCCTACCTCGAACCCGTGGTGCATGAGATCAAGGTCAGCCGCGCCGATCTGATGGGAGATCTGAAAAAGCCTGCCAAGCGCGCAGCCTATCTGGCCATGGCGGGTGCTTGCTGGTATGTGATCGGCTGCAACGCCAAGGGCAAGCCGATCGCGAACGCGGAGGAAATCCCCTCAGAGTGTGGGGTCAAACTGTTCGCTGATGGGCAGTTGCAGGTCCTGCGCGAGGCACCACGCAGGGGGGTTGAGTCCCTGCCATTTTCGACCTGGATGGCACTGGCCAAGTCGACTCCCGAGGCCCGGCCAGACAAGCGTCAGCAGTCTTTCTGACGCTGGTTCGTTGAGCGATGCGGTGCCGTTGGGCAAGGGGCCCGGCTGTGCTCTATGCGACTCGTCCCGCGGGTTTACCCGGCATTGTCAGTTCCACTGTGCAGCATATAGTCTCGAAATCAATCGTTTTGGTGGTGCCTTTGGCTCCCCAATTGTTAGGGACTAGGAAAGCGATTCAAAGTGGAAACCTTCCTGCAGCAGGTGCTCAACGGCCTGACACTTGGCGGTGTATACAGCCTGGTGGCCTTGGGCTTGACGCTCGTTTACGGCATTCTTCATGTGCCGAATTTCGCCCACGGGGCTTTGTACATGGTGGGGGCATTCATGTCCTACACCTTCATGACCAAGCTTGGTCTCAATTACTGGGTGGCCATGTTCGGTTCGGCCGCTGTCGTGGCGGTGCTGGCGGCGCTTGCAGAGCGCTTGGTGTTTCACCCTCTGCGCAACGAGTCAGGCCTGCACCCGATGATTGCGGCCATTGGTTTGCTGCTGTTTCTGGAAGCGGGTGCTCAGGCGATTTGGGGCGCTGACTTCCTGCGCATGCCAACACCCTACACCGGCATCGTGGAGTTCGCCGGCCTGACAGCGCCTGTCCAAAGGCTGTTGATCATCGTGGCGGCTTTCGCCTTGATGCTGGCTTTGCATCTGTTCCTGACCCGAACGGTGATGGGGTCGACCATCATCGCCATGGCGCAGAACCGTGAAGGCGCCTCGCTCGTTGGCATCGATGCCAATCGCGTGGCCATGCTGACCTTTGCCGTCTCCGGTGTATTGGCGGCGTTTGCGGCAACGCTTTATGCGCCCATCAACCTGGTGTATCCGGCGATGGGCCATCTGGTGATTACCAAGGCCTTTGTCATCATCATCCTGGGTGGCATGGGCAGCGTGCCCGGCGCCATTCTGGGCGGCATCATCATCGGATTCGCCGAGTCCCTCGGTGGCTTCTATGTCTCGGACCACTACAAGGACATCATCGCTTTCGTGGCGTTGGTGGTGATCTTGTCGTTCCGTCCCGAAGGCATCTTCAAGGGAGGCCACTGACATGTTGCAAAAACTGCATGGCCCACTGGGGTGGGCGCTTCTTCTCGCCTTGGGCCTAGCCTTCCCGTTCATGGCCGGTAACGACTACCACCTCACGGTGATGTCCACCGCCTATATTTTCACCATCGCCACTTTGGGTCTGAATCTGATCGTTGGCTACACCGGCCAATTCAATCTTGCGCACGCGGGCTTCATGGCGATCGGTGCATACACGCTGGGCATTCTCACCGTGGATCACGGCTGGAGCTACTGGCCAGCGTTTGCTGCGGCAGGGCTGGTGACGGTGATTGTGGGCTTGCCGCTGGGCTGGATTTCCCTGCGTCTCAAAGGGCACTACTTCTCCATCTTCACGCTGTGCGTGGGCTACATCATCTTTCTGGTGATCGAGAAGTGGGATGACCTGACGCATGGTGTGGTGGGCCTGATCGGTATTCCCGAGCCTGCCGCGATTGGCGACTTTGCGTTCGATACGCCGATCAAGCTGTACTACCTGGTGTTTGCGTTCCTGACGCTGGGGGTGTGGGCGATGCGCCGCATCGTCAACTCCTTGCTGGGTCGCACCTTCATGGCCATCCGCAACGGCGACAACCTGGCGGAGGCACTGGGCATCAACCTGATGCGAAACAAGCTCATCGCCTTCCTGATTTCCGTGCTGTACGCAGGATGGGCCGGTGCGTTGTATGCAGGCTTCGTGCGCTTCATCAGTCCGGACGTTGCAGGCGTGCAGCACACCTTTGACATGACCATGTACATGCTGGTCGGAGGGCTGGGCACGCTGGTGGGGCCATTGCTCGGCGGCATCTCGGTGCCTTGGATCACGCAGTGGCTGCAAGCGGTGCAGGAATACCGCTTCGTCATCTTCGGTCCATTGCTGATTCTGCTGGTGATCTTCCTGCCGCACGGCATCGTGGGGACCTGGCTTGGCTGGCGCGCCCGCAAGGCCGCCGCCGCTCAGGAAGCGTCCGCCGCGACGAAGGAGTGAGACCGTGCTGAACATCGAACATCTGACCATCAAGTTCGGCGGCAACGTCGCCGTCAACAACGTCTCGACCCGAATCGAAGAAGGAAAGATCAACGCGATCATTGGCCCCAACGGCGCCGGAAAAACGACGTTCTTCAACCTGATCAGCGGGGTCTACAAGCCAACGTCGGGGACCATTACCTTTGAGGGCCGCGACATTACGCCGCTGCGAACCGATCTGGTGGCCAAGCTGGGCGTGGCGCGCACCTTTCAATCAACCACGCTTTTCGACAACGCTACCGTGTTGGATAACCTGATCGTTGGTCACCGGCTGCGCACGCGTTCAAACCTGTTCGACGTCCTGGCCGGCACCAGCCGTCTGAAAGAGGAAGAGCGTGTCTGCCGTGAGAAGGCCCGTGGCGCCCTCGACTTTGTTGGGCTCTCGCACCTGGAAAACAGACTCGCTGGCGATATCTCGCAGGAAGAGCGCAAGCGCGTGGCATTTGCACTGGCGCTTGCTACCGATCCCAAACTGCTGCTGCTCGATGAGCCTGCCGGCGGCGTCAACCCGGAAGAGACGGTGGGTCTGGCCGACCTGATTCGCAAGATGATCAAGAGCGGCCTGACGGTCTGCCTGATCGAACACAAGATGGACATGATCATGAGCCTTGCAGACAAGATCATGGTGCTCAGCTACGGCGAAAAAATCGCCGAAGGCACGCCAGCCGAAGTCAAGGCAAACCCGGCCGTGATCGACGCTTACCTCGGGAGCGACCATGCTGACATTTAAGGACGTCTCCCTCAACTACGGCGCGTTTCGCGCGCTGGAAAACATCAACCTGCATGTGGAGCAGGGCGAACTGGTGGTGTTGCTCGGTGCAAATGGCGCTGGCAAGAGCTCCATCTTCCGTGCCGCCAGCGGCCTGGAGAAACTCTCTGGAGGCAGTATTCATCTGGGCGGCAATACCGTCAGCGGCATGAAGCCGTCCAACGTGGTTCGCCATGGTCTGGTGCAATGCCCCGAGGGAAGAAAGCTGTTCCCGCAGATGACCGTTCTCAAGAACCTCATGCTCGGCGCTTATGTGCACAGGAGTGACAAAGTGGAGAACAGCCGACGGCTCGATGAGGTGATGGCACTCTTCCCCATCCTTCAGGAAAAGGCACACGATCCTGCGGGGTCGCTCAGTGGCGGTCAGCAACAGATGGTGGCCATAGGACGTGCCCTGATGGGGCGCCCCAAGGTGCTGTGTCTGGACGAACCCTCCCTCGGACTGGCGCCTCTGGTCGTCAAACAGGTGCTGGAGGTCGTGCAGAGCATCAACAAGGCGGGTACCACGGTGGTGCTGGCCGAGCAGAACGCGTACGCGGCGCTGAAGATCGCCACGCGTGCTTACGTCATCGAGCGCGGACGTATCGTCCTGGAAGGCGATCGCGATAGCTTGATGAACAACGAAGCTGTGCGCCGAGCCTATATCGGCGCCTGATTCACTCTTTCTTCTTCCTCACTAGATCAATCAACCCACAGGAGACTGCAATGATGCTCAGAAGGCACTTCAACAAACTCACCGGCGCCATGTTGCTTGCAGGCGTTGCCCTCTCGACTCCGGCATTTGCAGAAGACACCGTCAAGATCGGCTTCTCCGGTCCCCTGAGCGGTGGCGCTGCCCAGTACGGTAAGAACACACTCGACGGTTTGAACTTTGCCGTCGAAGAGCTCAACAAGAGCGATTTCAAGGTGGCCGGCAAGACCGTGAAGTTTGAAGTCGTCGCGTTGGACGACAAGTACAACCCAAGTGAGACCGCGATCAACTTCCAGCGTCTGGTTCAGCAGAACAAGACGCCCGTGGTGATGTGCCCGCACTCTGGCGGCGGCTATGCCATTCAGACCACCAACGAGCGTTCCAACACGCTGCTGCTGTCCTACACCAGCGTGCCGCAGATCACCGCGCGTGGCAACAAGCTGACTCTGCGGATTCCACCTGAGTTCACGTCATACATCCCTGCCTTCGTCAAGCACGCCCAGACCAAGTTCGGCAAGAAGATGGCTGTGGCCAACGCTGACCATGACTACGCCAAGATCTGGACAAAGGAATTCCAGGCCGCATGGGAAGCAGCTGGCGGCGAGACCGTGGCCTCCAACCCCATGAGCTACAACCGTGCCACCGACTTCTACTCCGGTGTGAGCAAGGTGCTCGCAGCCAAGCCTGACGTGCTGTTCATTGGTGGTGCATCAGAGCCCACAGCTTTGGTGGTCAAGCAGGCGCGTGAGCTGGGCTTCAAAGGAGGCTTCGTGATCATCGATCAGGCCAAGATGGACCAGATGCGCCCCATTCTGGGAGGCGACTACAAGATGCTGGAGGGAGCTATTGGCGTTCTGCCCATGATCGACGACTCGCAGCCCCAGGCAGTGGACTTCACCAACCGCTGGCGCGCCGCGCACGACGGCAAGGATCCATCTTCGGAGATGTCTCTGAACTACACCGCCATGCACGCAACGGCCATTGCGATGCAACTGGCTGGCACGACCACAGACGGTGCAGCCATCCGAGCCAAACTGGACGAAGCCATGAAGAAGCTTGACCCTGCCCACAACCCGAACAACCTGGACGGCGTGGATGCCAAGGGCGGTTCGATGGCCAACACCCGCGTCGCAGTGATCGAGGGTGGCAAAGTCAAGGAACTGAACATCCGCGATTACATGAAGCAGTGACAGCGGGTTTGACATCGTCATGAGTGAATCCGCAACTGCTTCGGACCTGACAACGCTGGTGGACGGTCTGTGCTTTGCAGAAGCGCCGCGTTGGCATGAGGGGCGGTTGTGGTTCTCTGACTTTTTTCACCGGAAGGTCTTCTCTGTGGATGCGCAGGGAGACCTTCGGACCGAGTTCGAAGTGCCAGAGAGTCCGAGTGGACTTGGCTGGCGCCCAGACGGCCAGTTGCTGGTCGTCTCCATGCACGACCGGCGGCTTATGCGGTGGGATGGCGTGCAATTGCTGGAAGTGGCCAACCTGGCCTCGCACGTGGCAGGCAACTGCAATGACTTGCTGGTTGACCCGGAAGGCCGTGCCTATGTGGGCAACTTCGGTTTCGATCTTTACGCAGGCGAGGCGCCGAGGCCCACTCGACTGATGCGCGTGGACACCGACGGTTCAGTGCATGTGGCAGCTGAAGAGTTGACCTTCCCCAACGGCATGGCTTTGACGCCTGATGGCCGCCTGTTGGTGGTGGCCGAGACGCACGCACAGCGAATCTCGGCTTTTGATGTGGCGGCCGACGGCAGCCTGAGCAACCATCGTCTGTGGGCCAATCTGCCCGGCGTCTTTCCCGACGGACTTTGCCTGGATGCCGAGAATGCCATTTGGGTGGCCGACGCCCGGGGACGCCGTGTGCTGCGCGTGGCGGATGGAGGAGAAGTGCTCCAAACAGTGCACAGCGGTGAGATGCACAGCTATGCGTGTATGCTGGGTGGTACCGATGGGCGTACCCTGCATGTGTGCACGGCTCCAGGTATCGGACCGGGCCACGGCGCCAAACGCCTGGGTCGCATAGAAACGGTTCGGGTGGACGTGGCGCACGCTGGTCGTCCCTGAACATCCTTCCAGATCCGGCCTTTCGTGCTGTGACTGGCAGCAGGGAAAGGACTTCACATGAGCATTGTGCTCGTTAGACACGGAGAGACGGCATTGAACGCCGCGCGTGTTTTTCAACCCCCAGAGACACCGCTGTCTGATGTGGGCCATCAGCAGGCGCAGGCGGTTGGTCGCCGGCTGTCCGCCACAGGGGCAGCTCGATTGCTATCCAGTGATCTGACACGCGCGTGGGAAACCGCCTTGGCCGTGGCCCAGCACACGGGCCTGACCCCTGTGGCCTTGGCGTCCTTGCACGAACGAAACTTCGGCGACTGGCGCGGACAACCGCACGCCATGGTCGGTGCAAATGCCTTGGACGTTTCGGAGGCTCCGCCTGGGGGTGAGTCACAAGCGGTCTTCTCACGCCGGGTGCTTGCCTCTTTCGACGAGATGGTGCGACTGCGTGCAACGCTGGATGGCGACTTGATTGTGGTAACCCACGGCCTCTGGATCCGTTCGCTGCTGGACCATTTGCCAGAAGTGTCTCGACCGGCGCAGGGAGCGCCAGCGATTGGCAACTCGGCCGTGACCGTATTGGAAGCGAGCGCTCCTTTCACCATCTCTTTGCTCAACTGTACCGAGCATCTGAGCTCATCCGGTTGATCTGCTGCTTTCTCATGGCAGGTAGACTATGGCGGAGATGGTTCTCGATCAGATGTTCTGTCCGGTAGAACATCTTGCTTGAATGTTGAACTGAATTGAATTGAATTGAATTGGGCAGATGCCCTGATGTCGGCAGCGTCCTGACGTTTCATTTGAAATGAAGAGAGGAAACGATATGAAAAATACCCTTCGCGCTTTGGCATCCGTCATATGCACTTCGATGCTTGTGGCATGCGAAACTGTGGGAGGGCTAGGGATGGGCGGCGCAGACAAGCCTGCGCCACCACCGGCCCCTTCGAGTTGGGCCCCAACTCAGGTGCTAGTGCCTCCTTCCCATTTCCATGGCGTGCATGGTTTGGCGGTAGACCGCCAAGGAAGGTTGTTGGCCGGTACCGTGACGGGCGGGGAGATGTGGCAGGTAGACCCCAGTACTGGCGCAAGCGAGGTTTTCATCGCATCGCCCCAGGGCGAGTCTGACGACATCGCCATAGGGCCTCGTGGCCAGATGGCGTGGACGTCCTATCTGCAAGGCATCATTCACTACCGCCAGAATGACAACGCGCCTATTCGTGAGCTGGCGACCGGACTTCCCGGCATCAACTCCCTGGCGTTCCATCCGAGATACGGCAAGCTTTACGCCAGTCAGGTCTTTCTGGGTGATGCAATCTGGGAAATCGATGTCCGCGGCAAGAGGGAGCCTCGTTTGATTGCCAAAGACGTGGGCGGTTTCAACGGGTTCGAGGTGGGACGCGATGGCATGTTGTACGGCCCGCTCTGGTTCAAGCAGCAGGTGGTGAAGATTCATCCACGCACAGGAAAGATCACTGTGATCGCAGACGGCTTCGAGACGCCCGCCGCTGCGAACCTTGATAGAAGAGGCAACCTGTGGGTGGTCGACAGCAAAGCGGGCACCCTGGTCAAGGTGAATCTCAAGTCGCGCGAGAAAACCGTGGTGGCGCAACTCGATACCGCGTTGGACAATCTGGCCATTGCACGCGACGGAACGATCTACGTGTCGAACATGGCAGACAATGCCATCATTTCCGTCGACCCCAAGACTGGCAAGACCAAGACATTGACCTCGGGGGAAGTGGCGCTGCCGTCGGGCGCCCGCTTGGATGGGACCCAGTTGCTCGTGGCCGATGTCTTCGGCTTTCGCGCGGTAGACACCCAAACAGGGAAAGTCACAGACATTCACCGCATGCACGCCTCGGAAATGGAGTACCCGTTCTCGGTTGGCGTGTCTTCGAATCGGGTGGCTTTGGCCAGTTGGTTCACGGGGACGGTGCAATTGCTGGACCGCCAGACCAAACAGCATCTTTTGATGGCGCACGGTTTCAAGGCCCCGATGGATGCGATTCCCCTCGAGGACGGTAGCGTGCTGGTGACCGAATTTGCCACAGGACAGTTGCTTCGTGCCAGCGGCGACCAATTGCAGGATCGGCAGGCGGTCGCTACGGACTTGCAGGGGCCGGTGCAAATGACTGTGAGCCCGGACGGTCAATCCGTTTTTGTCAGTGAAGCCGCAGGGCGGGTGCTGCGCATCGAGTTGGCCGGAGGCGCTCAGGAGGTGATCGCTGAAAACCTGGCCATGCCAGAGGGTCTTGCGCTAACGCCATGGGGTGCTTTGGTCGTGGTCGAAGCCGGGGCGCAGCGTGTCACGGAGATTGATTTGACGGCGAAAACGTCTCGCATTGTGGCCGAGGGCCTGCCCATTGGTCTGAAGCCCTTGCCGGGCATGCCGGCGGCGTATGCCCCTACGGGATTGGATGTGGATGCAGATGGAAAAGTGTATGTCACGGCCGATCGCAACAACACAGTACTGAAAATTGCGCCCGTTCAGTGAACCGGCCTGAAGAGTTGAAAGGGTCGCAACGCTTGGGTTGTGACCCTTTTCCTCTTTTGTCGATTGGAGAAGTCGTCAGCCTCGCGGCAACACCACGATCTTGCCCATGGCCTTTCGCGAGGCCAGGCGCTCAATGGCGTCGGCTGCTTGCTCCAGCGTGACACGTTCGGTCACGGGTGGCTTGACTTTGCCTTCTTTGAACCAGCCAGCCAGTTGCTTCAGATCGGCGATGAGCTGTTTGGGTTCCCTGGCCATGGCTGATCCCCAGAACACGCCGAGGATGGCGCGCTCTTTGAGCAGGCACAGGTTAAGTGGAAGCTTGGGGATGTCTCCGGCAGCAAAGCCCACGACGAGGTAGCGGCCGCGCCAGGCAGTGGCGCGCAGTGCCGGTTCTGCGTAAGGTCCGCCCACGGCGTCGTACACCACGTCTGCGCCCTTGCCGTCGGTGAGGCGTTCGACTTCGCGGCGCCACTCTGGCTGGGTATAGTCCACGGTTTCGTCCGCGCCTGCCTGGCGAGCCAGTTCGCGCTTTTCTTGCGATGACGCGGCGGCGATGACGCGGGCCCCCATGGCCTTGGCAATCTCGATGGCGGCTATCCCCACGCCACCAGCAGCGCCGAGCACCAACAGATTCTCGCCAGGTTGCAGCTTGCCAATGGTTTGCAGTGCGTGCAGCGAGGTGCCGTACACCAGCACGAAAGATGCGCCAGCATCGAAATCCATGCCATCTGGCAGTGGAATCACGCGCTTGGCGTCGGCCACCGCCTGCTCCGCAAACGCGCCAGTACCGGTGGAACAGACCACGCGGTCGCCTACCTTGACGTGGGTGACACCGTCTCCCACGGCACTGATCACACCGGCCAGCTCAGCGCCAGGGGTGAAAGGCAGTTCGGGCTTGACCTGGTAAAGGCCTTGAACCATCAACGCATCGGGGAAATTGATGGATGCGGCGTGAACATCCACCAATACCTCGCCTGCAGCGGGTGCGGGCCTCGCTATGTCTTCGACGCTGAGGTTCTGGATGGGGCCAAAGGCGTTGCAGCGCAGAGCTTTCATGGTGTTTGTCTCCGTGGATCTGTCCGTGGGTTGTTCCGTTGACGAGACCGCGTTCAGTCGAACACGATCATGCCGCGCGCATTGCGGCCTTCGGCCAGATCGGCGAAGGCTTGCGGAGCCTCGTCAATGCTGTAGCGGTGTGTGATCAACTCGTCGAGCTTGAGTCGACCATTTTTGTAGAGTTTCATCAAGCGCGGGAAGTCTTCTCGGGGACGGGCCGATCCGTAGTAGCTGCCGGTGAGGGTCTTTTCTTCGAAGGAGAGGGTCAGCGTGCGCAGGCTGGTGGTGTCCTTGACGCTGGCGACTCCCACGGCGACTGCCGTGCCACCTTTTCGCAGCACGCCGTAGGCTTGCTCCACCACGGTGCCCAGGCCGACACATTCGAAAGCGTAGTCGGCGCCGCCGCCGGTGAGCTTCTTGATGGTTTTGACGATGTTCTCTTCGTTGGCTGCGTTCACGGTGTGGGTCGCACCAAAGAGCTTGGCCATTTCCAGCTTGCTGTCTGAACGGTCCACAGCCACGATCATGGTGGCGCCCGCAATGGCGCAACCCTGAATCGCGTTCAGACCCACACCGCCCGCGCCAAACACCACTGCCACGGAACCAGCGGTGAGCTTGGCGGTGTTGGTCACCGCGCCTACGCCTGTCATCACGCCGCAGCTGATGAGCGCGCAGCACTCCATGGACAGGTCTTCCTCGATCTTGACGATGTTGTCGGTGTTCAGCGTGGCGTACTCGGCCATGACTCCGCAGCCGGAGAAGATGTGCAGGGCGTTGCCGGAAGCGTCCCTCGTGCGAACAGTCCCGTCGGGCAAGGTAAAAGCGGCTTTGGCGGCCTGGTCGCACAGTTGAGGACGGCCGGTCATGCAATAACGGCACTTGCCACACATGCTCACAAATGACGACATCACGCGGTCGCCGACGGCATACCCCTTGACCCCGTCGCCCACTGCGACGATGGTGCCAGCTGCTTCGTGGCCCAGGACCACCGGCGGCGGCAGAGGAATCACACCTTTGGCGGCGGACAGGTCGCTGTGGCAGACGCCGCAGGCCTCTACCTTCATCATGATCTCGCCCGCCTGGGGAGCGTCGACGGTGATTTCTTCGACCACCACGGGTGCGCCATGTTCGCGTGCGATAACGGCTTTGGCTTTCTGGCTCATCTTCAACTCTCTTTCGTCACAGATTGTGCGTCGGAGGCGTTCTGTTGCTCTTGCAACTCACGCCACATGATCTTTCCCGAACCGGACTTGGGCAACGCATCCACGAATCGCACAAGACGTGGCACCTTGTAGGCAGCCATGTGCTCGTGCGCCCAGTCCACGATGGCTTGCTCCGACACCGTATCGACGGCATCTGCTCGCAGCACGATCAAGGCTTTGACGGTCTCGCCACGCTTGGGGTCTTTCGCGCCAATGACGCAGACCTCGTGAATGGCCGGGTGCTGGTACATCATGGACTCGACTTCCGCCGGCCATACCTTGTAGCCCGAGGCATTGATCATGCGCTTGAGCCGGTCGGTCATGAAGAAGTATCCCTCTTCATCGACGCGAGCCAAGTCACCTGTGCGTAAGAAGCGCTTGCCGTCGATGGTGATGAAGGCCTTTTCGTTGGCTTCATCGTTTCGCCAATACCCCTGCATCACCTGCGGAGCATTGACAACGATCTCTCCACTCTCTCCGATTGCCACGGGCTCGAGTGTTTGCGGATCAATGATGCGCGCATCCACGTCGAAGACGGGAATGCCAAGACATTGCGGTTTGGGGCGGCGCGGTGGATTGATGTGGGTGGCCGCCAGGGTTTCAGACATTCCGTAGCCCTCTACGTAGTGGAGGCCGGTGAGGTCGTATAGCTTCTGGGCAACGGCTTTTGGCATCGCCGCTCCGCCGCCTCGAATGCCATTGAGCGCGGACAGGTCGTATTGGGCGATGGCCGGGTTGGCCAGGAAATCCACCACCATGGTGGAGATGGCTTGCCAGCTGGTGATGCGGTAGCGCTGCATCAGCTCGGCGGCCACCTCCCTGTCCCAGCGGGTCATGATGACGATGGTGGCGCCAATCATGAGCGGGCCGTTCATGCCACCGGCCATCCCTGTCACATGGAAAAAGGGCAGGACAGACAGCATGGTGGCGTCTTGGGTGCGGCCGAACCACACCATGCCTCCGAGACCCGTGGACATGGCGCTGCGGTGGGTGTGCATACAGCCTTTTGGCTTGCCGGTGGTGCCGGAGGTGTAGGGCATGACGCACAAGTCATCCGGGCCAGTGTGGCATGGAGAGGGCGTACGGTCAGCGGCCAGCGCTTCCAGCCAGCCGTGCATTCCCGCAGCTTCGAGCTGGATTCTGGATGAGGCAACGAAGTCAGGCAGCCTCAGATCGGTGGGCTCGGTGATGTAGTCGCTGTAGGTCGCTACAACGGCGTGGCGCAGAGTGGCGCCTTGGGGGGCATGCAACCATGGCTCTACCTCAGGCATCAGGTTTTGTGCCACCAGTGCGACGGTGGCGTCGGTGTCCTCGATGTAGTGACCCAGTTCGTCGGCCTTGTTCATCGGGTTCACCGGAATCACCACCGCGTTGGCCCTGAGGATGGCGTAGTAGCCAATGACCCACTGTGGGCTGTTCTGCATGTAGAGCAGCACGCGGTCGCCGGTCTGTACGCCGCAGTCTTTCTCCAGATAGCCCGCAAGTTGCTCAACCTGGCGCAGAAACGCTGAAAAGCTCAGCGGCGTGTCGTAGTAGATGATGAATGGCTTGTCGGGAAAGCGCCTGGCCGAGACTTCCGCGTTGTAGACAAGGTTGGTCTGCGGAAGCGTCAGGTGTCGGGGAAGATCCGTCGGCCAATGCGGCCAGTGGAGATCTGACATAGTTGCTGGCTGTGGTGTGGTGATCGGGAATGGGACAAGGCTCTCGCCCATGCGTGCCATTCAGGACAGGCTTTGGGCCAACGACCAAGCCTGCTCGGCCAGCGGGCGGGCGCGCTTGCCGGTTTCGACTGCCGTGGCGTTTGATGCATTCCCCAGTTGTGCCCGCTTGGCAATGCCTTGCAGAATACCGACCAACCGAAACATGTTGAAGACCAGGTAGTAGGTCCAGTCTGCCTCGGACACGGCTTTGCGGCCAGTGAGCTCCATGTACATCTGCACATAGTCGGCTTCCGCCGGTATGCCCAGGCCGATCAGGTCGGCGCCTGCGAGTCCACGTGAGTTCCCCTCGGCGGACATGCGCCAGGTCATGCAGTGATAGGCGAAGTCGACCATCGGGTCGCCCAGTGTGGATAGCTCCCAGTCGAGCACTGCCAGAATCCGCGGCTGCGTGGGGTGGAAGATGACATTGTCCAGGCGGTAGTCGCCGTGCACGATGCGGGTGTCATTCTCGGCAGGTATGTGCTTGGGCAGCCATTCAATGAGCTGGTCGGCTGCCTCAATGGTTTCGGTCTCTGCGGCCTTGTACTGCTTGGACCAGCGCGCGACCTGTCGTTCGATGTATGCGCCAGGGCGTCCGTAGTCACCCAGACCGATGCCAACTGGATCCACGCTGTGCAGGGTGGCCATCACGCGGTTCAGTTCCTTGAAGATGTCGCCCCGCTCGGCGCGGGTCATTCCGGGCAGTTTGGGGTCCCAGAGAATGCGTCCCTCGACATGGTCCATCACGTAAAACATGGAGCCGATGACTGATGTGTCTGTGCACAGCGCGTGTGCCTTGGCCACGGGCACGTCTGTTGTTGCCAGAGCGCTGATGACGCGGTACTCCCTGTCCACAGCGTGGGCAGAAGGCAGCAAATCCCCTGGTGGCTTGCGACGCATGACATATCTCCTGCCGCCGGCATGGATGAGAAAGGTCGGATTGGACTGCCCTCCCTTGAATTGCTCCACTTTCATTGGGCCTGCAAAGCCTTCGACGTTGCTGACCATCCAGTTGGCAAGAGCGGACTCGTCAAAAGCATGTTGCTGTGCCACCGGCCGTGTGCCGGTGAACAGGGATTGCGCATCGCTCACGTTGTCTCCTTGTGTGGGGTGTCGCTTCTTTTTCGGGAACAGCGGCGCGCGATCAGCAGACTTCGAACAGGCCCGCGGCTCCCTGACCGCCGCCGATGCACATGGTCACGACCACATATTTCGCGCCACGGCGCTTGCCTTCAATAAGTGCGTGGCCGGTCAAGCGGGCACCAGACACGCCATAGGGGTGACCCACCGCAATGGCGCCACCATTGACGTTGAGCAGTTCGTCCGGAATGCCCAGCTTGTCTCGGCTGTAGATCACCTGGCAGGCAAAGGCCTCATTGAGTTCCCATAGGCCAATATCGCTGACTTTCAGACCAGCCCGTTCCAGCAGGCGAGGGACGGCAAAGACCGGGCCAATGCCCATTTCATCGGGCTCGCAGCCGGCAACGGCAAAGCCGCGGAAAATGCCCAGGGGCTGGATGCCCAGTTGTTCGGCGCGCTTGCCGTTCATCACGACACACGCAGAAGCGCCATCGGAGAACTGGCTGGCATTGCCGGCCGTGACCACACCGCCCGGTAGCGCTGCGCGAATCTTGCTCACACCTTCGATGGTGGTGTCTGGGCGAATGCCCTCATCACTGGAGATGGTCACCTCCTTGGTGGTGATGCGGCCAGTGGCTTTGTCCACCACGCCCATGCGGGTGGTCATGGGGACAATCTCGTCGTCGAACTTGCCGGCATCGCGTGCGGCAGCGGCACGCAACTGGCTTCGCACGCCGTACTCGTCTTGTGCCTCTTTGCTGATGTTGTATCGCTTGGCCACGGTCTCGGCTGTCTGCAGCATGCTCCAATACAGCTCGGGTTTGTGCTCATTGATCCAGGGGTCACGCCGCATGTGGCCGTTGGACTCGTTTTGCACGCAAGAGATGCTCTCCACTCCGCCGGCGACGATGGCGGGGCAGCCCTCGGTCATCACGCGTTGGGCAGCCAATGCAATCGACTGCAGGCCTGAGGAACAGAAGCGGTTGATCGTCAGGCCGGCGGTGGTGACGGGCAAACCGGCTCGAATGGCGATGGCACGGGCAATATTGCCGCCTGTCGTGCCCTCTCCGAATGTGCCGCCCATGATGCAATCCTCGATTTCGGCTGGATCGAGGCCGGAACGCTTGACGGCGTGCTCGACTGCGTGGCCTCCCAGCGTGGCGCCATAGGTCATGTTGAATGCGCCTTTCCAGCTCTTGGCCAGACCGGTGCGTGCGGTGGAAACAATGACAGCTTCAGTCATGCGATTTCTCCAAAGAATTCTTTAATGTGCAAACCCGCTTGCG
>JBNKNN010000223.1:0-2391 GCA_050293865.1 Hydrogenophaga sp. | reverse complement strand
AAAAATCCTCTCGCCCAGCGAGCTGCAGGTCTTGGACGAGAGCGCCGCACACGCCGGACACGCGGGCGCCAATGGCCTGGGCTACGGCACACACTTTCGAGTGCGGATTGCCTCTCCGGCCTTTTCCGGCAAATCCAGAGTGGCCAAGCATCGCCTTGTGTATGATGCCTTGCGCCCATTCACAGACGCTGGTCTGCATGCGCTGGCAATCGAAATCCTGCCATCTGCCAGCGATGCCGAACCTTCTGCCTGATACCATCTGACACCAACGAGGTGCCTTGAAGGGGCACTATTTCGGGTTTGTTCGGTCGAACCATTTTTCTGATTCCATGAGGACCTTCATGAACGTTTCCTTGACCGCCATCACAGCGGCCCTGATGATCACTGCTACCTCCTGGGCTGGCGCCCAGAACCTTGCCATCGTGAATGGCAAACCTGTGCCTTCGTCACGCCTTGACGCTCTTGTCAGCCAGTTTGAGAAAAATGCACGCGGCAAGCCCGTGGACGAGAACGTCCGTGAAGCTCTGAAGAAGGAAGCCATTCTTCGCGAAATCTTCATCCAGGAAGCGGAACGGCGCGGAACAGCCAAGACCGAGGCGTACGCCAGCCAGATGGAACTGGCGCGTCAGACCATCATGATCAAGACGATGTTCGAGAACTACGCCAAAACTGATCCGGTGAGCGATGAGGAAGTCAAGGCCGAGTACGACAAGTTTATTGCCGCCAACGCGGGCAAGGAGTATCGGGCTCGCCACATCCTGGTTCCCACAGAAAAGGAAGCCAAAGACCTCATTGCCCAGATCAAAAAGGGTGCCAAGTTCGAGGATCTTGCCAAGTCCAAGTCCAAAGATCCGGGCTCTGGCAGCAATGGCGGCGACCTTGACTGGGCCAGCGCAGCCAGCTACGTGACGGAATTCTCCGAAGCCATGGTCAAGCTTGACAAGGGCCAGATGACGGAAGAACCCGTCAAGAGCCAGTTTGGTTGGCACATCATTCGCGTGGATGACGTGCGCGACGCTCAGTTGCCCTCGTTTGACGAAGTCAAAGGCGCCATTGCCCAGCAGATGAACGAGCAAAAGCTTCTGGCTTTCCAGCGCGAACTCGAGGAAAAGGCCAAAGTGGAATAGACGCTGCCTTTGAGCCTCTGCCTTGCATCAAGGCGCCACCCGTGTGGCGCCTTTTTTCTGCCAACATGCACGACAATGGTCTATCAGGGAGGCAGTGTCTTGCCAGCAGACAACGTCGTTTTGCCGCCCCGCAAGCTCAATTGCCTCTTAACGTCGATCTCAAAACGCCCATGGACGGAAACGCCACTCCAACAGTTCACGATGCAGCCCGACCCAGCCGAGACGGCCTCGACTGGAACCGCGCCATAGGTTTCCTGATGGCTGAGCAGCGCGCATTCCGAGAACGCAACCCCCAATCAGAAAAGCTTGCTGTGCGAGCACGCGGACACCTGCTCTTCGGTGTGCCCTTGCATTGGATGAACGATTGGGGAACGCCCTTCGCTTTGCACGTGGCCAAAGCTCAGGGAGCTGTGGTCACCGATGCGGACGGCCATGAGCTCGTCGACTTCTGTCTGGGCGATACGGGTGCCATGTTCGGACACTGCCCCGCCCCTGTGGCCAGGGCACTGGCCGAGCAAGGGCAAAAAGGCTTGACCACCATGCTGGCCTCCGAAGACGCAGGCGTGGTAGGGGAGATGCTGGCTCAGAGATTCGGGCTGCCGTTCTGGCAGTTTGCCATGAGTGCCACGGATGCCAACCGGTATCTGTTGCGCTGGATCCGTGCGGCCACCGGACGAAAAAAGCTGCTGGTGTTCAATGGCTGCTATCACGGCACCGTCGAAGACGTCTTTGTTGACCTGGTCGATGGCAAGCCCCATCAACGCGACAGTCTTCTGGGCCAAGTTCACGATCTGCTCGAGCACACGGTGGTGGTCGAGTTCAATGATCTGCCTGCACTGGAAGCGGCACTGCAATCAGGCGACGTAGCCTGTGTGCTGGCCGAGCCTGTGATGACCAACATCGGAATGGTGTTGCCTGCGGAGGGCTACTGGCAAGCAGCGCAGGACATCATCCGAAGCCACGGCACATTGCTGGTGATGGATGAAACGCACACGATCAGCACCGGCCCGGGAGGATACGCCCGAGCCCACGGGATCAAAGCCGATGCACTGGTCATGGGAAAGCCATTGGGGGGAGGCGTTCCGTGTGCCACCTATGGCATGAGCGCCGAGTTGGCAGATCGCGCGGCCAAGGCGAAGCAGAAGGCGCCGCCCGGGCACAGCGGAATCGGGACCACCCTGAGCGGAAACATGCTGGTCATGGCCGCGATGCGCGCCGCGCTGGGTGAGGTCATGGTGCCGCAGGCGTATGCCACGATGAATCG
>JBNKNN010000222.1:0-3680 GCA_050293865.1 Hydrogenophaga sp. | reverse complement strand
CCAACCCAACGTGCAGCCTGCCGCGGCGCGCATTGCGCAGCAAACGTGATACATCGTGCGGAATCTGCTCCGCCACCACCAGCGCGCGGCGCAGGGTTTTCCAGGTGCGCTTGCCCAGGGTGGAGGGCTGGTAGCGCGAGCGAACCACGTTCTTGAGCAAAGGCATGGCCTCGCTTGTCATGTGGAACTCTGGCTCCAGCGCGCGCCCCATGCCTTCGAGCGTGATGAAAGCCTTGATGAGCAAGGCCAGATCCGATGGCAACGCCAGCTTGTGTTCGCGCAGGATGGCGGTCACGTCGCTGAGCATGTGGCCCAGGCTCAGCTTGGCCAGCGGCACGCCGTGGTACTGGTCGACGAAGGTTTCGATCTCGCTTTCGAGCAACGCGAAGTTGACGTTGTGCTCATCGCCGGTCCAGTCGAGCAAAATGTCCACCACCGAAGAAGGGTCCTGCTCGACCAGCCCCAGCAACAAGGTCAAGAGTTCGTCCCGTCGGCGCTGCGACAAACTGCCCACCATGCCGAAATCGATGAAGGCAATGCGGTTGCCTTCCAGATAGAAGACATTCCCCGGGTGGGGATCGGCATGGAACACGCCATCTTCCACGATCATCTTCAACACGGCCTGTGCTCCGCGCTGGGCCAGCAATCGGCGGTCAAGTCCCATGGCATCCACCGCCACCAGGTTGTGGCCCAAGATGCCATCAATGCGGTCCTGCACGTTGATGCGCTCGCGCGTGTATTGCCAGTACACCTTGGGCACCACAATCCACGGCAAGGCTTGCATGTTGGCCGCGATGCGCTCGGCGTTGCGGCACTCGCTGGCCAGATCCAGCTCTCGCCTGAGCGACCGCGCGAGCTCGCGCACCAACTGCTGGGGCTGGTAGGGCCTGTACTGTGGCATCTCCTCTTCGATCACAGAGGCCAGGCGTTCGAGCAGGCGCAGATCGGCATCGATGACGTCGGCAATGCCCGGACGGCGGATCTTCACCACCACCTCTGTGCCGTCCTTGAGTTGTGCGCCATGCACTTGAGCGATGGATGCCGCCGCCAAAGGCTCGCGATCAAAGCGGGCAAAAACCGCCTCAGGCTCGCCCCCCAGATCCTCCCGCAGCTGCTCGCGCAATTGCTCGATCGGAACCGGCGGCACATGGCTGTGCAGCTTTTCAAACTCGGCAATCCATTCAGGGCCGAACAGGTCGGCGCGGCCTGCGAGGATCTGACCGAACTTCACAAAGGTCGGCCCCAGCTCTTCAATGGCCAGACGCACCTGCACGGGCGGTTCCAGCTTGGCCAGGTCGGCTGCATGCTCCCATTTGATCGCATGACCAGCGCGTTCGAGCTGATCCACCAGGCCCAGGCGACGCACACTGTCGCCGAAGCCGTGGCGGATCAAGACGCCCAGAATGGTGTTGAGGCGGCCCATGTCACGGGCGGCACCCAGGGTTTCGATCAGCATGGGCGCATCATAGCCCGCGCCGTGTGCGGCCGAAAGCGCAACTGCGCGAGGCTTGTTGCGGGTTTCAGAAGCTGTGCGACTCCAGTGCCGCCAGGCGCTGCTGGAACACCGCCGGAATCGGTGCCGGTCGGCGTGTTTCGGGGTCAATGAAGACAATGCCCACTTTTCCCCGCGCCACCTCGCGGAAAGAATCCTGGCAATCCATCAGGTACACGAGATCAAAGCCATAACGGTTGAAATCTTGTGGAACCATGCGCACCCGTATGGTCTCGCCATGAAAGCCTTCGGACTTGTACTGCGCCACGATGTCGCCCACCACGATCGCCATGCCCTCGACGTTCGATTCGCGCCAGCCCAGTGCCTTGAAGAAACGCACACGGGCTTCAGAGACCAGCGTCAGCAATTGCGCATTGTCCAGGTGTCCCCCCTGGTTCACATGGCTGATGTAGATCTGAATGTCGGTGGAGAAGACGTAATGCTCAGGGAGCGTGAACTGAATGCGTGGCATGGAAGCGAAAGGGAGGAGAGGGACAGATATCAACCAATACGGGCGCGACCATGGTCAACATGGCAGCGCCCGTCGTGGCCTCGAATCGAAGGCCAGGCAAAACGTCCAACCTCGGATCAGGCCCGGTCCGGCAATTCGATCTTGACTTCCAGCACTTCCAGATCGTCCTGGCGGTCGAGCTGGACCTTGATGTCGTCGGGGTTGATCTTGATGTATTTGCCGATCACGGCAACCAGCTCTTTTTGCAACGCTGGCAGATAGTCGGGCTCGGCCGCACCACGCCCGGCGCGTTCATGCGCCAGGATGATTTGCAGTCGCTCCTTCGCGACGCTGGCGGTCTTCTTTTTCTCGCCCAGCAGAAAGCCGAGAAGTGACATGGTTTACTTCCCCCCGAACAGGCGCTTGAGCAGTCCTGGCTTTTGTGAATCGATGAAGCGCAGCGGTTTGTCGGCACCGAGGAAACGGTCGATCACGTCGCTGTAGGCTTCGGACACATCCGTGCCCTTGAGCATGATGGCTGGCGAACCCTGGTTGGATGCAGAGAGCACGTCCTGGCTTTCCGGAATGACGCCGATCAGGTCGATGCGCAGAATATCCTTGATGTCCTCCAGACCCAACATCTGGCCGTCGGCCACGCGATTGGGGTTGTAGCGGGTGATCAGCAGGTGCTCCTTGATCGGCTCCTTGCCTTCCATGGCGCGTTTGGTCTTGCTGCCGAGCATGCCGAGAATGCGGTCGGAGTCGCGCACGCTGGAGACTTCAGGATTGGTCACCACCAAGGCTTCATCAGCGAAGTGCATGGCCATGAGCGCACCCGTCTCGATACCGGCAGGCGAATCGCAGACGATGTAGTCAAAACCCATGTCGGCCAGGTCCTTGAGGACTTTCTCCACGCCTTCCTGGGTGAGCGCGTCCTTGTCCCGGGTCTGACTGGCAGCCAGCACGTAGAGGTTCTCGACCTGCTTGTCCCTGATGAGGGCCTGGTTGAGATTGGCCTCGCCCTGGATGACGTTGATGAAGTCATAGACCACGCGACGTTCGCAGCCCATGATCAGATCCAGGTTGCGCAGGCCCACGTCGAAATCGATCACGGCAGTCTTGTGACCGCGCAAAGCCAGACCGGTGGAAAAGCTGGCGCTGGTCGTGGTCTTGCCCACACCGCCTTTACCCGAGGTGACGACAACGATCTTGGTCATGTGATGCGTTCCTGTGCAGAAAACTTGAGATGAAAAAGAGAGAACTGGGAAAAAACGAAAACTCGGTCAAATCTGGTGACACCCTCTAGTGTCAGGGTATCAGGGGCTGGATCACAAGATGATCGCCCGATTCATTGGTCTCCAGCCGGACCTGTGCGGTTTTGCCCTGAACATCATCGGGCAAAGACGTCTCACTGGTGCGGTAGATTCCCGCAATCGAGATGAGTTCAGGCGACATGGAGAGAGCAAAGATTCGCGCATCGGTGTCTCCCCGGGCACCTGCGATGGCTCTGCCACGCAGCGGTGCATACACGTGGATATGACCATCGGCAATGATCTCGGCACCCGGATTGACCATGGCCATGACGACCAGATCACGTCCACGGGCATAGACCTGCTGGCCGGAGCGCAAGGGCTTGTCAACGACCATGGCTCCCTGTGGCGGTTCAGGCACGTCCACGGCCATTTCTGGCTCGGGTTCAGGTGCGGCTGGTGCTGTGGGCGCTGGTGCAGGGTCGTG
>JBNKNN010000221.1:0-6074 GCA_050293865.1 Hydrogenophaga sp. | reverse complement strand
CGCTGGAACAGCCGCTCGGTGGCCAGAGTCCAGCCTTCGAAGAGCCGACGGTCCACTGGTTCGTCGACCAGATCGGTGATGTCGCGGTGTCGTGGATCGCTCTTGAGCTTGGACTTGAGCTGTTCGACCGCAGATGCCGGTCCCTCCAACAGCTGCAGAAAGTGCCCGTCGAGATGAACAAGAATGCCCGTGATACCCAGGCGACCATTGGCACGCTGACTGCCCATCGCCAGACCTGCAAGTTCGTCAGGTGAAAGCGGGGTGGTCGCATGGCTCATGTACATGTAGCGGTGTTGCACTGGGGCTTCTTGTTCTTCGGGTGTCATTCGAACCTCTTTGCTGTCTGCGTCGACGGCATGACTATAAGGGCTTTTCCGGTTCGTCTGAAACATCCTTGCGATGTGGATCTGTCGGAACTTCAGGAGTGGCATCCGCGTGACATTCATCGGGTCGAGCGGGGGAAGTCCGGCGGACGCTGGAGCGCCTTTCGAACCGACTTTTCGCCCTATCCCTGGCCTGGTTTGAAATTTCGATTAGAGGAATTGGTTTACTAATAAGGAATTTTGGTCTACAGTTGATACCTCGGATCAAGTCGTGTGAGAACGTAGCTGGAGACATTGCTGTGGGTACCTATACCTATCCTCGATTCACTTACCGTGGCCCTGCCGACCTGATGGAGGGGGCTCCTCAGCGCCGCCCGTTGGTGATCATCGGCGCCGGTCCAGTGGGCTTGGCCGCCGCCATTGACGCGCGCTTGCGCGGCCTGGAAGTGCTGCTTTTCGACGAAGAAGACAGTGTCTCTTTTGGCTCGCGCGCCGTTTGCTATGCCAAGCGGGCATTGGAGATCCTGGATCGGTTGGGTGTCGGGGCGCCCATCCGTGAGAAAGGAGTGAGCTGGAATGTTGGCCGCACCTTTGTGAAAGAGGATGAGGTGTATCACTTCAACCTTGTGCCCGAGCCCGGACACCAGTGGCCAGGAATGATCAACCTGCAGCAGTACCACCTTGAAGAAGCGCTGGTGTACCGCGCTTTGGAAGTAGGGGCTGATATTCGCTGGAATCACAGGGTCACCCATGTCACGCCTGCTGAAGATGGCGCTCGCGTGGGTGTGACAACTCCGGATGGCGATTTCGAGATCGACGCCGATTGGGTGATCGTGGCGGACGGCGCTCGCAGTCCGATTCGCCGCCAGTTGGGGCTTGACATAGAAGGCCATGTCTTCAAGGACCGGTTCCTGATTGCCGACGTGATTATGAAGGCTGACTTCCCCGCTGAGCGCTGGTTCTGGTTTGACCCGCCGTTTCACCCCCGCCAATCGGTTCTGCTGCACAAGCAGAGCGACAACGTCTGGCGTATCGACTTCCAGTTGGGCTGGGATGCCGACCCGGAGGAAGAGAAAAAGCCGGAGAAGATCATTCCACGCGTGAAGGCCATGCTGGGCGAGGACCGGCCTTTTGAGCTGGAGTGGGCGAGCATTTACACCTTCCAATGTCGGCGCATGAAAAACTTCCGGCACGGGCGTTTGCTGTTTGCTGGAGATGCTGCTCATCAGGTTTCTCCCTTTGGAGCACGCGGGGCCAACTCCGGAATTCAGGACACAGACGATTTGATCTGGAAGCTGGCTTTGGTGATGAAAGGCGAGGCGCCGGACTCGCTGCTGGATACGTATGACGCGGACCGCGCTTACGCAGCAGATGAAAACATCCGAAACTCGACGCGTTCGACCGACTTCATCACGCCCAAAAGTGCAGTCAGCCGACTTTTCCGCAATGCTGCCCTGCAGTTGGCCAGGACCCAGCCTTTTGCGCGCAAGCTGGTCAACTCCGGTCGCCTGAGTGTGCCGGCCTACCTGGTCGACTCTGCTTTGAACACACCCGATGAGGACAGCTTTGAAGGTGACATGGTGCCCGGTGCCCCCATGGCGGATGCGCCCGTGGAGCGCGATGGCCGCGATGCTTGGCTGTTGGGGCAACTGGGAAGAGGCTTCGTGCTGATGGCCTATGGCTTGCCAGAAGCGGCGATCAACGACGCGCGTGCTTCGCTCAAGGCCATGACGCCAAGCGTGGAGTTGCTGACCATAGGCGCCGGCGCATACGACGATGTTCGGGATGTACAAGGCACAGTTCAACTGAGGCTCGATGCCAGGCCAGGAAGTTGCTATCTGGTTCGGCCGGATCAGCTTGTCGCAGCGCGGTGGCGCTCATTGGACCTGACCAAGGTGGCGCAGGCCTTGGCTCGGGCTACCTGCAGGAGTGCAGCGCTGGCGGAAACGCCGCAATTGACCACGGTCTGAAACCTGAGGAAGCAACAGACATGTCTCTGAAAACAGAACCCAATCTGGCCGAGCCAGGCGTGCGCTACTTTCGGGATTACACGCCAGGTGACGATTTCTATGAGGCCTTGATCGACGCCCATCGTGACCTGAGTGATGAACAAAGCCAAATGCTCAACGCCAAACTGATTCTGGTGCTGGCCAACCAGGTCGGCGACATTTCCATCCTGCGCGAAGCGCTCAAGGTTGCACGTGAGTACGTGTGACCTGACACCTGACAACGGAGCAACCATTATGAAAATCCGCAAGATTCACCACGTCGCCTATCGCTGCAAAGACGCCAAGGAAACCGTGGAGTGGTACCAAAAGCACCTTGGCATGGACTTTGTCCTGGCCATTGCAGAGGACCAGGTGCCGTCGACGCACGCGCCCGACCCCTACATGCACGTCTTCATGGATGCCGGCGCAGGCAACGTCCTGGCGTTCTTCGAGCTGCCCAACTCGCCAGAAATGGGTCGTGACGACAATACGCCTGACTGGGTACAACACCTGGCCATGGAAGTGGATTCGGTCGAAGAGCTGGAAGAGACCAAGTCCCGCCTGGAGGCCGCAGGCATTCCGGTAGTGGGTGTGACTGACCACACCATCTTCAAGTCGATCTATTTCTTCGATCCCAATGGCCACCGCCTTGAGCTGTCCGCCAACACCGCCACGCCAGACATGATGAAGAAGCTCGACGAAGTGAAATGGGACATGCTCGAAGAGTGGGCCAGGACCAAACGCGCACCGAAGCATGCCGCGTGGATGCACGAAAAGGCATTCACAGAGCAGTGAAAGCGGCTCTGGATCACCCCGAATCCCCGGGAAGCGGAACTTAAAGGGCTTGATCATCGGATGAGAGGCAAAAAAAGGCCTCAATTTCTCGACTCGCTTGCCGAAAAACAGAAGACCACCTGGCATGTCTTCGCCCGGAGGGTTTGTTTTTCAGTAGAGGTGTGCCATGTTGAGCATCCCGAGTTCCAATTTTTCATGGCCGTCACCGCCGGCCAACAGTACTGTTACACCAACGCAGCCAGTGACTCCGGTCTCGGGCGTTCAGTCCGGGGGCAACAACCCACAGGCGGGCTTGGGCTATGGCCAGGAAGGTCATGGTGCGCAGCGCCCTGAGCGCAGCGATCAGCCTGACGATGGCCGTGCCAGTGCAGAGAAGTCGAAAGAAGCCTTCGCTGCGCCATTGTTGCCGCGTCAGAACCCGGAGAAGCAGGAAGGCAAGGAAGCGTCGGCTTCAGGGCAGGAAGCGTTGGCGGAAGATGACCGCGAGCGCCTGGCTCAAGCACAAAAAGATGCTGAAGAGAGAACTCAGGCCCTGCGTGAGCAACTGCGCGAAGTGCTTTCGAACGTCTGGCAGGCCAGCGCAGCAGTGGTGGAGCGGGCGCTGCAGACAGGGGACGCAAGCGCAGCAGCGGCTACGGCGGCAAATGAGTCCCTTGCGTCGAACATCCCCCAGCCAGATCCGACGCAGCCAGTCAATCCCTCGGCCGCGCCTGCCGCGAGCCTTGAATACTCTCCTTTCGAGTCGGCCTCGCCAGAAGCAGAGTCCGTCGCGGCTCTTCGGGCTGGAGCCGGAGCATTGGCCAGTTCGGACCTCGGCCCCGTGCAAGCCTACGATGCCAGAGGGCAAGGCAGTCGAGCACAAGCAGCAACTGGCAACCTGGTTGACCAGCGCGCGTGAATTCGCCAGTCACATCTGACTCATCGCGCTATCGTGTGGCGCGAAACGATGCTTTGCTGGCTTGCAGAAGCTTGCTTCGTCATGCCTTGATTCTCCAGCCTGGAGATTGGAATCAGAGCACGCGTAGGCGATACTGCAGGCGCGCTAAGATACCCGGGGAGATGCGGTAACCCACGCGCGCGCGCGTCGCTGACATGGCCTGCACCTTGGACTGTCGGAGGCTTCCTGCGCTTCCCATTTCCGCGAGAGGGAAGCTGACAGTTGGCCATGGTTGGCAATCTCGGGCTCAGTTGGTTGCTCAAGCCGGGTCAGGACAGTCGAACGTATCCATGGCGTCGACAGTTGCCTTCGCTTCACGCGAGATTTGCCCCGCCAAATGCTCATGAATCGCCGCAGTTCGTGAACGTGCCAAGCCCTCGATTTCTTCAGCCGTACGGGCCAGTTGGCGGAACCCCACCAGCATCGATGTGCCTTTGAGTTGATGGGCTTCATGGGCAATGTCCTCGCGCACACCCGACTGCAACGCCCGCAGCAGGCGCTTGACGGTGCCATCCTGTTCATCGAACAACGATCCGAGAAGTTCCTTGAGTGATTCCGCCGGCATGAGAGAAAGCATCTCGCTGTAGGCCTCCCGGTCAATCACGGGCAACTCCTTTGGCGCGCCGGGTGACGCGCTCAGGGGAGAGTCGGCAGGACCTTGTCCAGCGAAGAGGCCCTCATGCGAATCCCGTGCTGTCCCTGGTGATGGTTGCAGAGGGGCCGGTGTGCTGATGGGGGCGTGGGTCGAGGCGACTGCTTCGACCAACTCTCCAAAGCCAGTGGTGAGCCGAAAGTCGCCCAGCAAGCCGCAACGAGCCAGCGCGCGCCGCAGATCCTCGGCTTGCAGTGGCTTGCTGGTGAATTCATTGATGCCCGCTTCCAGTGCACGTTTGCGCGTATCGTTGACTACGTCTGCTGTGACCATGATGATCTTGACGCGCGACGCGGGTCCTTCCAGTTGTCGGATAGCGCGAGCAGTGGCAAGCCCGTCGAGAACGGGCATGTGGTAGTCAAGAAGAACGACATCAAACTCGCTGCGATCGAGCAGCGCCAATGCTTCCTCTCCATTGCTGCAGAACATGGCGTCATGCCCCATCCGGTCAAGGAGAATGTTCATGTACTTGAGATTGACCGGGTGATCTTCGGCCACCAGGATGCGAAGACGAGGGGCATCGCTGGAAAGCAGCATGCCTTTGACCTCTCGTTCAGTGGACACGTGGGATGGTGCTGCCGCATCCGGCAGGTCAAGCAGGACGGTGAAAATGGTACCCACACCTAATGTCGAACGCACGCGGATGTCGCCGCCCATCATACGGGCAAGATTTCGGGATATTTCCAGACCCAATCCTGTGCCCCCGATGCGCCGGCGCAAGGAGCTGTCCGCCTGAAAAAAGCGAGTGAAAAGCTGCTGTACCGTCTCTTCATCCATTCCGACGCCGGTGTCGGTGATGGTCAGCATCAGGCGCTTGCGGACCCTGGGAGCGCTGTTGGCACCCACGGGCTCAAGTGCACAGTGGACGGTCACCTCGCCCTCATTGGTGAACTTGATAGCGTTGTTGATCAGGTTGAACATGATTTGACGCAACCGGGTGGCATCGGCCTGCACCCAGCGAGGCACGTCTGGGTCTATGTCAACGCCAAGCTTCAAACCCTTCTCGTGGGCTGCGACTTGCATGAGCGACTCGACCTCGCGAACGATGCCGTGCATGTCGGTTGGCGCAATGGAGAGCTTGAGGGTGCCCGACTCCATGGTCGATACATCCAGAATATCGTTGAGAATTCCCAGGAGGTGCAAGGCGGAATCCTGTGCTGTTCGGAGGTAGTCGCGTTGCTGAATCGAAAGCTTGCCTTCTGAGAGCAGTGTCAGCATGCCCAGCAAGCCCTGAAAGGGCGTGCGTATCTCATGGCTCATGTTGGCCAGAAAGACACTTTTGCCGTGGTTGGCCGATTGCGCTTCGTCTCTGGCAATGGTCAGTTCGCCGCTCAGATCGGTGAGCTGTTGGTTCTGCCTCTGCTGCTTGCGCACATGGT
>JBNKNN010000220.1:0-17085 GCA_050293865.1 Hydrogenophaga sp. | reverse complement strand
GCTTTTTGGCCGGAGCCTTCTTTGCCACTGGCTTCTTGGCTGCCACTTTCTTCACTGCCGGCTTTTTGGCTGCCGGAGCTTTCTTGGCGGCTGGCTTTTTGGCCGGAGCCTTTTTCTTCGCAGTTGCCATTGCTTTCTCCTTGATCAAGTTGGAAAGAGCACTTCTAGCGGTCTTGTCGCCGCTGAAGCGATTCAATTCCCTGAAGTCGCGTGGATGCACCCACCTGGAACTTCAAGAATTTGAATGCTGTGACAAAACCTTGAGCCGCCATTTCGAAGCGTGTTGTGCAAGGTTTTGTGCTGATGCTTGACATTGTCGATTGTCGCTGAATTCAAGAGGATTTCAATCCCATGACAATGCACCGCCCGATTGATATTCAATCACTCGGGTTTCGAAGAAGTTTCGCTCCTTCTTGAGGTCGATCATTTCGCTCATCCAGGGAAACGGATTTTCCTCGTTGGGGAACAGTGGCTCCAGGCCGATCTGCGTAGCGCGACGATTGGCGATATAGCGCAGATAGCCTTTGAACATGGAAGCGTTCAGACCCAGGACGCCACGCGGCATCGTGTCTTCGGCATAGCGGTATTCGAGATCGACTGCCTTGAGGAACAGGGCTTTGATCTCCGTCTTGAACTCTGGCGTCCACAGCATCGGATTCTCAAGCTTGATTGCATTGATGAGGTCGATGCCAAAGTTGCAGTGCATGGATTCGTCGCGCAGGATGTATTGGTATTGCTCTGCGGCACCGGTCATCTTGTTCTGCCGACCCAAGGCGAGAATCTGCGTGAATCCTACGTAGAAGAACAACCCTTCCATCAGGCAGGCAAAAACGATCAGGCTCTTGAGCAGTGTCTGGTCGTTTTCCGGCGTGCCGGTCTTGAAGTTCGGATCCATGATCGCGTCAATGAACGGAATCAGGAACTCGTCTTTGTCGCGGATGGAAGAGACTTCGTGATACGCGTTGAATATCTCGCCTTCGTCCAGGCCAAGGGACTCGACGATGTACTGATAAGCATGCGTGTGGATGGCCTCTTCAAACGCTTGGCGCAACAGAAACTGTCGGCACTCAGGCGCCGTGACATGTCGGTAAGTACCCAGTGTGATGTTGTTCGCCGCCAGCGAATCAGCGGTCACGAAGAAGCCAAGGTTGCGCTTGACGATGCGTCGCTCGTCTTCGGTCAGACCATTGGGGTCTTTCCACAGCGCGATGTCGCGGCTCATGTTCACCTCTTGCGGCATCCAGTGGTTGGCGCAAGTGGCGAGATACTTTTCCCAAGCCCACTTGTACTTGAACGGCACCAGTTGGTTGACGTCGGTCTGGCCGTTGATGATGCGCTTGTCGGCAACGTTGACGCGGCGGGCCGTAGGCGCTGCTGCTGAGCTTGTGTTGGACGTGGCGGAAGGGGATGCCTGCGCGGGAGCAGTAGGCGCAGTTGGCCTAGCGGCTGGCGTAGAGGACGCCAGAGGATTCAACGCAGGTTTTGGGGTGGGTGTGACGTTGTCGTCCCAAGTCAACATAGATCGATCCGGTTCAATGAATTATCGAAGTGTCTGCTTCAAATGCAAAGCACTCACCGCAAATGCTGTCTCTTTCTGTTGCTCGCGAACATCGAATTGCATGTGTGATCGCCTTTCGATGTCGCGCGCAAACAGAAGACAGTTGTGTTTTCGATTACTGGCAAGCCTCGCAACCAGGGTCGTCGATGGCGCAGAACTTCACATCGGTCGCCGGCTCACTGGACGCAACTGACGCTTCCGTTGCGGCGCTCGAAGATGACACCGCATTCAGTTGGCCTGCGCGTCCAGTGGACTTCTCTGCGTGCGTGGCAGAGGTCGTGCGCAGGTAGTAGGTGGTTTTCAAACCACGCAGCCATGCGAGCTTGTAGGTGTCGTCGAGCTTTTTGCCAGATGCGCCTGCCATGTAGATGTTCAGACTTTGCGCCTGATCGATCCACTTCTGCCGACGCGCCGCAGCTTCCACCAGCCAGAACGGTTCGATCTCGAAAGCCGTTGCATACATGGCCTTGATGTCTTGCGGGATGCGATCGATCGGTTGCAGGGATCCGTCGAAGTGCTTGAGGTCCATGACCATCACGTCATCCCACAGGCCCAGACGCTTGAGGTCTTTGACCAGGTAGTTGTTGATGATGGTGAATTCGCCAGAAAGATTCGACTTGACCGACAGGTTGCCAAAGCTCGGCTCGATGGAAGCATCCACACCGATGATGTTGGAGATGGTGGCTGTGGGCGCGATGGCCACACAGTTGGAGTTGCGCATGCCGTCCTGGGCAATCTTCTTGCGCAGGGCATCCCAGTCCATGGTGGAGCTGCGGTCAGTGTCGACATAGCCGCCGCGCTCTTGCGAGAGCAGATCGAGCGAATCCAGTGGCAAGATGCCGCGATCCCAGAGCGATCCCTTGAAGGTGGAGTAGTGCCCTCTCTCTCGTGCCAGCTCGGTGGATGCCCAGTAGGCGTAGTAGCAAATGGCTTCCATGGAGTTGTCGGCAAACGTGACGGCGGCGTCCGAACCGTAGGGAACACGCATTTCGTACAGCGCGTCCTGGAAACCCATCAAACCCATGCCGACGGGGCGGTGACGCATGTTCGAGTCACGGGCCTTCTTGACGGCGTAGTAGTTGATGTCGATCACGTTGTCGAGCATGCGCATCGCTGTGTTGATGGTGCGCTGGAGCTTCTCGTGGTCGAGTTCCTTGCCGTTCGGGCCATCCTTGAGATGGCGAACCAGGTTCACGGAGCCCAGGTTGCAGACGGCGGTTTCCGTGTCGCTGGTGTTGAGTGTGATTTCGGTGCAGAGGTTGGAGCTGTGCACCACGCCTGCGTGCTGCTGCGGACTGCGCACATTACAGGCGTCCTTGAATGTGATCCATGGGTGTCCGGTTTCGAACAGCATGGACAGCATCTTGCGCCAAAGGTCGATGGCCTGAACCTTTTTGTGCGGCTGGATTTCGCCACGGGCGGCCTTGTCCTCGTAAGCGGTATAGGCTTTCTCGAACTCGGCGCCAAAAAGGTCGTGCAGGTCTGGCACGTCGCTGGGGGAGAAGAGCGTCCATTCGCCTTTTTCCATCACGCGCTTCATGAACAGGTCCGGGATCCAGTTGGCCGTGTTCATGTCGTGCGTACGACGACGGTCATCGCCGGTGTTTTTGCGCAACTCAAGGAACTCCTCGATGTCCAGGTGCCAGGACTCCAGGTAGGTACAGACTGCACCTTTGCGCTTCCCGCCCTGATTCACTGCAACAGCGGTGTCGTTGACCACCTTCAGGAAAGGAACCACGCCTTGGGATTCACCGTTGGTGCCCTTGATGTGACTACCAAGCGCGCGGACGCGGGTCCAGTCGTTGCCGAGGCCGCCAGCAAACTTCGACAGCAGGGCATTTTCCTTGATGGACTCGTAGATTCCGTCAAGGTCATCCGGCACCGTGGTCAGGTAGCAGCTGGAGAGTTGAGAGCGCTGGGTTCCACTGTTGAACAGCGTGGGCGTAGAGGACATGAAGTCGAACGAGGAGAGGACTTCATAAAATTCGATGGCGCGCGCTTCGCGGTTGATTTCGTTCAGTGCCAGGCCCATGGCCACGCGCATGAAGAAAGCCTGCGGCAGTTCAATCCGCTTCTTGCGCACGTGCAGAAAGTAGCGGTCATAAAGGGTTTGCAGCCCAAGATAGTCGAACTGCAGATCGCGCTCTGGCTTAAGCGCAGCACCCAGTTGTGCGAGGTCATACTGCATGAGCTTGTGGTCAAGCAGATCGTTCTCGACGCCCTTCTTGATGAACTGCGGGAAGTAGTCGGCGTAGTGCTGGCCCATGTTCTGGGGCAGCACTTCCTGGCCCAGCACTTCCTTGATGATGGTATTGAGAAGCAGGCGAGAAGTGGCGTAGGTGTAGTCCGGGTCCTTTTCGATCAGGGTGCGAGCTGCGAGGATGGAGGCCTTGTGGACCTCATCCATGGGCACTCCGTCATAGAGGTTGCGCATCGTCTCGGCGAGGATGGGGTCTGGCGTGACGTCTGCCCCCAGGCCGGCGCAGGCGTTCTCGATCTGGGTGCGCAGTTTTCCGAGGTCCAGCGGGATGCGTTGGCCGTTGTCGATCACTTCCATGGTCGATTCGACGGCAGGTGCTGCCTCGACAGCCTGATGGGCACGCTCCTGGGCGCGACGCTCACGGTACAACACATAGGCGCGAGCCACTTCGTGGTTGCTGCTGCGCATCAGTCCGAGCTCAACCTGGTCTTGCACATCCTCAATATGGAACGTGCCGCCGCCCGGACGGGAACGCATCAAGGCACGCACCACATTTTCGGTCAGCTCTTCGACCGTTTCGCGCACGCTGGCAGACGCGGCGCCCTGGGTGCCGTGAACCGCCAGAAAAGCCTTCATCATGGCCACGGCGATCTTGCTGGGTTCGAATGGCACCACCGCTCCGTTGCGGCGGATGATCTGGTACTGGGCGTACTGGGCGTCGTTGATTCTTGGCGCCGCTGGTGCGGAACGGGCGGACGACGAAAAGCTGGATGCAGCCGATGTGTCAGTGGTTTGGGCAGTCTGCATGGTTCCTCTTTCAATGCGCTTGTGTGTGTTTTGGCTCGAGGCTCAAAGGCGCTCGTTTGCGCTGCGCACATGTTCAGGAAGGCACGTTCCGAAGAGCATTGCTCCCTTGTGGAGAGCAGCAAAGGAGGGTTTTCTGTGCTGAAAACGGGGAACGGCGGTGGGATGCGTCAGCGCAGGGGACACTATATATGGTGTCTGGGATCACTTCAAGGCACTACAGGTAGTGTTTTGCAAAAAAGTTGCGGTCGGTTGCCGCCTGTCTTTTCGCAGAGTAAAAAGCTGTCGCGCACCTGATGTGTGCGACAGCTTGGAATGATCGGCACCATGCGCATTTGAAACTGAGAAGGCACAGAAGACGCGAGCTTCAAACGCTTTTGCGTTTGAATGCCTTGTCAATCAACGCGTGGGAAATCGCCGTTGGTCACTGCGTGAGGCGGTGATGTGTCAGCTTCGGAATTGGCATGCGACGACATCAGGAAAACACTGATGGGGCCAACACAACAATTGTTGCAGGTGCTGCCAGTCGAACCCTGGACCTGGGTCGAATTTTCTTCCCTCAGCGACATGCTCGTGTCCTGCGATGTGTTCGATCGGGTATTGATGCTTGATGATCTCGATCAGGCCTGCCAGGCGGGCGTACTGCACGGGCTCGAAGTCACCCCCTTCGAGGCCTTCGAGTTCGATGCCGATGGAGTAGTCGTTACAGTTGCTGCGATCGAGCCAGCAGGATTGGCCCGCATGCCAGGCGCGATCGTCGCAGCTGACAAACTGCCGCAGGCGGCCATCTCTGTGGACCAGAAAGTGGGAAGAAACCTCAATGCCGCGAATGGCTTGAAAGTAGGGGTGCGAGTCCCAGTCCAGCCGGTTGGTAAAGAGTCGCTCGATTTCGTCACCGCCGAACACACCGGGCGGCAAGCTGATGGAGTGGACGACGATCAGGTTGACCGCGGTGCCGATCGGCCTTGGACCGTGATTCGGTGAGGCGCATTTCTCGACGCAGTCAAGCCAGCCGTTTTTCCATCGGTGTTCTTGGTCTGCCAGGCGTGGCTTGCCACTTGCCGACTGGTCGTCAATCATCACCGGAGTCCGTTGGCATGGTGATTCCCAGGCGTTGAATGCGATAGCGCATTTGCCTGAGGTTCAAGCCAAGCCTTGCAGCCGCAGCAGTCCGGTTGTAGCCTGTTTCCTTGAGCGCGAGCAGCAAGACCTGTCGCTCCTGTTCGTCGAGGAAGCTTTGCAAGTCTGGAGGGAGGCTCATCGGGCCTTGATAGGCTGCCGCCAGGTGCTCACTTTCTGATGGGTCGAACGGATTGCCCTGCAGAGAACGACTTGCTGCTTCGACGTCGCCGAGGGGGGCGGTGTCTGTGGCGTCATCGCCAAAATCGTTTGGCTCGATTGTGTGCCCGGAACTCAAAGCCAAAGCGCGTTGCAGAAGGTTTTCCAGTTCCCTAACGTTGCCCGGCAAATCGCGATGCTGCAATGCTGCGATGGCTGCTGCAGTGAGCAGAGGGACTTCCTGCCCCGACTCTTCACAAATTCGGCGAAGAATCGCTTGAGCAAGTTCTGGCAGGTCATCTCGCCTCTCGCGCAGTGCAGGGGTGCGCAACTCGATGACGTTGAGTCGGTAGAACAGATCCTGCCTGAATTCCCCGGACTGGACGAGTGCGGCCAGATCCTTGTGCGTCGCGCTGACCAGTCGGACGTCGATGACTTCCTCCTGCACTCCACCCAAGGGCCGAACCCGGCGTTCCTGGATCACACGCAACAGTTTGGCCTGCATGGCCAGGGGAAGGTCTCCGATTTCGTCGAGAAACAGGGTGCCGCCACGCGCGGCCTGGAAGTAGCCCTCCCTGTCGCTGGTTGCCCCGGTGTAGGCGCCTTTTCTTGCACCGAAGAACTCGGCTTCAATCAGGTTCTCCGGAATGGCTCCGCAATTGACGGCGATGAATGGTCCCTCGCTCCGGTGGCTGCAAAGATGCACAGCGTTGGCCACCAGCTCCTTGCCTGTCCCGGACTCACCCAATATGAGCACGGGCGCCATGCTGGTGGCGACTTTCTCGATGCGATTCTTGATTTGCTCTATCGCGGCCGAAGAGCCCACAATGCGGCTTAACGCCTGCACGCCAGACGGCGGCGGAGGAGCCACTTGCATCAATGCGCTCGCTTGCAAAGTGCCGGCGTCGACACTTGTTGGCTGACGTTGACTGCGCAGAGCCGAGACAACGGCCGCCCGAAGCTGTTTGAGGTCAACTGGCTTCGTCAGGTAGTCAAAAGCGCCATTTTTCAATGCTTCTACCGCATTTTCGGCCGATCCGTAGGCGGTGATGACGATGGTTTTCTCGGGGCGCTGGTCTACCGTCAACTCGCGCAGCAACTCAAGTCCCAATCCATCCGGCAACCGCATGTCAGAGATCAGCACGTCGTAGCGAGAACCGCTGAGAAGCTCGCGAGCCTGCCGCAAATCTTCAGCACAGGTCACCTCGTGCCCTTCTCTGAGCAAAGTCAGTTCGTAGAGTGTGCGCAGGTCCGGTTCATCGTCTACAACGAGAATGCGTGCGGGTCGGTCGGTGTTCATCGCTGTCAAACGCCTGGTCTCATTCATGCACTGCCAAGGTCGCCAGGTGACGTGGCCGTTGGGCGGGTCAGTGCGGGTTGCGAGTCGCCATGGGGGTAGTTCAGGCTCTGTTGAATGGGCACAGGGCGACTTTCGGTCGAAGAGGGAACGATGACAAAGAACTCGTTGCCATCTTGGTTGTCGAGCGCACTGCGTTGGTAGGAGATCTGAGCACCGTAACGTTCGCACAACTCGCGGCAAATGTAGAGACCCAAACCACTCGAACGGCTCTCTGATGAGAAGAATGGTTCAAATAGATGGTTCAGGACACTCGATTCCAGCGGGGGGCCATCGCTCCACACAGACAGACGGATTCGGTCGTTTCCACTCGGCTGTGTGATCACCCGGATGGAGTTGGGCTGTCTGCTCGCGTGGCGCAGTGCGTTGTCAAGCAGGTTGATCAGCAGTCTGCGCAGGTGTTCCGTGTCGAACGCAACGTAAGCACCCGGTGCGTGAATGTGGACACCCAATACGCCTCGTGCTTTGGCCTGCCGGACCCATTCATGCGTGATTTGCCGGACCGTGTGATCCAGTGGCAGCGTCATGGAGGCATCCGCCGGTTCGACGGGCTGCGCCCTGGCCAGGTTGAGAATGTCGTCCACGATGCGCGCAAGACGCTGCGCGTTCTGGTTGATCATGCTCGTGAGCCGCTTCTGACTTGGGTCGGATACTTCCTCCTCCAGCAAGGCATTGGCTTGCGTGATGGCGGAGAGCGGGTTGCGAATTTCATGCGCCACGGCTGCAGACATCCGCCCCATCGAGGCCAGCTTCTCCGTTCGCACTTTGGCTTCCACTTCGCGCAGGTCTTCGAGGAACAGCACGCAGCGAATGCCTCGGCCACTCTTCGATTGGCTGATGCCAGTGGTCAGGCGGGTGCGGGCGAACAGCCTGTGCGTGGTGAGCTCATCAACGTCCACCTGGATTTCAGCCTCCAGAGGCTGCCCCATGTTGAATGTTTGGTTCACGATGTGTTCGATTCCTTCCCAGCCGTCTCTCCCGGAGAGCAGTAGCCTGGCTCCGATAGGGTAGGGATGGTCGCCCATGAGCATTCGCTGCGCAGCCGGGTTGGCGCTGCGAACGACTCCGTGCGTATCGGTGATCACAACGCCTTCACTCAGTCCTTCGATGATGAGTTCGTTGACCTGTGCCTGCGCTTTGGCTGACGCTTGGCTGCTCAGGGCCAAGGCTTCTTCCCTGGCCAGGCGGCGAGAGAGCTGGTTGGCCAGGAAAGCGACCAGGAAGAAGCCGGTCCCAGCCATCGCTGCTTCCAGCAGCTTGGGAGTTTGGGTGACGTCTCCCGAGGGAACCAGTACTGCCGAGAGCAGCAGGATGAGAGTCACTGATGCCGCACTGACCAAGCCGAGGTTGAGGGGGCCGACAATGGCCGCCAACAACACGGGGAGGGCATACAGCGGCGTCAGATTGTGACTGCCGTGCTGGAAATTCTGGATGACGGCAATAACGATAATGTCGACGGCGATGGTGACCAGCCACCGCACCGCCGGAGATTTCCAGCGGCGAAATGACCTGCCATAGCGATAGACGATGCCTGCGCCCACGACATGAGCGGCAGCCAGCAGAAGAATCCAGAGCCCGTTTCCAGTGGCCGTTTGAGTGGCGTAGAGGAACAGTTGCAGCGCGAGCAGGGCAGAAGCGGCGAACAAGCGGGCACCCAGAAATGCTCGCCAGATGCGGCTGAAGGCGTACTCTTGTTTGTGAGGTCCGAAACCGCTGCTGTCTTCGCCGAGGTCACCCATTCGAGTGGAGAAGCCAGAAGGAGGCACTGTGTCACGGGGCACTTCCGTCAACAGACTGAAATCAGTCAGTGACCGCCGGCGCGAAGATCTGTGCTTCCTCATGCTCATGGCTGCCGCTCATGCGCAGCTTTGTGCGCTGAATCGCAGAAGAACGCACCTGAGGCGAATACTGCGTCGGCTTCGGGGAGGTGAGTGCCGCAATAGGCGCACACCACCATGGGGGCCGGTGTAAGAGCAGGGGGTCTCGCCTTCGTGGTTGGCGTTCGTTGGAGGTGGTTTTTTCTCCAGACCCACCAGGCGGCGGCGAGCACGAGGAAAACCAGAAGGTACTTCATCATTGCGGTTTGACCTCAGGCTTTGACATGGGCGTGCTTTCAAGTCCGGGTCAAGCCGCCCGGTTGAGGACAACCTCGAGCACAAAGCGCGAACCCACGTAGCCCAGCATCATGAATCCAGCAGCGACATAGAGGGTCTTGACGGCAGCATTGCCTCTCCAGCCGAGGCGCCAGCGGCCGATCAGGAGGATTCCCATGACGATCCAGGCCAGAACGGAGAAAGCGGTTTTGTGGTTCCACACCCAGCGTTCATTGAGCATCTCCGAGAACCATCCGCCAGCCAGAAGGGTCGCGGTCAGAAGAACGAAGCCAGCAGCGACGAACCTGAAGGTCAGTCGCTCCAGCGTGAGCAAAGGGATGGAGTTCTCAAGCGTAGAGCCCGCGCGCATGGCTTTTTCAGCGCGTTGCATAAGCCAGGCGTGGACCACAGCGGCGCCGATGAGGCCGTAGGCAGAAATGCCCAGAGCCCAATGCAGTGGCAGCCATGCTGATCCCAGTGATGGGTAGTGTGCTCCCGGAAAAACCAATGACAACAGTACTGCAAGGGTGCCAAGCAATGCCAAATTGCCGCGGGCGCGCCATTGAGGGAAGAGACGGCTTTCCAGAGCGTAAATGGTGAGCACCAGCCAGGCGGTCATGGAAATCGCGGGGGCGAAGCCGAACCGCGTCGGCTGGATGAAGAGCCCTGCCATCAGTCCCAGCAAATGCAGCAGCCACGCCACTCCCAGCAGGACGCGAGCCTTTCCGTCTCCCAGGCGCTTGTGGGCCACTGCCAGCGACGCGTAGGCTGCCGCTGCTGCGAGAGTCAGCACGGTGTAGACAGGGTGGGCAGCGAGTGTGGTCAGCATGGTGCAAAAGGCGAAGTGTCGGTGTACCGGGCTGGGAAGCCCCAGCACCGGTAAAATCCATGGAACAGTGTAACGGCCCGGACCGTTCAGGGCTAACCCAGCGCTGGCAATTCGGGGAATGTCGTTTCACTTCGCAGACACTCCGGTAGCGCTCAGGGGGCATTCGCGCCTGCCTACCCTCCCGCCTACCCCTCTTCCAACTGGACGCTCAATCATGGCCTCAGCCCTATCCGAACGCCTGACGAAAATCGTCAAGACCATGCGTGGTCAAGCACGCATCACTGAAGACAACGTCGCCGAAATGATGCGCGAGGTACGCATGGCCCTGCTGGAGGCAGACGTGGCCTTGCCTGTGGTCCGAGATTTCATCGGACGGGTCAAACTCAAGGCATTGGGGCAGGAAGTGGTGGGGTCGCTTACGCCAGGTCAGGCATTGGTGGGTATTGTCAACAAGGAGTTGGCAGCCACCATGGGGGAAGGCGTCGCTGACATCAATCTTTCCGCCCAACCGCCTGCGGTCATTCTGATGGCAGGTCTGCAAGGCGCAGGCAAGACGACCACGACCGCCAAGCTGGCGAAGCACCTGGTAGAGAAGCGCAAGAAGAAGGTGTTGACCGTCTCCGGCGACGTCTACCGCCCAGCGGCGATAGAGCAGCTCAAGACGGTGACTGCTCAGGCGGGGGCCGAGTGGTTTCCCAGCGCGTCCGACCAGAAGCCGCAGGACATTGCTCGCTCTGCGCTGGACTATGCCCGCAAGCATTTCTTTGATGTGCTGCTGGTGGACACTGCCGGACGATTGGCCATTGATGAGGCCTTGATGCAGGAAATCAAGGAGCTTCACGGCGTGCTCAAGCCTGTGGAGACCTTGTTCGTGGTCGATGCCATGCAGGGTCAGGATGCCATCAACACTGCCAAGGCGTTCAAAGAGGCATTGCCCTTGACCGGAATCGTGCTGACCAAGATGGACGGTGACTCGCGTGGTGGCGCCGCGCTATCGGTGCGGCAGGTCACCGGTGCGCCCATCAAGTTCGCTGGTGTGTCCGAAAAGATTGACGGGTTGGAGGTGTTTGACGCGGAACGTCACGCAGGCCGGGTGCTCGGCATGGGGGATATCGTCGCCCTGGTGGAGCAGGTGTCAGCGGGCGTTGACATGGAGTCGGCGCAGCGTCTGGCCGCCAAGGTCAAAAGCGGCGAAAGTTTCGATCTGGAGGATTTTCTCGGCCAGTTGCAACAGATGAAGCAGATGGGCGGGCTCTCCAGTCTGATGGACAAGCTGCCGGGGGAACTGGCGGGCAAGGCCAGCGAGGCAGACCTGACCCGTGCAGAGAAGGACATCAAGCGCAAGGAAGGCATCATTTGCAGTATGACGCCCACCGAGCGGCGAAAGCCTGAGCTGATCAAGGCCACTCGCAAGCGCCGCATCGCGGCGGGCGCGGGGGTGCATGTGCAAGAGGTGAATCGCTTGCTCAAGGAGTTCGATCAGATGCGTGCGATGATGAAGAAGATGAAGGGTGGCGGCCTGATGAAGATGATGAAGCGCATGGGAGGCATGAAAGGCATGCCCAAGCTTCCCGGGATGGGTTGACTGAAGTCAAGTCGCTTCGCACATGCTGGCCGCATACTGCGGCACCATGTGGGTAACTGCCGTTGAATTGCTGATTTCGATCGCGTCCGTCGCGGTGGCGCTATGGGTGCGACCATGGCGCATGCTCGTCGGGCCCTTGCTGACGCCGGCTCTTGCAGCGGTAGCATTGCTGCCATGGGTCTGGCTGCTGCCGCAAAGAATGCCTCAAGGCTTGCAGGTCCAACTCTCGGGGGCCTGTTTGCTCGTCTTGATGCTGGGCTGGCCGCTCGCAGTTCTCGTCCTGTGTGGCGTGGCCGCCGTGGTGTGGCTGGCCGGGCAGGCAGAATCTCAGGCGGTGCTGGCACAACTGGTCTGGATGGGCTTGGTTCCGGCGGTCTTTACCCTGGGGCTCGGCGCCTTGATCCGCCGTTGGCTGCCTCCCCATCTCTTTATTTACACGCTCGGCCGCGGCTTTCTGGGGACGGCTGCTGCCTTGTTTGCTGCAGGCAGTCTTCAGGAATTGCTACACCGCCTCACGGGCGGTGTCGGAATAGAGAACGCTTTGGTGGCCAGATGGCTCATGGCCTGGGGCGATGCCTTTCTGACTGGCATGTTTTGCGCCATCTTCGTGGCGTTCTTGCCCCAGTGGATGGCGACCTGGTCTGACGAGCGCTACCTCAAGCCGCCTGTGTCGAAGCCATAGCCAACGGCAGAGGTGCACGCGGAGCCGCAGCTGCCAGGGCATGACGCCACGCCCGGCGCAGAACGGCTGGCGACCAGGACTCCTCTGGAATGAGCAAGGCGCCACGGAGACGCCATCGTGCGCCGAGGCGGTCGTGGCCGGTGGCCACCGAGAAAGGAATCGAGACCAGCAATGGCAGCCCAACGGGCAGCAACCACACAAGTGCCTCTGGCTCGTGCAGAGCGATGCCCACCGTTGCGAACGCCATGAACGAGGACATGGGGGCAAGGCGGGCAAAAGCCTCGCGCCATGGCACGCCGGCGGCCTCCCGGGGAGGTGATTTCCATTCAATCTTGAGGCCGGTGAGCGCTACCAGCACGAACAGCGAGTGACTGATCATGCGAATGGGCGCCTGCATCATGGCCAGCACAGACTCCAGCAAGGCTGAGCCCACCAGTTTCCAGCCGCCACCAAATGCACGCTGTTGACCGCGGATGAAAACGGCTGCGACGCCCAACGCACGCGGCAGGAACAGCATGCCGATGGTCCATGCCCAGAGCAGCACCAACTCGGATTGAGCGATCTGCCAGGCTGACTCGGTGGATTCGCCTCCCAGCCAGAGGCCAGTGCCCACGGCGAGGAACGCCAGCCACAAAGGAGCGCTCAGATAGGACATGGCGCCGACCACAAACATGGCGCGGTGAACGCGATGAATACCGGGCTCGGCCATGAGGCGCGAATTTTGCAGGTTGCCCTGGCACCAGCGGCGATCACGCTGCAGCTCGCTGAGCAGGTCTGGCGGTTGCTGCTCAAAGCTGCCTCCCAGATCAGACACCAGCCACACATAGTAGCCGGCACGGCGCATCAGCGCAGCCTCGACGAAGTCGTGTGACATGATGGAGCCGGCCAGGCCGCCTTTGCCCTCGATGGGCGCGAGCGCGCAGTGTTTCATGAAGGGCTCGACGCGGATGATGGCGTTGTGACCCCAGTAGTGGGATTCGCCCAGTTGCCAGAACTGCATGCCGAGCGTGAACAGGCGACCGGTCACGCGAGCGGCAAACTGCTGGGCCCGCGCGTGCAGCGTGTTGTGGCCGACAGCCTGAGTGGCGGTCTGGATGATTCCCGCTTGCGGATTGGCTTCCATGAGCTTGACCAGACTGGTCAGGCAGTTGCCGCTCATGACGCTGTCCGCGTCCAGCACGACCATGTAGCGATAGTCTTTGCCCCAGCGGCGGCAGAAGTCGGCCACATTGCCGGCCTTGCGATGGGTGCGTCGCGTGCGAAGGCGGTAGTACACCTCGACGGAAGGCTTGCCATCGCTGCCTGTGAGCGTGTTGCGCAGGCGCTCCCAAGCAGCGCGCTCTGCAGCGATGATTTCGGGGTCGTAGCTGTCGGAGAGCACAAACACGTCGAATTGCTGGGCGTGGAGGGTTGACGCCAAAGACTCACATGTCGCCCGCAAGCCTGCAAATACGGTGGACACGTCTTCGTTGCAGATCGGCATGATGATGGCCGTTCGCGCATTGGGATTCATGGCCATGTGGCGCACGGATGCACCACTGATGCTGTGCTTGTCGCCTTTGACCAAAACCCAGAAGCCCATGATGGCGGTGACAAAACCGGTCACGAGCCAGGTCGACAGGACGACAAACAGCCCCATGTGGACCAGTTGCAGCCAGGTGGGCTCTTGAATGGGTTGAGTGTGCTGAAAGAGCACGGCGGCCGCAGCGGTGCTCAGGGCAGTGAGCACGATGAACACCGTTCGACGAAGACTGGCTGCCCGTTCGCGTGAGCGATCAGCCTCAGTGGCAGTGTCGCGACGGAAGCGGGCCAGCCATGGATTGGCCTTTCGAGCGCCAGGGAGACTGTTGAGCAAGCCGCGCCCAAGGCTGCGCCAGAAACCCACCCAGGGCACAGGCGTCATGGAGCCTCGGTGAATCGGGGGCGCCGTGACCAGTTCGTCATCGTTCGTTCGCGTCGGCGTGACGGCCGTGACGAGAGGCTGGGACTTCTTTACTCGGGCAACTGCAGTTGTGTCCATGTTTCGCTCACAGTGTCGTTTTTGTGTTGGAGGAAGGCGCGCAACTCGATGGGGCGGTTTGCGTCAAGGCGGCGCACGCGCAAGCTGGCGCGCCACATGCCGGGCTGTGAATGGGGGTAGGCAATCGCTTCCAGCACTTCACCGTTGGCATCGGCGGAAGCGATCAGTTCGACCTTGGCATCGCGCTTGAGTCTTGCCAGGGCTGGACCCTCGAAATCGATGACGTAGTGGATCTGCTGACGCTGCTCCGCGTCGGACAGCCTTGTGTAGCCAAAGCCAATGCGTGACTGCGCTGCCCAGGCAGAGGGTGGACGTTGGGCTTCGTCGCCCTGCCAGAGCAGGTCGTATCGCAGCCGAAGTGGTTGGCCCTCGGCCGGCAGCTTGGCAGGGACCCAATAGGCGACGATGTTGTCGTGGGTTTCGTCGGGAGTCGGCAACTGCACCAGTTCGACGCGACCGTCGCCCCATTCGCCGACAGGCCGCACCCAGGCGCTGGGGCGCCGCTCGTAGCGGGCTTCGATGTCTTCATAGTTGTAGGCGTGTCGATCGCGCTGCATCAGGCCAAAGCCAACGGGGTTGCGCATGGCAAAAGAGCTGACGGTGATCTGCTTGGGGTTTTGCAGCGGGCGCCAGAGCCACTCGCCGTCACCTGTGGCCATCATCAAGCCGTCTGAGTCGTGAACCTCCGGGCGGAAGTCGCCCGGGCGGGGCTGGTTCTCACCAAAGAAAAACATGCTTGTCAGTGGAGCTACCCCCAGCGTGTTGACAGGCTTGGCACCTTGACGCAGGAAGATGCGAGCATCAACCTGGGTGATGGTCTGTTCACCGGGTGTGATGGTGAACTGGTAGGCACCAGTGACGCGTGCAGACTCCATCAATGCAAGCAGCGTCACAGTCTGAGCGGCAGCGTCCGCGGGACGCTTCAGCCAGAACTGGGTGAAACGGGGGAACTCTTCGCCTTGACCGCCAACGGTATCGACCGCCAGACCGCGAGCGGAGAGACCGTACTGCTGGTTGGCGCCGAGCGCCCGGAAATAGCTCGCGCCTTGGAACACCACCAGCTCATCCTTGTAGGCGGCGTTGTTCAGCGGGTAGTGCAGGCGAAATCCGGCGAAGCCCAGGTCTCCCCACTGGCCTGGTTCGACCGTGTTCTTTCCATAGTCGAACAGGCGGTGGCTGTAGGCGATGTGTTGCACCGTTCCGTCCGCGAGGATCTCGTTGATCTGGACGGGGGCCTTCTGATAGAGCCCCAGGTGGAAATACTGCGCTTCGAACGGCAGGCCCTGTTCACGCCATGTGCTTTGATCAGTCTTGAAGCGGATGTCGCGAACTTGGTCGTAGTCGAGTTTTGCCAGTGACGGCGGTAGTTCGTGTTGCGGGTCCTTCCATGCTTGCTGGGCGGCCTTGCGCGCCACAGCTTCCACGTCGGCAATGCCAAAGGCCTCGGCGTGGCTCCAGGAAGCCGCAGCGGCCAGGGCCATGCCTGCCCAGAGCCGGGTTGAGTGGCGGCTGAGAAGACTGGAGGAAAAGCGAGCGAAACACGGGTTCATGCCCTCTATAGGGCAAACCCTGTGCCAGGGCGAAAAAACCTTTTTAAATCAAGGATTTGACTCGTAACGGGGTGTGCCAGATCGGGGTGCGAGGCGCCCCATGCTGCAAAGTACCCTGTTTTTGTCGCCAGCCAGCGACAAGCTCGTCGACGAGGGCTCAAACACCCAATGAAATCAAGGGTTTGAGGCTGTCACTGATTGGCGACAGGTCAGACCTCTGGGTCTTTGGATTGCGCTGAGCCATCACTTTTGAATGACCCGGGGGTGAGCTCATGCTTTTGCAGCAGACGGTAGAACTCAGTGCGGTTGCGCTGTGCCAGGCGGGCGGCATCTGCCACGTTGCCATCGGTCATCTTCAGTAGTCCCACCAGGTAGTTGCGCTCGAATCTTTGCCGGGCATCGGCCAGACTCAGCACTTCAACGCTGGGCGTGCGCAGTGCGCGCTGAACCAGCGCCAGCGATACCAGTGGCGTGGTGGACAGAGCACAGGCTTGTTCGACCACGTTGTAGAGTTGCCGCACGTTGCCTGGCCATGTGGCCATGGTCAGGGCCTTGAGGGCTTCAGGAGAGAAACCGGAGAGACGCTTGTCGTACTTGCGGGCCAGTTTCTTGAGGAAATGATTGGCCAGCAGCGGAATGTCTTCCCGCCGTTCGCCCAAGGTCGGCAGGTGCAGGGTGACAACGTTGAGCCGGTAGTAAAGGTCTTCCCTGAAGTGACCCTCGGCCATCGCGGTCTCGAGGTCGCGGTGCGTGGCAGAAATGATGCGTACGTCGACGGGCACGGACTGACTGGAGCCCAGCGGCCGAACTGCGCGCTCCTGCAGTACGCGCAGCAGCTTGACTTGCAAAGCCGAAGGCATGTCGCCGATTTCGTCGAGCAGCAGTGTGCCGCCGTCTGCGGCCTGAAAAAGACCTTTGTGATTGCTCACTGCATCCGTGAAGGCGCCTTTGACGTGTCCAAAGAGTTCGGACTCGAGCAGCGCCTCAGGGATGGCACCGCAGTTCACCGCTACGAAAGGCTTCTTCGCCCTTGCACTGGCCTTGTGGATCGCTTGCGCGAGAACTTTCTTTCCAGCGCCGCTGTCGCCCCGCAGGAGTACGCTGGCATCTGACTTGGCCACCATGCGAG
>JBNKNN010000219.1:0-22944 GCA_050293865.1 Hydrogenophaga sp. | reverse complement strand
CCATGGTGCTGATCATGGGAATCCCATGCACATCGCACAACTGCCCTGCGGGCGTTGATGCGTCCCCGTCTTCGACCAACATCAGGTCGACCTTCTCCCGAAGCACCAGGTCGCTCGCTACCTGAACCGATCGGTTGGGGTCGGATTGGTTGTCTCGCAGCAGAATCTCCACCGGAACACGTTGGCCTCCTATGTCGAGCCCACTTTTGAGCAGTTCTCGCATTTTGCTGAGGTGCCATTGATCGGCGACGCCGAACGGAGCGCGCGGCCCGGACAGCGCAGCGATGTATCCCACGCGCAGTGCTCTGCGCTGTGCGATGGCAAAGCCGGGGAACGCGCTGGCAGCTGCGAGTGCCGCCGAACTCCGCAGAAAGTCCCTGCGCGGTGAGGTCATCTGTGGGCGATCAGGAGAGGCTGTGTTGTATTTCATATGGCGTGCTCCAGAGATAGAGGGAAAGAGAGATGAGTACAGGGGACGCGTCAAGGCAGCGCCGGAACGGCTCGCGCGCCAGTGAATTTGTGTAGTGTTCGCTCGATCACCTGCGGGTCCATCCCTTGCGTGATGAACACCAGGCGCGAGCGCCGGTCGGCATCGGGCCACTCGGGAAGCGTCGATGAGGGATGCACCAGGTGCTGCGCGGCGTGTACCACCAGCGGGCGATCGGGCTTCTCCGCAATGTGGATCAGGCCCTTGAAGCGCAGGAGGTGTTCTCCTCGCAAGGCGGTGAGAAGGCTCAGCCAGTGCCGGAAAGCCTGTTCCTCAAAGGCCTCGTCAACCGACAGGCACAAGGTCTGGATGTCGTCCTTGTGGGACTTGTGACGCCCCATGAACAGAGATTCGTCGCGCTGTGCTGTCGGTTTGAACAGCCAGCCAGCCGTCTTTGGCAACGGGGACCCAGCCGACGACCTTGGCGAGAAAGGGTTGTCGAGCCGTTCCAGAGACTCGAGGTCTTCAGGGCGAATTGCACCGTGAAAGACTCGCAACAGCGTGGCACTGGGATTCATGAGCGAAAGGCGCTTCTCCAGGCGATCGCGGATGGATGGCGCCGCCAGATCGCTCTTGCTGAGCAGTACTGCGTCAGCCACAGCGACTTGGCGGCGTGCCTCCTCATGCTGATCGAGAGTGGCAAAGCCGTTGAAGGCATCGACCACTGTCATCACCCCGGCGAGCCTGAAGCCGGGAGCGAGCGCCGGATGGGTCGTTAGGGTGTGCGTCACAGGCAGCGGGTCTGCCAAACCCGTGGTCTCCACGATCACCCGGTCAAATTCGATCTCCTTCTGTTGCCGCAACTCATGGAGCTCGGACAGCGTTTGCGTGAGGTCCTCGCGTACCGAGCAGCACAAACATCCGCTCTTGAGCAGCCGAACATGAGGGCTGACGTGTTGCACCAGCAGATGGTCCAGAGCCGTCTCACCAAGCTCGTTGATGACCACGGCCGTTCCTTTCCATTGCACCCTCTTCAGCAGTTGTTGGAGCAGGGTGGTCTTGCCACTGCCCAGGAATCCAGTGAGGACCGTCACCGGTATGCGTGCGTCAGTCATCATGGCCGGACCTCGTGAACGGGGCACCCTGCGAACCACGTTTGCAGCACCCTGGTCTGACCCAACTCGTTCGGATCGATATCGAAGACCCGGCGATCAAGGACCGCGAGATCTGCGGACTTGCCCGGCGAAAGCGAGCCGGCATGGGCGGACAAGCCAGTGGCCAATGCCGAGTTGACGGTGTAGGCGCGCAGTGCGTCGAGGACGCTAATAGCCTGTTCTGGCGCAAGCGCACCATCGAGCCTGCCTGAAGGATCTCGCCTGGTCACCATGCCTTGCATTGCCGGCCAGGGATTCGGGTCGGGCACCACCGGCCAGTCAGATCCTCCGGCGATCAATGCGCCATGCTCTATCAGCGATCGTATCGGTGCCATGCGATCCACCACGGACTTGGCCACAGTTGACCGTATGGCCTCAACGATCACACTCGGAAACCAAAGCGGCGGAGAAAGGTCCGCCACCACGTCCAACGTGGCAAAGCGGGGAAATTCTGCCGGGTCGATGAAGGTCGCGTGGGCAATATGGTGTTGCAAGCCAGGACCATTGAAGCTTCGCAGCACATCGATGGCATCCAGTGCAGCGCGCGTCGAAGCGTCGCCAGTGCAGTGAATCTTGACCCTGATATTCTTTTGCTCGCAGTCAGAGAGCACACGAGCCAACTGAGGAACCGTCAGCGTGGTTCCACCTCGAAAGCAGCAGCCATGGACGGCATCCGGCAAATAGGGCTCGAGCATGGCTGCAGTGCGTGTGGTGGGCACTCCGTCCAGAAATATCTTCCCGGCATCGGGAAGGAAGTGCCTTGTCCGGAACTCGTCCCGCATGGCTTGTAGCTCATCCGGCATTTCTCCAGGCGCCAACGGGGCCTCGGTCATGGGCAGCGAGCCCATAACCCATGCCGTCAGGCGCCCTTGGTCATCCAGGCTCTTGAGGGCACGCATCACCGCGCTTGTGGTCAGCGCCTCTTGCATGCCGGTCACGCCCACAGCGTTCAGACGCTTGATGGCATGCGCCGCAGCTTCAACGTCCAGATGGGGAGAGGCTGCCAGGGCGCGAGAGACGGCCATCTCCACCAAACTGCAGGCAGATTCCAGGAGCAAGCCCGTGGCTTCGCCCGTGATCGGATCGCGGGCAATTTGCCCGTTCACTGGATCGGGTGTGTCGTTGTCGATGCCGGCGGCGGCCAACGCCGCGCTGCTCACAAAACGATTGTGGTGGGAGTCGTCGCGCAGCATCACTGGGCGACCGCCAGCCGCTTCATCGAGGCGCAGTCGCGTGCTTGCGTCGATCTCCCCGATCAGGGCAGAGCCCCAGATACCGCCGACGATCCATTCGCCTGGAGCCTTCTCCGCAGCCGCACTCCGCACCGCATCCAGCACTTGATCCAGAGAGAAGACAGGCGGAACAAAAATCTCGTAAAGTTCGGCACGACCGGCCCACACGAAATGGTTGTGCACGTCCACCAAGCCGGGGATCACCATCTCCCCACCCAGTTCAAGCACTGGTGTGTCCGGCAGAGCCGCGCGTGCCTCCTCCAGCGAACCAACGGCGATGATTCGACCGTCTCTGACAGCGATGGCCTGCGCCCATGGCCGTTCTGGGTCCATGGTGCATATGAGGGGATGGTGCAGGATGATTGTTTCAGACATGGGCAATGACTAAAAGTTGACAAGAGCGCGTTGTTCGGGGGAAAACCTCCCTTGTCGCGCTGGCGGGCGATCGCTAATCTGTCTCACATATGTCGAACACTCCCGTCGCCTTCCTCAGACAACCGGATGAAATGCTGCTGGATATCTACGCTGGTGCTGCGCAGCCCCAGCGTTGGGTGGCGTCCATGGACCGGCTTTGCCGCCTGACCGGGGCGCAGTCGGCGGTGGTGCAAGCGTTCCGTTTCGAGAACGGTCAGGCGCAAGTTCTCTGGTCTGCACAGGACTCTCGTACGCTCGAGCTCACAGCCCTGCGGTCGCCAGAACTCAGTACCGGCCACAACCCGCGCCTGGAGCAACAGCGTGTGCTCCGGGGGTTGGGTCGCGTGGCCAGCGACGAGTTGTTGTTCGACCCCGACGATGAGGCGCGCCCCCGTCTGCAGCAGCAACTGGCGATGCTGGGCCTGGGGCGATTCATCGGCACTTTGCAGGACGTGGGTCGCGGTGTTTACCTGGGACTGGCATTGCACCGTCCTGCACACGACAGCAGCGACTTTTCGATCGATGACATCAACCGCCTGGCAGACTTGGCGCCGCATGTCAGCCAGGCGTTTTTGCTGACCGACCAGCTCCAGACTTCTATCGAGCGTGATGAGCGCTTGCGTGGCCTGCTCGACAGCCTTTCGTTCGGTGTTGTGCTGTGCGACGCGGCCGGCCGCGTGCAATGGCTCAATCAGCCAGCGTCGACCCTTGTGAAGCAAGGTTCTCCCTTGAACCTGCAAGGGGAGCACCTTTGTGGTCGCTCCCCGCACGATACCCAGACGCTGCTGGCCACGTTGTCTGCAGCGCAGCGAGGAGGGCGGCGGCAGGTGGGCTACCTTCGATTGGGCGAGGATGAGAGCACCATGCATGTGGTCGTCCGCCCCGGCGATGGCCCTGGCTCGCTGATGCTGGTGCTCTCCTCCGCGTCTGTGGTTCGCCAGCTCCCTGCCGACGCCCTGGAGAGCCTGTTTGGACTGACCCCGACCGAAGCTCGACTGCTGGGGGCGATTGCCACTGGCAGCACGGTCGAGGAATACGCGCAAATGCGAGGCGTCTCGGTTGGAACAGCGCGGGTACAACTCAAGCAGGTCCAGGCCAAGACGGGGCAGCGCCGGCAATCCGACCTGGTGCGCATGGTGCTTTCGTCGGCCGCAGCTCATCTTTCGGTTCCCCGCCAGGACTGAGATCAGAACGACCATGCAGCGCGAACTGCAAAGTGAGTGCCTTCGGTCCGGTTGCGAGCGCCGAACTCCTTGTAGACATGCGCCCATATGGCTGGCCAATCAGAGCCAAGTTCGAAGAAGCTGATCGCTGGGCCCAGAGCCATCACGCGTGAGCGGTTGCCGTCGCCAAAGCGCGAGCCGTTGAGCTTGTCGTCTGTCAGTTGCTGGTTCAGGTAGCCACCCACGCCAATGGTCCAGGGGCCGACGTGTTGACCAATGGCAAAGTCCTGTTGGTATTCAACGCCCGACCGATAACCCGTGTCCTTGTTTTTGCCGTGTACGTTCAGCTGGATGTTCGAGGAAACTTCGAGACCCGTGGAGCCGATCCAGGTGAAGGAAACGGCCGGTGTTGCTGTCCAATGATTGGAGCTGGTGTTGATCAGCCGATCGGCCTGATAAGAACCCGTCGGCAACTGCAGTTCGATTCGGCTATTGACGAAGAGTCCAGGTGAAGGCGTCCACTTCACTATCAATGGCGTCAGCGTGACGTCTCCTATGGTGGCATTCTTTCCCTTGAGCGGCATTGGGCCGACCGGGGTCGGAATGGACAGGTTGTTGCTCATGTCCAGATAGGGAACCACTGCCATGAATCCGTAGGTTCCGCCCAACATCGGCACGTCAGTGGTTTTGACGATGGCAACCGACCCGCTGTGTACTTTGAGTTTGATTCCGACGGGGGAGCGATTACCAGAGGTGTCGCGCAGCTGGCTGCTGCTGTAGCTCGCTCCTCGCAGGCCGACCGTGACATCGATAGAGGAAGGGGGCAGGGTGCCGGCGCCAAAGTCGTAAATGCCGATCGGCGTGGTCGGTGCGCCGTTCTCCACGCTGTGGGCAAAAGAAGCCGAACAAACCAAGGAGACGGCGATCAGCGAACGAGTGCTTTGAGTGATGAGTTTGCGTTGCATGTGCTGGCCTTTGACTGACGGAGAAGCGGACTGAGCGCCGCAAGACAAAGCTTAGGCACCGCATGGTTTTCCAACACCTACCAAATGGGATGACCGGAAGCTGGGGTTTGTATGGGGGCGGTGGCGTTGAGCTTGACGAACTCTTCCGGTTGGCAGGCCGGGGAACCTGCTGCACAGCCAGATGCAGATACGCATGCGCGATGGACTTTGCTCGACACGACGTGAGTTGCACATGCCAGGACGAAGACCAAGGCCAAGACCAGAGCGAGCAGGCGCGACACCCATCTGTTTTTGAGGTCGAGCGCGCAAGTGTGAACGTCATCCAGCGGTTCACTGGTCCGTCAGTGCAAGCAAGTCCTTCGCGTCGAAACTGACCGCGTGAAGTGCCCTGGCAGGGCCTGCTGATCAGCCCGACCGAACAAGGCTGCTGGCGGCAGCGCGGTCGACGCGATGTTGTCGAGGGGGATGGCACAGCAACGGTCGTGGCCTCAGAAAGCTCTGCGACCACTTCCAGGCCGGCGGGCACGGCGCGTGCAGCTCTCGCCTTGGGCGATGTTCCTGTGGGGACAGGAAAGCGGGGCGACAATGACCTGAATGAATCGTGCGTACCCTGGAGCCAAGAAGGAGCCCCACAACGCAAAAAAGGCCAGCAGACATTTGCCTGCTGGCCTTTGATTATTTTTGGCTCCCCGACCTGGACTCGAACCAGGGACCTGCGGATTAACAGTCCGTCGCTCTACCAACTGAGCTATCAGGGAACAGCTTCAAATTATAGCCGCTTTTTTCTGGTTTTGACAATACGATGAAAAAAAGTTGGCGATCCTGAGATCGACCTGGCAGGACCGTTCTCTTTTGTCGGGGGGTCTTCGGAAGAACAGCACGCAATTGACCGGTATACGAAACGAGTTTGCGCTATCTCCGTGAGCTAGCTGTGCCTGGCGCGCCAGAGTCGGCAGGGCGCTTGTCCAACAGTTCCTGCAAACGTGGGCTGGTCGTGGTGTACTGCAACTGCGGCGGATGATCAGGCCGCAACTGGGTTGCCACGGCAAAGGCCGCCAGCACAGATTCGTGAAATCCGCAGACCAGCAACTTGCGTTTGCCTGGGTAGCTGACCACGTCACCCACCGCATAGATACCGGGTTCGCTGGTTTGAAATCGCTCGACATCCACCACCAGCTGCTTGCGTTCCATCGCCAGATTCCACTGAGTGATGGGGCCGAGCTTGGGCGAGAGGCCTTGCAACACCCATAGTTCATTCAACGCCAGCAAATGCACGCCCATTTCGGGATCGGTGACTTCCAACGTTTCAAGGCGTCCGCTGTTGTCGCACCCGAAAGCCGTGGCTTGGCCTACCTGGAAGTGGATGGCGCCGGACGCGCACAAGGCGCGAAAGCGAGCCACCGTGGCGTCGCTTGCCTTGAACCCGTCTCGCCGGTGCACAAGCGTCACCGACGCCTTCGGGTTTGCGTCCGTTCCCTGGCATTGTTCGGCCAACTGGATGGCTGCCTCAAGTGCCTGGTCTTCGCCACCGACGATGACGATATGTCCTCCGGCTTTCGCGATGGTCGATGACGCAACGCGATAGCGCACCGAGTCCTCGTCCAAGCGATCGAGTCCGTCGAGTTTGAGCCGCTTGGGCTCAAAAGCTCCGATGCCCGCAGCGATTATCACGGTCGGGGTCAGAAAATGCATGCCCTGGCGTGTGCCAACGAGCCAGCGGCCGTCGCTGTCCCGCTCCAGGGTTTCAACCGTTTGCGCCAGATGCATGGGTTGGCGCAATGGGCGAATCTGGGCCAGCAGCGCCTCGGCCAGTTCTTCACCGCTACAGGCCGGAACGCCGGGCAGGTCGTAAATGGGCTTGCCAGGGTAAATTTCCGCTGGTTGCCCCCCTGCGGCAGGCAGCGCGTCAACAATATGGGTATCGACTTCCAGCAATCCCAGCTGAAACGCCTGGTAAAGCCCTACAGGGCCAGCGCCGACAACGAGCGCCTCGGTCTCAATGCACTGGGGTTTAGTCATGCGAAGAAGGGACTTCGCGCGGGCTCTTACGCACGTGGGCGAAGTCCTGGCATTCGTCAGCGCTTGAGTTCAGGCAGCTTGCCAGTCCGGTCTTTCCAGGCGTCTGCATCGGGCAGCGGATCCTTGCGCTTGGTGATGCTCTTCCAGTTGGGCAACTGGGCCAGCTCAGCGTTGAGCGCAATCATGTGCATCTGGTCCTTTGGCAGGTCTTCTTCGGCGAAGATGGCACTGACCGGGCACTCAGGGATACATACCGCGCAATCGATGCACTCATCAGGATCGATGGTCAGGAAGTTCGGGCCCTCACGGAAACAGTCCACAGGGCAGACATCGACACAGTCGGTGTATTTGCAGGCGATGCAGGATTCGGTGACTACGTGGGTCATGTTGGAGCAGATCGGATTGCAAAAGGAAACCGTCTATTGTAGGACGGACCAGATCGCCTCATGGCCCTAAGGCCACAGTGCGTGTCTGGAAATGGGACTTTTGACCGCTTTGGAGGGCATCAACCGTTGTGACACAGCGCCACAGCGATAGCGTTCAGATCACCATCAGGGCACCGGAGGTTTTGTGGCTGGCGGTATCGACCAGTACCAGTGCGCCAAGCGCGCGAGACTGGGTGTATGGCAGAGCAGCGATGGGTTCTTGCAAAGCCAGTTCAATGTGCCCGATATCGTTGGGCGCAAGTGACTGAGCTTCCTGTTCGTCAAGCGTGTGGATGTCCAGGCGGTGGATGATTCGCTGAACCTTGGCCTTGACCCACCGGTGACCATGCAATGCCCAGTAGACTCGCCCAGGCACCAGGGTGTCATCGTCCAGCCAGGCCACAGTGGCCTTGATCTGGCGCTCAGGGGTCAGCGATTCCCCGGCGCCGGCGGCCACGAGCCAGTCGCCACGGGAGACGTCAACTTCCCGGTCCAGCACTATGCCGGCGCTATGGTTGGCGGACACGCCACCTGGCTGACGCACATGGTCGAGCACCTGGGACACAGTGGCAGTTTGCCCGCCAGGCAGCACTTTGATGTCTTGTCCTGGTTTGGCCAGACCTGTGGCCACGCGACCCCAGAACACGCGGCGCCCCTGAGAGGTGTCGGCTGAGCCGCTGAACTTCTCGACCCACTGGACCGGGAAGGCAAAGGGCAGATCGGCGTCGGCCTGGGTAACGGGCAGGTGCTCCAGCAAGGATAGCAGCGTCGGGCCCTCGTAGCCGCACCAGTTGGTGGCCTCGGGCGCGTCCACCACATTCCAGCCTTTGAGCGCGGAGACGGGAACGATGCCAACCGCCGTGATGCCTGCGTCTTGAGCAAAGCGGACCAGTGCGTCGCGAATGTGGATAAATGCAGTGGAACTGTCCTCCACGGCATCGAGCTTGTTGACAGCAAACACCACCGATGGCACACGCAACAGTTTGAGGAGCAGGGTGTGTCGGCGGGTTTGCGGCAGCAGGGCCAGCTTCGCGTCCTGCCAAGGCAGCTTGGTGGCGTCGACCATGACCACGGCTGCGTCGGCGCTGGAAGCGGCAGTGACCATGTTGCGGGTGTATTGCTCGTGACCCGGCGCGTCTCCGATGATGAATTTGCGCTCTTCGGTGCTGAAGTAGCGGTACGCCACGTCAATGGTGATACCTTGTTCGCGTTCGGCCGAAAGGCCGTCGGTCAGCTGGGCCAGATCGACTTCGCCTTGGCGTTGAACGCCGGCCAGGTGGTCCTGGAGAACTGCCTTGCTGTCAACCAGCAGGCGACCAATGAGGGTGCTTTTGCCATCATCGACACTGCCGCAGGTGATCAGTCGAAGCGCAGCACGGGTATCAGTATCGGACGGGGCGAGGGTGGAGGTATTCATATCGACAAAGACAAACGTTTGGGCTCTGGGGAACAGGTGAAGGAAACAGCGGCTTAGAAGTAGCCGTCTTTCTTGCGTTTCTCCATGGAGGCTTCCGAGGTCTTGTCATCCATTCGAGTGGCACCGCGCTCACTGACCTCGACGGCGAGGGTCTCAATGACGATGTCCTGGGGGGTGGCAGCAGAGCTGGCCACTGGGCATGTGCAGGTGATGTCGCCTACCGTGCGGAAGCGCACTTCGCGCTCCACAACGGTCTCGCCATCCTTCGGTGGGGTCAACTCGGTCACCGGAACCAACAGGCCTTTGCGCTCGACGACCTGGCGCTGGTGGGCGTAGTACAGCTCTGGCAGCTCGATGTTTTCACGAGCAATGTATTGCCATACGTCCAACTCGGTCCAGTTGCTGATCGGGAACACGCGAAAATGCTCCCCTGGTTGCAGGCGGGTATTGAACAGTGTCCAGAGTTCAGGGCGTTGGGCTTTTGGCTGCCACTGACCGAAGCTGTCACGGTGAGAGAAGATTCGCTCCTTGGCACGGGCTTTCTCTTCGTCACGTCGAGCGCCACCAATGAGGGCATCAAATCGGAATTCTTCGATGGCTTCGAGCAGCGTAACCGATTGGTGAGCGTTGCGGCTCTCACCTGGATGTGAGAGGCGCACCGTGCCACGCTTCATGGAGTCCTCCACGCTGCGAACAATCAGCTCGGCGCCCAGTTCCTTGGCTCGCTTGTCGCGAAAGTTGGTGACCTCCGGAAAATTGTGGCCGGTGTCGATCATCAGCAGAGGGTAAGGAATGCGTCCTGCGCCAAACGCCTTCTCAGCGCACTTGAGCATCACCAGAGAATCCTTGCCGCCAGAAAAGAGCAGCGTAGGGCGTTCAAAAGCCGCGGCCACTTCGCGCAGGATGAAGATGGTTTCTTCCTCGAGCGCGTCTAGGTGCGAATTGCTCAGGGTGTGGCCGTGGGCCTGGACGAGGGCAGACTGGATCACTTCAGGTTCTGTACGTGCGTTCATGATGCTTGGATAAATGGGGGCTGTATGCGGCAATCGGGCAGTTACTGGCCAATGGGCTGTACGTGGAGACCGCATTCCTTGGCACTTTCCTGCTCCCACCACCAGCGACCAGCGCGGAAATCTTCGCCAACGCTGATTGCACGGGTGCATGGTGCGCAGCCAATGCTGGGAAAGAACTGATCATGCAATTCGTTGTAGTCAATACCCTCAAGCTTGATGTAGTGCCAGACATCGCCCCAGGTCCAATCGACCAATGGATTGATCTTGACGCGTTGAGGTTCCTGCACGACCTCCGCCACGTCGGACCTGGCACCCGATTGCTCACGACGCAGGCCCGTGACCCAGGCGTCCTTGCCCTCCAGGGCTCGGGCCAGAGGCTCCATCTTTCGAATGTCGCAGCACTGCTTGCGCAATTCGATGCTTTCATACATGGCCTTTTCGCCATGCTTGCCTACAAATTGCACGACGGCTTCGTTCCTGGGCTTGTACACCTCCAGAGAAAGGCCGTAGCGCTGCTCGATCTTGGGCATCAAGGCCAGCGTTTGCTCATGCAGTTTGCCGGTTTCGAGCACAAAAACGCTGCACCCTACGCCAGCCTTTTGCAACAGGTGGGTGACGACCATGTCCTCAGCGCCGAGGCTGGACGCTTGCGTCATGTTCTGACGAATCGCTGCTTGTTCCTTGAGCAGTTCAAGGGAACGCGCGAGTTTGACGTCGAAGTCGGCGCTGGCGCGGGCGTAAAGGTCAATGGCACTCATAAGGCGTGAGACTTTCGGGGTGGTTCTGGGCGCGGCTGTGTTCAGGCCGTTTCCGCAAATCGCGGAGCGGGCCGCCTCGCGTCGCCTTGATAGTGGCCGTGGTAGCGCTCCAGTTGGCGCAGCCCGACGGCGAGATCCTGGTCCGCACGCAACACGGCTTCCGAGAAACCGGTGCGCGCCATCTGGGCCAGTTGATCCACCAGGACGTCGCCAGTGGCTCGGATCACCCCTTCAAAGCCCATGCGGCGACGGAGCAAAAAGGCCTGACTGAAAGCGCGACCATCCGCGAACTTGGGGAATTGCAGCTCGACAACTGTGATGTCGTCAAGCGATGACTCACGGGGATCGGCGTCGTTGGTCAAAACAAGACGCTGGACCTCAGCTTCGGGCGCTTTGAACGAGTCTTGACGGAAAAGGTTGAGCTTCTGGTCTGCCATGGCTTCAAGGTTGTGGGCAAATGTCTGAATGTGGTTCGGCTCTGGTGCGTTCAGGCGGCAACGCGAGCGGTGTCCGACCGGACAGCATTGGTTGCTTCCTTGAACGGTTCCAGCCCGACGCGGTGAACCAACTCCACGAAGGTCTCCCGGCCATTGCGGAGGTCGCGGTAAGTGGTGAGGATCGCCTCAATCACGTCCGGCATTTCGCTTGCCGCAAAAGATGGGCCAATGACCTTGCCTGGGCTCGCCTGACCGCTTTGCCGGGAACCGTCCGAACCTCCCAGGGTGACCTGGTACCACTCCTGACCATCCTTGTCCACGCCGAGCACACCAATGTGGCCGCTGTGGTGATGGCCGCAAGAATTCATGCAACCGCTGATGTGAAGATCGACCGGACCAATGTCGTCGAGCTCGTCAAGATCGCGGTAGCGTTCCAGCAGAGCCTGGGCGATGGGCAAGGACCGGGCATTCGCGAGGCTGCAGAAATCACCACCCGGGCAGGCAATGATGTCGGAGAGCAAGCCGATGTTCGGCCGTGCCAGACCAAGGCGGCGCGCCTCGCGCCAAAGCTCGGGCAAAGCATCGCAACGCACCCACGGCATCACGAGATTTTGCTCGTGCGTGACGCGGACCTCACCGGCGCTGAAGCGGTCAGCCAGATCGGCTGCGCGTTCCAGTTGCTCGGCAGAAGCGTCACCAGGGGCCTGCCCTGCGCGCTTGAACGAAAGGGTGACGGCGCGGAGGTCCGGGTTGCGGTGAGCCGTCACGTTGCGCTGCAGCCAACGGCCAAACTCGATATCGTCTTCGGCGGCTGCCTTGAGCACGTGAGCAATCTTCTCATCTGCGCTCTTGCGGTCGCAGCTCAGATCGGGGGCAATGAAGCCAGCGCTGACACGAGCCAATTCGGCGTCGTTCAGGGTGTGCTGCCCACCATCTCGGGCCAGGATGTCGGAAAACTCGGCTTCGACTTCGTCGACGAAAGCCTGGCCTTCCGCCTTGACCAAGATCTTGATACGGGCCTTGTAAAGGTTGTCGCGCCGACCGAACCGGTTGTAGACGCGGACGATTGCCTCGAGATAATTGAGAATTTGTTGCCAGGGCAGGAATTCGCGAATGACCCGACCGATGACGGGCGTACGGCCCATGCCGCCTCCCACGCGTATCTGGAATCCAAGCTCGCCGTCAACATCGCGGACGAGCCGCAAACCCACGTCATGCCAGGGCGTCGCAGCGCGGTCGTCGGTTGCACCCGTGATCGCAATCTTGAACTTGCGAGGCAAAAAGGCAAACTCGGGATGCAGGGTGCTCCATTGGCGAATGACTTCTGCAAAGGGGCGCGGGTCTGCCACCTCATCCACAGCCACCCCGGCAAGCGCGTCGCTGGTGACATTGCGAATGCAGTTGCCGCTCGTCTGGATGCCGTGGAGGTTCACCGAAGCCAACAAGTCCATGACGTCTGCAGAACGAGCCAGCGGGATCCAGTTGTACTGGACGTTCTGGCGAGTGGTGAAGTGTGCGCACCGGTCGGGTAGGGTTTTCAGGTCTGAAAGGCCGGCATCTGCCTTGCCAAGTTCATGGGCCTCCTTGTGGTCGAACTCTCGCGCGATTCGGGCCAGAACGCGGATTTGATCGGAGTTGAGTTCGCCATAGGGCACTGCAACGCGCAGCATGGGGGCGAAACGCTGGACATACCAGCCGTTCTGGAGTCGCAAGGGCTTGAACTCATCCTCGGCCAACTGGCCGGCGAGATAGCGCTCAAGCTGGTCCCGGTGCTGAGCAGCACGCAATTGCACAAACTCACGGTCGAAATCGGTGTACTGGTACATCGTCAGAACGAATCAATCAAAGGGTAAACAGTTTGGTGCCGGCGTAAGCCAGCAATACCGACAGTGCAGATCGCACCAGGCGCTCCGGCGCCCGTTGAATCAGGCGGCCGCCCAGCCAGATTCCCGGCAGTGAACCGGCGAGTAGCTGGATCAACAGGCTCCAGTCCACGGAACCCAAGGATGCATGACCAAGCCCTGCCAACAAGGTCATCGGTACCGCATATGCAATATCAGCCGCCACGATGCGAGACAAGGGAAGCAAGGGATAAAGGAGCAGCAGCACCGAGACCCCGATAGCGCCGGCGCCCACGGATGTCAGGGTGACGAGCGACCCGATCACGGCCCCGAACATGACCGGAAGTGCCCAATGGCGTGCCCGTGTGGCCGAGGCGCCTCGTGCGTTCTCTTCTGAACGCTGCAGTCGTCTCCCTCGGACAGCCTTGTAAAACATGGCCAATGCTGTCAGCAACAGCGCGACGCCCAACGTATGGGTCATCAATCCTTGCACCTGCGCACTGGCGGGCCCCAGGTGGTGCAGGGCACCGAGGGTGGCCAGAGCGGCAGGGATGCTGCCTGCGCTGAGTTGCGCCACCACGCGCCATGGCACCAGTCCCTGTCGCGCCATTGTCAAGGTGCCGCCGGCCTTGGTGAATGCCGCAAACAGCAAGTCAGTACCTACAGCCACGTAGGGCTTGACGCCGAAGAAGAAGATCAGGATCGGCGTCATCAGCGATCCACCACCAACTCCCGTCAGTCCCACGATGAGACCGACGGCGAATCCGGCAATGATGATGGCTGCGTCTGGCATAGTCGCGACTGTAGGTCTCGCTCTATATATTCCAAACTATTTTTTAATAATTCGCTTATTCGAAAACGAAATAAGCGAGCGGTGGAGACCTTGGTTCGTTAGGCTTCACACCGGGGGGCCTGTCAGGCCAAGCAATTTCATCTGTTGAAAATGCGCAATTGGGCGTACCATTTCCGCCATGCTCAGCTCGCATGTTTATGTCAGTGTGGTCGGCTTCTCAGATGTGGAGCGGCATGCCCTGAACACGATTTTTCGACTCTCGGAAGAGCACGTACCTACCTACGTCCCTTGGCAGTCGGGGGGGGCTGGGCAACGTTCGGGCATGAATGTCCCAGAAGCGGAGGTGGCACTGGTTGATGGCGAATGCGCCGAAGCCGTTGTGCACAGGGCGCGTGAGGCGCATGAGGGCCAGCGATTGATCTGGGTCGGACCCGACGCGCCTGAGCACGCATGGCGAGTGCTCGATCGACCCATGCATTGGGCAAGCCTGTTGAACGACCTGGACATGGTATACGCTGCCAAGCAGGCGGATTCCGGCGTGATCGACCTTGATGTCTCCTCCCCGGTGCCATTGCGCGACGACAGCCTGGGTTTGCGTCCATCGAGGTTCAGACGTGCCCTGATTGTGGGTGGAAATGCAGAGGAGCGCCTCTATCTCAAGGGGCGGTTGGCTTTGGCCGCGGTGGTAGAGATCGACGAAGCGGCGACCAACGAACAGGCGATGGAGCGAATGAAACGCTACGCTTACGTGTGCTCGATTCTTGACATGGACGATTCGCAGCTTGATGCGTGGATGCTGGCGCACACCTTTCGCCAACGCAACCCAGAGGCCATTACCCTGGGCATGAGCGCACATGCCGGCCCGCTGGGGGATTGGTGGAGCCGACGTCACATGATGAAGAGCTCAAAACGTACCGGCGTCCATGCTCTGGTTGCGAAACCTCCTCGTCCCTGGGAACTTGCCCGCTGGCTGGAAGATATCTGAGCGACGTCAGTCTGGCCGTACCTGCTGCCTGAGCTTGCGCCATCCGAAACGGGCGGGATCCACCGCCAACTGAAGTTCAGCGTCGAAGTCAAAGCCTTGCCCGCTCATCAGGGATGCCAGTTGGATGCCCGCCCAGTGCGCTAGCGTCAAACCACGGGAGCCGAGGGCAGCGAGCACGTAAAGGCCACGGAGACGCGGAACCCGCGTTGGTTGCAACTGCCTGGGCCAGCCACGCCCGCTGCGCGGAGCGGACGCCCAGAGAGGCAGATTCGGCATCTCACCCATCACGGGTACGCGATCCAACGACGCACAACGGACACCCGCCCAACCCTGAAGCGTTGGAGGAGCGTCCATGGTGTGCGCCATGGTCGCCGCTGCTGAACGAGACATGGTTCGCAGACTGGTGAGGTTTCGCAGGTGCCCTTCCCAACTGACCGTCTGATCGTCCACTCCCCGTTCGTAGGTGGACCCCATCGCCCAGATGCGCTGCTCTTCCTCAGAGCCGTTCGGCCGATAGGAGAAAGCCGGAACGAACACGCCGTTGTTCCTCATCGGGCGACTGGCAACAGGCTCGCCAAAGAGCGGAGCGTAGGACATTTGCCCCTTGACTGGACGCAACGGGAAGAGGTCCTCGTCTTCGGTCAACAGGGCCGAGTGCTTGAGCAGTTGAACCGACGGCCATGCTGTCGCCAAGACCACACTGTTGGCCTCAGCGATCACCCCGCCGTCGTGGCTTCGGGCTACCCAGGTGGATGCTTGTTTGGCTTCATCAGGCCCGGCTTCCGCCGCCGCCTCCCTCAGCTCGATGCTGTGAACCCGGGTCTGCGTCAGGAAGCTCAATCGATTCGTCGCAGAGGCTTCCTGGAGCCAGGCTTCAACCACCAGTGAAGGCTGAACGACGGCGGCGGGCCATCGGCCTGGCGCGTGCCCCAAGTTATCGATGTGGCAGGATTGCCAGCCCTTTCCTTCGGGCAGTAGCCTGCGCAGCTCTGTGTGCATGGCTGCGGCTCCCAACTCCGAGAGCCGGGAGAGCGTGGTCGGGGCTTTGGTCAGCAGCGGACTGAGAATGCCGACGGGCAGCGCGGAAGCCCCGGAGGCGGGCGCGCCAGCGTCGGCGATGACGACCTTCCATCCTTGGCGGACAAGCGCATTGGCCGTGGCTGCTCCTGCCAGACCCGCGCCAATGACAAGTGCTCGGCAGCTCACCCTTGCTCAGACGGGGGAACGAAACCAGCAGCTTGATCAGCGCCTTCGCCAAAAAAGTGCTTCTCCATTTGACGGGTGAGGTATTGGCGGGCGCGAGCATCTGCCAGGTTCAGCCGGTTCTCATTGAGCAACATCGTCTGCAGGCGCACCCACTCTGCCCATGCCTCCTTGCTGACGTTCTCGTAAATGCGCTTGCCCAAATCCCCTGGATAAGGCGGGAAATCAAGACCTTCAGCTTCCTTGCCCAATTTGATGCATTGAACGGTGCGTGCCATGTGGACTCCTGTCTATATTATTAAATCGGCATAATTACATGAGAAAAATGTCGTTCTTCGTTATGAAGAAGTGCGGCACCATCTCGAACCTGTCGCGCCAGTGGCCGTCACTGTAACAAGGTTCTGAGACGGTCGCCCCTATCAAGGCCTTTGGAGATGATCAATCTCAAAAGAACAGCCATCCGTGACTTCTACAATCCCTTTATCTGACCGCCTTTGCGCGGCGTCTGGCTGAATCGGCCCAAGACGACACCTGTGACGGCCCAACCTTTGACCCTAGACTGAATTCATGAGTGCATTTATCGAAGAGCGCGTGCTCACCGTTCACCACTGGACCGATCGATTGTTCAGTTTCACGACAACCCGTGATCAGGCCTTGCGCTTCTCCAACGGTCATTTCACCATGATTGGCCTGAAGGTGGATGGCAAGCCGCTGCTGCGTGCCTACAGCATCGCCAGCGCCAATTATGAAGAGCACCTTGAATTTCTCAGCATCAAGGTGCAGGATGGACCTCTGACCTCGCGTCTGCAGCACATCCAGCCCGGTGACACAGTGATCGTGGGCCGCAAGCCGACGGGCACCTTGTTGATCGACTACCTGCTGCCAGCCAAGCGGCTGTACCTTCTGGCCACTGGCACGGGCCTGGCTCCCTTCCTGTCGATCGTCCGAGATCCGGAGACGTACGAGAAGTTCGAACAGGTCGTTCTGGTGCATGGCGTTCGTGAAGTCAAGGAACTGGCTTATCGCGAAATGTTCGAGAAAACGCTCAAGGAACACGAGTTTCTGGGTGAAATCGTCGGCAAGCAGCTCATGTACTACCCGACCGTGACGCGCGAACCCTTCGCTCATCAAGGCCGCATTCCACAACTGCTTGAAAGTGGGCAGATCGCCAAAGACCTGGGTATTCCAATGCTCAGCCCGGAGGAGGATCGCATCATGATCTGCGGCAGCCCCGCCATGCTTCGTGACCTCAAGGCTTTGTCCGAGAAACTGGGTTTCGACGAGGGCAACACCAGTCGCCCCGGACAGTTCGTGATCGAGCGAGCGTTTGCAGACAGCTGAACACTGTCAGGCGCAGACGCCTGAGCGGCATCGACGGGAACTCCCGGTTGGCTTTGGTCTTTGTCGCTCCTCCCTCATGAGAGAATAGTGCAGGTTGTCACCTGTTATCGCGGTGGGGGGCTCTGAAGAAATTGAGTAAGCCATGTCGTTCCCGTTGAATCTGTTGCGCGAGTACCCGCGTCTGGTCTTGTTGCTGCTGTCTATTGCATCCTTTGGGATGTTGGGCTTCGGTTTGTACCTGCAGCACGTCGAAGGTCTCGAGCCGTGCCCTATGTGCGTGGTGCAACGCTATGCCCTGATCCTGGTGGCAGTGGTGGCGCTTCTGCTGTCCGTGTTGGGAGGCAAAGCTGCCAGAACCGTGGGCACGGTCGTCATTGTGCTGATCGCCGGTTTTGGTGCATTTGTGGCCGCGCGGCAATCCTGGTTGCAGTGGTACCCACCGGAGATTCTCAGTTGCGGACGTGACTTCTATGGAATGATCGAATCGTTCCCACTGAAGCGAGCCATTCCCATGATCTTTCGGGGCAGTGGCGATTGCTCAGCCATTGACTGGACCTTTCTTGGCTTGTCAATTGCCAATTGGTCGTTCCTGTACTTTTCGGGTGTGGTCATGGTTGGCGTGACGATGCTGTCTCAGCGCCGCGCCTGGCACTGAATCTGGAGGCACTCATGCCGCGAAGCGAGTCCGTCTCAAGACGGACCCGTGTTGCAGAAGCCGGTTCAAAGCAGGGCGTTGCCCGGCATCTCCCCGATCTCATAGACCACATGTGCGCGGCCAACAATAAGGGAGTCGAGCCCGCCAATGTTTTTCAGGTTCTTGTTGTCATACGGGATCTTGTGCAAGATGTATCGCATGGCGTTGAGACGAGCGCGTTTTTTGCAGTCGCTCTTGATGACCGTCCATGGCGCGTCGGCCGTGTCAGTTTCGAAGAACATGGCCTCTTTGGCCTTGGTGTAGTCATCCCACTTGTCGAGTGAAGCTTTGTCCACTGGGCTGAGCTTCCACTGCTTGAGAGGGTGGGTTTCGCGCTCCTTGAATCGGCGGCGCTGCTCCTTGCGGCTGACGGAAAACCAGAATTTGATCAGGTGAGTGCCACTGCGAACCAGATGGCGCTCGAACTGCGGCGCCTGTCTCATGAACTCCTGGTACTCGTCCTGATCGCAAAAACCCATGACTCTCTCGACGCCAGCGCGGTTGTACCAGCTGCGGTCAAACAGGACGATTTCTCCAGCGGTAGGCAGGTGCTCGACATAGCGCTGGAAGTACCATTGTCCACGCTCGATGTCAGTGGGCTTTTCCAGTGCCACCACACGCGCACCGCGAGGATTGAGGTGTTCCATGAACCGCTTGATGGTGCCTCCCTTGCCGGCGGCGTCGCGCCCCTCAAAGAGAATCACCAGTCGCTGCTTGTTTTCTTTGATCCAGGCCTGCAGCTTGAGCAGCTCGACCTGTAGCAGGTACTTTTGCGCCTCGTACGCCTTGCGCGACATGAGGTTGCGGTACGGGTAGCCCCCACTGCGCCAGTCAGCGGCCAGCAACTCATCGGGGTTCTGAGTCGCTTTGGCCTTGTTGCGCTTGGATTCGGCTTCCTCCCGCAGCAAGCGGCGAATGGCTTTGGCATCGTCAGGCGCAGCACCTTCCAGTATGGCTCGAAGGCTGTTGGCCTTGTCCTTCTTGCTGGCCTTGCCATCTTCCATGATGTCTTTGACAGCGGCATAGTGCGCTTCCTGCCTGGCAGTGGTCACACGGTCAACCGTCACCTTCGCGATGGACTTGGGCGTTTTCGCTCCGTCAATGTCGCCCCGCGCAACGGTGCGCGTCTTCTCTGCGCCGACCGCCCGCTTTGCCGCGGCAGACTTGGAAGGCGTTGCCTTGCGTGGTGCGCCGCGCTTGCGGCTGGCGGGGGGAACCGAGCGAGAATTGCCCGTGGATGCGTTGCTGCCGGCTGAGTTTCGGTCTGTCATGTCGTCGTTCCCCTTTCCTGAAGCCAAAACTGCAGTATGACGGAGGGGAGACAACTTGTGTTGACCGGAGTCAAAGCATGGTTCCCATGATTCAGTCTGGGGTCGGTTGAGCTTCAGGAAAGCCTTTTGACCAACACCTGGCTTCGACGGTCCCAGTTGTACTTGCGCTTTCTGGCCTCTGGAAGCCAATCAGGGTTGACTTGCTGAAATCCGCGTTTGAGGAACCAGTGCATGGTTCGAGTGGTCAGGACAAAAATGCTCTCCAGGCCCTGGGCTCGGGCTCTCGATTCAATGCGCTTGAGCAGACGCTCACCGTCTCCTTGACTCTGGGCCTGTGCGGAGACCGTGAGCGCCGCCATCTCACCGGTTCGGGCTTCCGGGTAGGGATACAGAGCCGCGCAACCAAAGATCACGCCATCGTGCTCGATGATGGTGTAGTTGCCCGCGTCGCGTTCAATCTCGGTGCGATCCCGTTTGACCAGCGTGCCATCGCTCTCCAGGGGTTCGATGATCGCCAGAATACCGCTGACATCGTCCATGGTCGCTTCGCGAAGGCTCTCCAGTTTCTCGTCAACCACCATGGTCCCGATGCCATCGTGGGTGTAGATCTCCAGCAGCAGGGCACCGTCCACAGAGAACGGCAGGATGTGGCTACGATCGACGCCTCCTTCGCAAGCACGGATGCAGTGCTTGAGGTAGAAACCAGGCTCCGATGGCTGCGTGGCGGGAGGCCATTCAGCGAGCATTTTCTTGGCGTTGGCCAACGGCAACTCGGTGTCAATCTCGCTCTCTGGATCATTCATGTCAACTCTTATGCCAGGCGACTCGCTCAAGAACACCAGCTTGTCGGCTTGCAGGGAGATGGCGACGGATGTCGCCACGTCTTCCATGGTCAGGTTGAACGCTTCGCCGGTGGGGGAGAAACCGAAAGGCGAGAGGAGAACCATGGCGCCAAAGTCCAGGGCTCTTTGCAGACCGAGCGTGTCCACCTTTCGCACCAGACCAGAGTGCATGAAATCGATGCCGTCGATCAATCCAACAGGGCGAGCAGTGATGAAATTCCCTGAAATCACCCGTACCGTTGCGCCAGCCATGGGGGTGTTCGGCAAGCCTTGACTGAAAGCTGCTTCAATTTCGTATCGAAGCTGGCCTGCGGCTTCCTGCGCACAGTCCAATGTCACCGAATCCGTGATCCGCATGCCGTGCGAATACTTCGATGTTTGTCCCTTGGCCTGCAGTTGCTCGGTGACTTGGGGACGAAAGCCGTGCACAAGGACGATGCGAACGCCCATGCTCTGAATCAGAGCCAAATCCTGGGCAATCAATGGCAGCTTGCCTGCCGCAATCGCCTCGCCGGAAACCCCCACCACAAGCGTATTTCCCCGGTGTTTGTGGATATACGGCGCAACAGAACGGAACCAGGGGACAAAAGTGAAATTGAATACGTCAGACATGTCAGAGGTCAGTGATGGCCTGGTGGGAGTACATAGTTTCCCCTTCAGACTGCATTGTGGCGCAAGTTCGAAATTGGCAATCGAAGATGGACCCCAGCAGGGTGTGAAACGCGCGGGGCGCCTGCTCAGAACGGGTCAGTGCCTGAACGCCACTGTTTGTGCAAGGCGATCTTCTCGGCACGTCGACGAGCGGGTTCGGCCTTCTTGTGCCGACCACTGGCGCCAGACGAGGAACGCTGGGCAAGAGCCAATGCGACGGGGTTGCGTGGGCGGCGAGGGGGCAGCGTGATGTTGGATGGACGTTTCATGACGGACACTCCAGAAAGCAAAAAAGCCCGGCATCAAGGCCTGGGCTTTTCGGAGCGCCGACGCGCTGAGCCAAGGCTGGAAAGTGTGCGCACTTCCAGCCGGGCGGAGGAGTGCGATCAACAGATGGAGGATCGTCGGAGTGTCATTTGCATTCACTGGACGCGCCGATGGCGTCCGTGGGAAAGAGTTCTGATCCCTGGAAGTCGCTTTCCAGAGGCGAACACTTATTTTCGCGCCTAGCCTGGGTGCTTCGCAAGCAACGTCTTTCTGCTGATACTGTCTTTGTCGCGAAATGGGGACAAGGCCTCGGGAAGCTTCTCGCCCGACGCAATAGGGCGCTGCGGACAGGGGAAACATTTGTCCTTTCGTTGCGGCGGACAACTGGGCTGGTCCGTCCCGGGGATAATCCAAGCCATGTCAGTTTCCGGCCAGTCCTCCAAGGGCGGGGCACCAGATGCTACCCGCCCGGTCATCAGCTTTCCCGATTCACTTCCTGTTTCCGCTCGTCGAGCCGAGATTGAAGCAGCCCTGCGCGACAACCAGGTGGTCATCGTCTGCGGAGAAACCGGCTCGGGCAAGACCACGCAGTTGCCCAAGATAGCTCTAGCCATGGGGCGCGGGAAGTTGAATGCCAAACCGGGCCAAAAGCCGCGTTTGATTGGCCACACCCAGCCTCGCCGTCTGGCGGCGACCTCTGTTGCCAAGCGCATTGCTGAAGAGACACAAACGCCATTGGGTGATGTGGTCGGCTACAAGATCCGCTTCCAGGACCGCCTTTCGCGCCATGCCAGCGTCAAACTCATGACCGACGGCATCTTGCTTGCCGAGACCATGAGTGACCCGAACCTGGACGCCTACGACACGCTCATCATTGACGAGGCACACGAACGCAGCCTGAACATCGACTTTCTCCTGGGCTATATCCGGCAGCTCCTGCCCAGAAGGCCTGATCTCAAAGTGATCGTGACGTCAGCCACCATCGATGCCGAGCGGTTCGCTGAGTACTTTGCTCAGCCAGCCCGTAGCGGTGGAGCGTGGGGGCGAACCGATTCACCGCAGGGCCGTCCCCAAGGTGAATCAGCCCCCTCGGGGGGCAGCGACCCGCGTAGCGGTGGAGCGTGGGGGCGAATGACCAAAGCCCCTGTTCTGATGGTTTCCGGGCGGACTTATCCGGTGGAGGTGAGGTGGCGCCCCTTCGAGGAAAGCCGTGACTACGATTTGAACTCGGCAATTGCTGACGGTGTTGACGAGCTTTGGCGCGACCCACGCGCCGGTGACGTGCTGGTGTTCCTCCCGGGAGAGCGTGAAATCAGGGAGGCCGCTGATCATCTGCGCAAACACCTGAGTCACCAACCGGCCTTTCGGTCAGCAGAAGTCTTGCCTTTGTTTGCTCGCTTGAGCCAGGCTGAGCAGGAGAAGATTTTTCACCCGCACGGTCGCCGGCGCATTGTACTGGCCACCAACGTGGCAGAAACGTCCCTCACCGTGCCCGGGATCCGCTGCGTGATCGATGCTGGCACGGCCAGGGTCAAGCGGTACAGCTTGCGCCAGAAGGTGGAACAACTGCTGGTGGAGCCGATTAGCCAGGCGGCAGCCAACCAGCGTGCCGGCCGCTGTGGCCGCGTGGCA
>JBNKNN010000218.1:0-15095 GCA_050293865.1 Hydrogenophaga sp. | reverse complement strand
CAGCCATCATGGCTGGAACAGGTGTGGCGGCCAAGCATGGCATCCTGATCAAGGATGCCCAGGCGCTGGAGAGTGCCTGGAAGGTAGGGACAGTTGCCTTTGACAAGACAGGCACCCTGACCGAAGGGCGACCGCGTCTGCTGGTGGTGGAGGCGAGCAAGGGTGTGGATGAGGAAGCCGTGCTGAAAGCTTCTGCTGCGCTGCAGGCGCAGAGTTCGCATCCTTTGGCGCGTGCGGTGCTGGAGGCGGCAGAAGCCAAAGGCGTGAAAGTCGATGCAACCGAAGCTGTAGATGTGCAGTCGGTCTCCGGTCGCGGCACTCGAGGCATGGTCAATGGCACTGAACTGGTCTTGGGCAGTTTGCGCTGGATGGAAGAGCTCAATGTCCAGCCTGGCGAGCTCGCCAGCGTGGTTCAGGAGCAGTTGGCGGCGGGTGCGACGGTCTCGGTGCTCGCAACACGCTCAGGGAAGGACGGATCTTCCTGGGCGGCGCTGGCGGTTCTGGCTTTCGGTGACGAGCCCAAGCCGACAGCGATGCTTGCGCTGCGTGAGCTTCGCAGCAGAGGCATGAAACTGGTCATGGTCTCGGGTGACAACGAGTCGGCTGCACACACCATGGGCCAGCGGCTCGGACTCAAGTCAGGCAAGCCCGAAGAAGGTGGCGAGGTCATTGCCGAGGTGATGCCAGGAGACAAAGCCGCGGTGGTGCGCGCACTCAGGCAGCAGGCCGGCGGACGTGGAGTGGCCATGGTGGGAGATGGCGTGAATGATGCGCCCGCCCTGGCAGCGGCCGATGTGGGTATTGCAATGAGCCATGTAAGAGGAGGAGGCTCGGACGTAGCCATGCATGCTGCAGGCATCACGCTGATGCGCGGGGATCCGGCCATGGTCGGTGCCGCGCTCGACATCTCTCGCAAGACCGTGGCCAAGATTCGTCAGAACCTTTTCTGGGCGTTCATCTACAACGCGGCGGGCATCCCGCTGGCAGCGATGGGATATTTGAGCCCGGTGATGGCCGGTGCTGCCATGGCGCTCAGTTCGGTGAGTGTGGTGACCAATGCTTTGCTGCTCAAGTTCTGGAAGCCCAGGGGTTGAACTGGGACAGATCTTTGCCCGGAAGCCGCGATGTCACAGGTATGATGGATTCACGGTCTTTCGGTCCGGTTGTGTCCGGATGTCTCCGATCCTTTTCTCTGTTGCTTTTCTCTGACTGGGCTCGCTCTCGGCGTGCCTGCCTTTGGATGTCTCCATGTCGCACGGACGTTTTCCTTACGCCAACCACAGCACAGGCTTTCTCGGTGTTCCGGCCCTGATCGATCAACCATTGGCGGTGGTGGGAGTACCGTTTGACGGAGCGGTCACGAATCGGCCTGGTGCGCGATTTGGTCCCTCGGGCATTCGCGCTGCCAGTCTGATGCTGTGCGATGGCATTCACCCCTTGTTCAACGTCACGCCAGTGGGGCATTTGGGCGACGGCGCCGACATGGATCTGCCCAACGCGTCACCGCTGTCTGACGTGCGGGCCAGCATCGAGGCCCGGGCGTTGGCCTATATGCGGCAGCACCACTGCGTGTTTCTCGGTGGTGACCATTCCGTGACCCTGGCACTGTTGCGCGCGGCCAAACAGGCGTACGGAGAGGAAGAACCTCTTGCGTTGGTGCATTTCGATGCCCATTGCGATACCTGGACCGATCATTTTGGTGAGCCTTCAGGGCATGGCACTTGGGTGTACGAAGCGTTGCAGGAAGGCCTGGTGAGTGCGGCGCACACGGTGCAGATCGGGATACGCTCCAGCGGCGAACGCGCGGCGCGAGAGTATGTGGCGGACCAGGGTGGGCATATCTTTGGCGCACGCGATCTGCGTGGTCGCGATGGAGCCGGCCTGGCTGAAGTGGTCCAGGCGATCCGTCGTCGGATCGGCAGGCGCCCCTGTTATCTCACCCTGGACATCGATTGCCTGGATCCGGCATTTGCGCCTGGCACTGGTACGCCCGAACCGGGTGGTATGACCAGCTCCCAGGTGTTGACTTTGCTGGAGGATTTGGCTGACCTCAACTGGATCGGGATGGACTGTGTCGAGGTGGCACCAGCGTATGACCATGGTGAACTGACCACACTGGCTGCCGCGACCTTTGTGTGGACCTATCTGTGTGCCCAGGTGGCTCGCCGGTGACAGCAGCACCGCGCCATTTTCTCTCCGGTTTGTTCCTGGTCTTCCTTTTTTCAATCTGATCGCTCAGGCATGTTTGGCCGTTCCCTGATCACTTCCGATACCCAGCTCAACCGCCAGAGCTACTACGAGGCCAGCGTGGAGCGGCCGCCCGTGCGACCAGCGTTGCAGTGCGGCCTGAGTGTCGACGCGGTCGTGATTGGTGGTGGTTTCGCAGGTCTGAGCGCTGCACTGGAGCTTGCTCAGCGTGGCATGGAGGTCGTGCTGCTGGAGGCCGACCGCGTTGGCAGCGGGGCCAGTGGGCGCAATGGTGGTCAGGCCATTGTGGGCTATGCCAGCGGGCAGGAGCCCTTCGAAGAGCAGCTTGGGGAAGGGGATGCGAGGCTGGCGTGGGATTTGTCAATTGAAGCACTTGATCTGATTCATCGCCGTCGGGAGCAGCACGCGATCGATTGCGACTGGGTCAGCGGCTATCTGCATGTGGCCGACCATGCTCGCAAGGCCAAAGGTGTGTTGGAAGAGGCGCGCTGGATGGAGCGCATGGGCATTGCCTGCGAGGTGGCGGAAGGTGCTTCCGTGCGCGAGTTGATCAATACCAACCGTTATGTGGCGGCGGCGCGTGAGTCCCGTTCGGGGCACCTGCATCCGCTCAAGTACGCGCTGGGTTTGCAGCGTGCGGCCGAGGCGGCTGGGGTCAAGGTGTTCGAGCAGTCGGCCGTGACCGCGCTAGAGCGTGGCGAGACAATCGTGGTGCGCACCCGTTCTGGCGAAGTTCGGGCCAGATTTGGTGTGCTGGCAGGCAACTGTCTGTTGCCCGAGTACGGCCCTGCCGTGGCACCGGACCTGGCTGCACGCATCATGCCGGTAGGCACCTACATCATCGGTACCGAGTCGCTCAACCCCACGATCTGCGCAGACCTGATCAAAGACAACGCGGCGGTTTGTGACAACAACTTCGTGCTGGACTATTTCCGGTTCAGCTCGGACCACCGGATGTTGTTTGGTGGCCGGGTGAGCTACACCACCATGACGCCACCTCGGCTCAAGGAAATCATGCAGCAGCGCATGGGCAGAATATTTCCTGCGCTGGCCAATGTCGATGTGCCCTATGTCTGGGGCGGCTTCGTTGACATCAGCATGAACCGCGCACCGGATTTCGGTCGGCTGGGCTCCAATCTGTACTACCTTCAGGGTTTCAGCGGACATGGTGTGGCACTGACGGGACTGGCTGGCCAGTTGGTGGCAGAGGCCTTGGCAGGGCAAGCCGAGCGTTTTGACCTGTTTGCCCGCCTGAAGCACCGTCCCTTCCCCGGTGGCAAATGGCTGCGCACCCCCAGTCTCGCCCTGGGCATGCTCTGGTATCGGCTGAAAGACCTGACGGGCTGATTGGCCTCTTGGCGCGAACTTTGCGCCAGATGTGGGCGTGTGATGTCAGGTGCCATGACAAGCAGAAACACCTATCTTTTCGGTTCTGTTGCCAAAAGCCTGTAACAAGGAGTGATCACGCGATTTCTCTGGCGATGGGCCCGCAACAGCAAGTGGTGTTTGGCGGTCCTGTCGCAATGGGGCAATTCGGGGGATATCCCCCACATTGGAAGTTTGTTGGGGCATATGCCCCAATCGAATGGGGCCGCCTAGAATGATCTCGACATTGTTATCCGCATTGACTGGCGCTATCAGGCCGTTGGCTCTGCCCTTTTTACCGGGACCCGTCATGAAACCGACCATGCGCAGCTTGTTAGGTAGCAAACAGCCCATGTTCTGGACTCGGCGCTTCGCGGTCTTGAGTCTGTTGTGTGTACTGGTGACGGCTTCAGGCAGCGCCACCTGGCTGTCCAAGACAGTGTCCGAACGGATGATCATGCGCAACGCTGAGCTGGCCCAGGAGTTTGTCGACAGTCTGGTTCGCATGCACCGGGGCGACCGCTTCTTTACGGATCAGAGCGATGTGGCGGGCATGGAGATGCTGTTTGGAGAGCTTGGGCGCATGCCAGGCTTGGTTCATGCCAATGTGTATGACCCGGATCACAGGCTGATCTGGTCAACGAACCGCTCGGCGATAGGAACCAACGCTGGCGCCAACCATGAGCTGGACGAAGCATTGGGAGGGGAGCTTGCTGTAGAGAGTGAGTTGCTGGAGACAGTGAACTTCATCAAGCCTGAGCACGCCTTTATTCCGGACGATGCCCGGGATGCCATCGAGGTCTATATCCCAGTGCGCAATGAAATGCTGGGAGTGGTGGGTGTGGCCGAGCTCTACATGCGTCCGCAGCGACTGATCCAGTCCATCCACGAATTGACCCGCGGCGTCTGGTTGGCCTGTGCATTCAGTGGTTTGCTGATCTACAGTGCGCTGGTGTGGCTGGTGATGATGGCGGATCGGCAGATTGCGAGGCAGCAACGCACCATTGTGGCCAGCGAGTCTTTGGTGGCTGTGGGTGACATGGCCTCTGCCGTCGCCCATGGTCTGCGCAATCCGTTGGCATCCATTCGATCCAGCGCCGAACTCATTTCCATGGGGCCGGAGAAGCCTCAGGCCGAGGACATCATGAGCGAGGTTGATCGCCTGCAGGCATGGATCAGCAAGCTGCTGGCCTATGCCCAACAAGGCGGACGTGAGCTGACCCCAGTGGACGTGCGAGAACTGACAGAAACCATGATCACTCCCTACCGCGCGCGGATGCACGCTCTGGGGATCTCACTGGGCTTTGACTGGCCTGCCCCCCTGCCGCTGGTGCTGGCAGATGCACCAGCTCTGGAGCAGGCCCTGGACAACCTCGTGGCCAATGCCATTGACGCGATGCCTGAAGGAGGACGGCTGAGTATTTCGGCCAGCCGACAGGGCAAAGCCTTGCGCATGTTGGTCTCGGATACGGGCGTGGGGATGTCGGCCGAGGATCTCCAGCGTGTATTCATTCCTTTTCACACCACCAAACGCACAGGTCTGGGCGTGGGTCTGCCGCTGGCGCGTCGAACCCTGGAGCGCCTGGGCGGTAGCTTGCGCCTGAACAGCCAGCTCGGCGAAGGCACGCAAGCCGAGCTCAGCCTGCCCATCGCTGGCAACAAGATACGAGCCTGAGCTTCGGATCACAGCCCAAACAAAACGAGAGACATGAACTACACCGCTTTGATCATCGAGGACGAACCCTTGCTGGCTCGCAACATGATGCTGTACCTGCAACGCCACGCGCTGGAATGCCAAATTGCGGGAGGGGGTGAAGAGGGCTTGATGATGTTGGATGAGGTGCGGCCCGATGTGGTGGTGCTCGATCACAACCTGCCGGGCAAAACAGGGTTGTCCGTGCTGGAGGAGTTGCGCGCAAGGGATGCGCAGCTGCCAGTGGTGATGGTCACCGGCCATGGCAGCGAGCAGGTAGCAGTGGATGCCATGAAACTGGGCGCATTCGACTATCTGATCAAGCCAGTGTCTTTGCATCAGCTCAAGCAGGTACTTGACCGCGCGGTTCAGCAGCAGCGACAGGCCAGCGAGCTTCGGCATTTGCGTTCGCAGTCGGCCGGGGCAACGGCCACCCAGGGCAGTGCGGCCCTTTTGGGAGGTTCAGATGCAATGAGGCAGGTACGACGCCGGCTGACGCAACTGGTTGATGCCGACCGACGGCTGACACAAGGGGCGCCAGCTGCGGTGTTGATTCATGGCGAAACGGGGACCGGCAAGGAACTGGTTGCCCGTGCCTTGCACTTCGATGGTCCGCGCAGCCAGGGACCGTTCGTTGAGATCAATTGCGCCAGCTTGCCTTCGCAGCTGGTGGAGAGCGAGCTCTTCGGGCATGAGCGAGGTGCTTTCACCGACGCCAAGGAGCGGCGCATTGGCCTAGTGGAAGCGGCCGATGGTGGCACGCTCTTCCTCGACGAGGTGGGCGAGCTGGAGTTGGCCACCCAGGCCAAGCTGCTCAAGCTGTTGGAAGACCGTCGGGTGCGGCGCCTGGGCAGTGTGCGTGATCAGACGGTGGATGTGAGGGTCGTGGCCGCGACCAACCGGCCTTTGGAAAACATGGTTCAGGCCGGGGCTTTCCGCGGCGATCTTTACTTTCGCCTGGGGGCCTTGCGCGTTGACCTCCCGCCTCTTCGGATGCGAGAGGGCGATGTGGTGGAGTTGGCCAAGGTGTTTCTGGCGCGAACGGCCCGCCGATACGGCAAGTCGGACCTTCGCTGGTCGGAAGCTGCGCTCGCGGCACTGTCCTCGTATGGATGGCCAGGCAATGTGCGCGAACTCAACAACGTGGTAGAGCAAAGTGTGATTCTCTGCACGGGTTCAGAGGTGGGCTTGCAAGACCTCAGCTTTCCCACGGTGTCGACCATGCCTTCACCCAGCGCGCCGACAGAGGGCGTTGCCATTCAGGCAGGCTTTGGTGCAGTACCGAGCCTCCCGGATGCCGAACGCCAGATGCTTGAACAGGCTCTTTTGCAGAACCGATGGAATGTCACCCAGGCGGCCCGTGCCTTGGGCATCTCGCGGGATACGCTGCGGTACCGGATAGACAAGTTCGGTCTCAAACCGTCTGCCTGAGCCGGTGGTGCGAGTGGGGGAGATCCCCATGCATGGGGGGTGAAATGGGGGAAATGCCCCATTTTTAGGCCGGTGCGAACAATTGGTTTCTTGGAAAAGTCAATAAATTCAATGAGTTAACAGGTTTCTTTTCCTTTGGCACGGCGACTGCTGAATACAAGGCATGGAACGCGGCTTCAGGCGAGGCGGGCGGTCCAGGTTTTTGTCATTCCACACGATCATCCAAAGGAGAAAACCATGAACACATCTGTTCGAAAACTCGCCGTCCTGGCGACCACCGTTGTGGCGTGGGGTGCCAGCCATGTGGCGCTGGCCGCGACGGCCCACACGATCGACGCCTCCCTTTTGAGCGCATCCCGTGTCCATCAGCTCGGCCCTGTACAACTGAGCGACACCGATCAGCCGGTGGAAGTGCTGGCCCGTCGCGGGCGTGGCCGCGGTGGGGATTCCGGCCGCAGTGGCTCAAGCGGCGGTGACAGCGGCAAGGGGCGAGGCCGTGGCGGTCGCAGTGACAGTGGGTCAAGCTCTTCGTCCAGTTCTTCCTCGGGCTCAAGCAGCAGCAGTGGCGGCGCGTCTTCAGGCAGTACCGGTGGCGGCTCGAGCAGCGGCGATGGTGGTCGGCGAGGGCGAGGCGCTGACGATGGCCCGGGTCACACCCGTCAGAGCCGGGGTACCGATGATGGTCCGGGTCACGTTCGCCAAGGTCGCGGCGCCGACGACGGGCCAGGCCACACCCGTCAGGGGCGCGGTACGGATGACGGTCCGAACCATCACAGTCCATCCAGCGGCGAAATGAACGACGACGGTCCGAACCACACCTACATCCAGCAGAAGTCCGATGAAATGCTGGCCCGCCGTGGTCGTGGTCGTGGTGGCGATGATGGCGCTGGCGACGACCGTGGCGGCAAAGGCCGTGGTGCAGACGATGGTGCCAACCACACCTGAAACCTGATACCTGATACGCACGCCCTGTTCTGTCAAGGTGAGTGAGTGAAGCCGGTGCCGAAGGCCCCGGCTTTTTTACGGGCGCAAGTCGTCGATGCAATCGTGCTGTCGGGTCAGAGCTCGGACAGCTCCAGTGTCAGTTGGATGCGAGTGATCACCGGCCCCGTGAATCCGCGCCGCAAGCTCATGTTGCTCTGAGCCTCTCCACCGACTGAAAGACCCATGGGCATGTCCACCCCCACGTCGTGGCGCAGGCTGGCTTGCGCCTCCAGCCAGGGGAATCCGGCGCGTTCAATCTGCTCAATGGTCAGCGAGTGGCGAACGCGCATGCCCAAGCGTGCGATGGCCAGGCTGGCCCCCTGCAACTTGCCGCAGGCGTCTTCGTAGCGGTCGCCTTCCATGCGGGTTTCGCCAAACGGGTGGACCACGGTGATGTCCAGCCGGGTCGGGCCACCCAGGTTTCGGCAGACAGAGAGCTGACCGTCCAAACCCGCCTGGACCATTTCATTGACGGTGCGTTCGACTTGGGCGCTGGAAAACACATACAGACCATGAGCGTAGAAGGCGGCCAGCAGGCCGAGCAGAGACAACAGTATTTTTTTCATGGGCTGCGGATGTTCGCCGGCAAATTCCGACGGATTGTGATTCAATGGAGATCAATTACTCTAATTCAATCTGTTTGGAGCTTGCATGAATTCCTCGCCTTGCATGGTCTGGCTGCCCGCCGACCATAAGCTGCTGGGCGACCATGACCACCAGATGCCGTTTCTTGTACTCGGCGACAAATATGCCCGCGCGGTGCGGGACGGGGTTGAGGCTCAGCCGGTGATGTTTCCATTGGCGGACGCTGACCAGGTCGAACAACTGCTGTCCATGGTGGACGGCGTCATGCTCACGGGGTCCCACGCCAACGTGCATCCTTCCCACTTTGGGCAGGAGGTGACCGACCCGTCCTTGCCGCTGGACACCGCCCGCGACGCCTTGAATCTTTCCCTGGTGCGCGCATGTGTCCGACAGGGCGTGCCGTTGCTGGGTATTTGCCGCGGTTTCCAGGAAATCAACGTGGCCCTGGGCGGCTCGCTGTACCAGCAGGTTCAGGATGTTCCTGGCCGGATGGACCACCGCGAGCCCAAGGGTGCACCCTTTGAGGTGCAGTACGGGCTGGCGCATCCAGTTCGCTTGAAGTCCGGCAGCGTGTTCGAGGAATGGGCAGGTGGCGCAGAGGTCATGGTCAATTCCTTGCATGGGCAGGGTATTGATCGGTTGGCCGACGGACTGGAGGCGCTGGCGCACGCGCCTGACGGTCAGATCGAGGCCGTAGGCCTCAAGAACGCCAGCACTTTCGCCTATGCGGTTCAGTTCCATCCTGAGTGGCGCTGTACCGAGAACCCGTTTTATCTGGCGATCTTCCGGGCCTTTGGCAAAGCCTGCCGCCAGCGCAACAGCACTCGCCTTCAGCACAGGGATCTGGAGCGCCATTGCCCAGATTGAATGGTTTCCCAACGTCGCTGATGGCTCTCCGTTTTTGCTACTGAAACGTCCTTTTTATGAACCCTCCCAGTAATTTCAACGATCTGGAACTCTGGCTCAACGAACATCAGGTGACCGAGGTGGAGTGTCTCGTGCCTGACCTCACCGGTGTGGCCCGGGGCAAGATCCTGCCACGAGCCAAGTTCACCGACGATCGCGGCATGCGCCTGCCTCAAAGCACGGTGTGCATGAGTGTGACCGGCAATGTGCCGCCCAGCGGACCATATTTCGACGTGGTGGAACCGACCGATCGCGACATGCAGTTGCGCCCGGACCCAGCCACAGTACGCATCGTGCCGTGGGCGTCCGATCCCACCGCACAGGTTGTGCACGACTGCTTCTTGCACGACGGCACCATGGTGCCGTATGCGCCGCGCACGGTCCTGCGGCGCGTGTGCGATCTGTACGCCAAAGAAGGCTGGCAGCCCGTGGTGGCCCCGGAGCTGGAGTTTTATCTGACGGCGCGCAACACCGATCCCAACACGCTGCTCAGAGCTCCTGTGGGTCGAAGTGGTCGCGCAGAGACGTCACGCCAGGCCTACTCCATCGATGCGGTCAACGAGTTCGATCCCTTGTTCGAAGAGATCTACGAGTACTGCGACAAGATGGAACTCAACGTCGACACGCTGATTCACGAAATTGGCGCCGGCCAGATGGAGATCAACTTTTTCCACGGTGACCCGCTCAAGCTGGCAGACGAAGTGTTCTTCTTCAAGCGCACGGTGCGTGAAGCGGCGCTGCGCCATGACATGTATGCCACTTTCATGGCCAAGCCGGTGGCCGGCGAGCCGGGCAGTGCCATGCATATCCACCAAAGCATCGTGGACGAGAATGGACAGAACCTTTTCTCCAGGCCAGATGGCAGCGAGTCGGAGATGTTCGGTCATGCGATCGGTGGCTTGCAGCGCTATGTGCCGGCTGCCATGGCTTTGGTCGCACCCTATGTGAACAGCTATCGACGGTTGACGCGGCACACGGCAGCCCCGATCAACATTGAGTGGGGACACGACAACCGCACGGTGGGTATTCGTTCGCCGATTGCGCCTCCGCAGGCTCGCCGCGTCGAGAACCGTGTGATCGGTGCCGATGCGAACCCCTATGTGGCGATGGCGATGACACTGGCGTGTGCGTATCTGGGCATGAAGAACAAGATTCAGCGCAAGCCTGAGATGAAAGGCGATGCCTATCTGTCGCCCTACGCGCTGCCTCGCAGTCTGGGCGAAGCGCTCGACTGGCTGCGGCGTGAATCCGAATTGCACGATGTGCTGGGCAAAGAGTTCATCACCATCTACACCGAGATCAAGGAACTGGAGTTCGAGGAGTTCATGAAGGTGATTTCTCCCTGGGAGCGGGAGCATTTGCTGTTGCATGTCTGAACAGGACCACCCCGCCACCACCCCCGCCGCGCTTTGCGCGCCCCCCTCAAGGGGGCGCTGCACAAGGGTCTCAGTTTGCCGTTTTTCACTATGCGTTTCGGAACAAAAATGCCACGGGGTAGGCGCGATGCGCAGCCGGGGTGGGGCCCCGGCGAGGCATCGGAACACCGCCCATGGCTTTTTTGACCGCAAGCCGAAGGGAAGCCTTTGAAAGTCGCGCCACTCATCGTTGAACGCTTCGTCCAGACCACCAGTCTGGCCTTCGCCGTCCGCCTCGATTGGCACGACTTTCAAAGGTTTCGCATTGCTAAAAGAGGCAGACTGAGACCCTATCGGGAGACCCTGATCGGCCGCCGCCTCGGTTTTGATGCTCTTGAGTGCCGGCGGGTATGCTTCGTATCTGAAAAGGCTGTTTGTCATGAACGCACCCACCAAGGCTGATGTGCTGAGCACGCAGGAGTTGCAGGCGCTCGATAGCGCGCATTTTTTGCATCCGTTCACCGACCACGGTGATCTGGCGTCGCGCGGGGCGCGGGTCATTGTCAAGGCCGAAGGGGTCTATGTGTGGGACTCCGAGGGACACAAGATCTTCGATGCCATGAGTGGCTTGTGGTGTGTCAACGCCGGCTATGGGCGCAAGGAGCTGGCGGATGCGGCCTATGCGCAAATGATGAAGCTGCCCTTCTACAACAGCTTCTTCCAGACCACGAACGAGCCTGCGGTCCGACTCGCTGCCAAGCTGGCATCAATGGCACCCGAAGCTGGCGGACGCAGCTTCCAGCATGTGTTCTTCTCCAGCAGTGGCAGTGAAAGCAATGACACCAATGTGCGCATGGTGCGCCGCTATTGGGATCTGCTGGGTCAGCCCGAGCGCAAGGTCATCATCAGCCGCCACAATGCCTATCACGGCTCGACCATGGCGGGCGCTTCGCTGGGGGGCATGAGTGGCATGCACGCTCAGGGCGATCTGCCGATTCCGGACATCGTGCACATTCAACAGCCGCATTACCACGACCATGCCGAGCCGGGAGAGAGTCCGCAAGCGTTCGGCAAGCGGGCTGCGCGCTGGCTGGAAGAGAAGATACTGGAAGTCGGGCCTGAGCGAGTGGCCGCCTTCATTGGCGAGCCAGTGCAGGGCGCGGGCGGTGTGATCATTCCGCCCGACAGCTATTGGCCTGAGATCCAGCGCATCGTCGACCAGTACGGCATCCTGCTCATTTCGGATGAAGTGATCTGCGCCTTTGGCCGGCTGGGGCATTGGTTCGCCTACGAGAAGTTCGGCATGCGTCCCGATCTGGTCACTTTTGCCAAGGCGGTCACCAGTGGCTATGTGCCCCTGGGTGGCGTCATGGTGGGTGACCGTGTGGCGAAAGTTCTGATCGACAAGGGCGGCGAGTTCAATCATGGCTATACCTACAGCGGCCACCCGGTGGCCTGTGCAGTCGCGCTGGCGAATCTGGAGCTGATGGAGCGCGAGAACATGGTCGAGAGGGTGCGCACTGAGCTGGGGCCGTATCTGGCAGAGTGCTTTGAAGACCTGCGCGAGCACCCGCTGGTGGGCGTGGCCGAAACCTGTGGCCTGGTCGCTGGCCTCACCCTGGTCAAGAGCAAGAATGGCCTGGTGCCGTTCGACGAATCGGATGCCGTGGGCATGATCTGCCGCAAACACTGTTTTGCCAATGGTCTGATCATGCGTGCCGTGGGTGACCGGATGATCATCGCCCCTCCTTTGAGCATGACACTGGCCCAGATAGACGAGCTGGTGGCGCTGATCCGACATTGCCTGGATGCCACTTTGACCGAATTGCGCGACAAAGGCCTGTTGGCTTGAATAGAATGCCGATGGAAGAGACGCCCCATTTTGGGGTTCTCTCCTGGTCTGGCTTTTGCTAGTCGTTGGGTGGGAAGGCCCTGGCGCAGTTCGCCACCGCCCGCCGGTTTTTCTTTGATCTCACTGTTTGGAGAATTCCTCATCATGAAGAAACAAGTTCTGGCGTTGGCTGTTGCCGCCATGCTGCTCGCCGCCTGTGGCAAAAAGGAAGAACCGGCACCGGAGGCTGCTGCCCCGGCCGCCACCACCACGGCCGCTGCGCCGGCTGCGGAACCTGCCGCTCCTGCCGGCCCTGTGCTTGATGACGAGAAGGTTCTGAACATTTACAACTGGCCCGATTACGTCCCCGAAGGCCTGATTGCCGCTTTTGAGGAAAAAACCGGGGTCAAGGTCAATTACGACACCTTCGAAACCAATGAAGCCTTGCACGCCAAGCTGGTCGCAGGCGGCACCGGTTATGACATCGTGGTCCCCGGCTCCACGTTTGCCAAGCCCCAGATCGAGGGTGGCTTGCTGCAGCCCATGGACAAGGCCAGCATTCCCAATCTGGCCAACCTGGACCCGGGCATCATGAAGACCCTGACCAAGGTCGATCCCGACAACGCTCATCTGGTGCCATGGGCCTGGGGTTTCACCACCGTGGGTATCAACCGCACCAAGGTCGAGAAGGCGCTGGACGGCATGGCCATGCCAGAGAACGCCTGGGACCTGGTCTTCAAGCCGGAGTACACCAGCAAGCTCAAGTCTTGCGGCATTGCGTATCTGGATGCGCCAACGGAAATCATTCCTGTCGCTCTGCACTACCTGGGCAAGGATGCGTATTCCAACGATGCAGCGGACTACCAGGCCGCTGCCGACATGCTGGCCAAGGTGCGTCCTGACATCCGCATCTTCAGCGCCACCATGATCGACGACATTTCCAGTGGCAAAGCCTGCGCTGTCATCGGCTGGTCTGGCGACATCAACCAGGCCGCTGCCCGCATGAAGGAAAACGGTGAGACCGACGTGGTGGAGGCGTTGCTGCCCTCGACCGGCGCGCTGATTTTCTTCGACACCATGGCCATCACCAAGGATGCCAAGCACCCGAAGAACGCGGCAGCCTTTATTGACTTCTACCTGCAGCCGGAAAACGCGGCGGCCATGGCCAATGAAATGGGTTACCCCACCGGTAACACCGCAGCCATGGACAAGATCGATCCCGAGATCGCCGAGAACAAGACCATCTTCGTGGAGTCTTCTTACTTCGACAAGATGATCCCGCCCAGCAGCTGGAGCAACGAGGCGCGTGAAGCCATGGCCACGGCCTACAACACGTTCAAGAAAGGCAGCTGATATCAGCGGCAAGTGATGCCTGTGCTGCCGGTCCATTCCATGGCGGGCTTCAGGCAAAGCAGGGCTGTTCGTACCGCAAGGCGCGTATGAACAGCCCTTTTTGTTTGTCGACCGTGTGCCCGGTAGCTGCAGCCGGTTGGACGAGACAACAAGTGACAGTGCCACCCTGGCGAGCGAGGAATTTCAATGTCAGCCCCGATCTGCGACACCACTTATGAGCCGGACTATCTGGTCACTGACAAGCTCGTCAAACGATTTGACGATGCGCTGGCCGTGGACGAGGTATCCCTGTCGATAGGCAAGGGAGAGATCTTTGCCTTGCTGGGCAGCTCGGGCTGCGGCAAGTCAACACTGCTTCGCATGCTGGCGGGTTTCGAACGCCCTAGCTCGGGGAAGATCTTGCTGGGGGGGCAGGATGTGGCGAGCATGCCCCCCCACGAGCGACCGGTGAACATGATGTTCCAGTCCTATGCCCTGTTTCCCCACCTCAATATCTGGGAGAACGTGGCCTTCGGCTTGAAGCGTGAAGGCTTGCCCAAGGATGAAGTGGCGCGCAGGGTGGAAGAGATGTTGAGCATGGTGCAGCTCACACCTTATGCCAAACGCAAGCCGCACCAGCTCTCCGGCGGTCAGCAGCAACGGGTGGCGCTGGCCCGTAGCCTGGCCAAGAAGCCCAAGCTGCTGTTGCTGGATGAACCCTTGGGAGCACTGGACAAAAAGCTGCGCGAGCAGACCCAGTTCGAGTTGGTCAACATCATCGAGAGCGTCGGCGTGACCTGCGTGATGGTCACCCACGATCAGGAAGAGGCCATGGCGATGGCCAGTCGGATTGCCATCATGAGCAAGGGACGTGTGCTGCAGGTCGGCACGCCATCAGAGATCTACGAGCACCCGGCCAACCGTTTTGTGGCGGACTTCATTGGCAACGTGAATCTGTTCGAGGGCAAGCTCACAGTGGACGAAGTTGATCATTGCGCCATCGGGATTGACATTGGTGAAGTGAAGGTCGGACATGGCATCAGCGGCACCCTGGGCATGCAAGTGGCTGTGGCTGTGCGCCCGGAGAAGATTGGCATTTCCAAGGACCGGCCTGAGGATGTCAGCGTCAACCTGTTCCGAGGCAAGGTCAAGGAGATCGCCTATTTCGGTTCATACAACAATTTCATCGTGTTGACCGAGCAGGGGACCAAGATCAAGATCACCGAACCCAACGACTCCCGTCACGGGCAGCAGGACATCACTTGGGAAGACGATGTCTTCTTCTGGTGGGATGACACCGACGCGGTGGTGTTGCGTGACTGATGCATTTCGGCTTCCCCCCGCGCCGCCTTTGGCGTCACCCCCCAGAGGGGGGCGATGCGAGTGGCGCGGCGAAGCCGGTTCC
>JBNKNN010000217.1:0-2361 GCA_050293865.1 Hydrogenophaga sp. | reverse complement strand
AGAACGCGCCACACACCGCCGAAAGCCTGATGAAGGCCGACTGGCCACACCCGTATGGCCGTGACGTGGGCGCTGCGATACACCCCGAGCGCGCGACATCGTCAGCGGGGATCGTGGGGGCCCACAAAGCGTACTGGCCGCCGGTCGGCCGCATCGACAACGTCTACGGCGACCGCAACCTGTTCTGCAGCTGCATTCCCCTGGGCGAGCCTGACTGAACCATTTCGAAAGAACACATCGTGTCGAGCACCAGCCTTCCAGACGCTTCCCGACTGCACTTCGCCAGCGACAACTACGCTGGCATGTGTGGCGAGGCCATGCACTGGCTGGCTGAGGCGAACAACAGCGGGCCACAACCTGCGTACGGCGAAGACGTCTGGACCCAAAAGGTCTCGGACCGCATGCGCGAGCTGTTCGACACCGACTGCGATGTGTACTTCGTATTCAACGGCACAGCGGCCAACTCACTGGCGCTGGCATCCCTGTGCCAGAGCTATCACTCGGTGATATGCTCACCCGTCGCGCACATTGAGACCGACGAATGCGGTGGGCCGGAGTTCTTCTCAAACGGCTCCAAACTGCTGGTAGCCGAGAGCGAAAGTGAAGCCGCTCGCCAAGGCAAACTCACGCCTGCAGGCGTTGAGCAATTGGTCACCAAGCGCAGTGACATCCACTATCCCAAGCCGAAAGTGGTCAGCATCACTCAGGCCACGGAGCTGGGTACGGTCTATGGTCTGGATGAACTCAAGGCCGTGACCGACAAGGCGCGCGAGCACCAGCTGCGTATCCACATGGACGGAGCACGCTTTGCCAACGCCGTGGCCAGCCTGGGCTGCCATCCAAGCGAAATCACCTGGAAAGTGGGCGTGGATGTGCTGTGCTTCGGCGGTACAAAGAATGGCTTGCCTGTTGGCGAAGCTGTGGTGTTTTTCGACCGTGCGCTTTCCGAAGACTTTGCCTACCGTGTCAAACAAGCCGGGCAATTGGCCTCCAAGATGCGCTTCATCTCCGCCCCCTGGATGGGATTGCTGGAGGGCGACGTATGGCTGCGCAATGCAGGCCATGCCAATGCCATGGCACAACGCCTTCACGCGGGCGTGCAAGACATAGATGGAGTGGATTGCCGCCATGGCCCGCAGGCCAACTCGGTGTTCCTTCACATGAACGATACCCTGGCGCAGGCGCTGCGCGACAAGGGCTGGCGGTTCTATCAGTTCATTGCCGGGGGCGGCTGCCGCTTCATGTGCGCGTGGGACACCACTGAAGCCGACGTTGACGCCTTGCTGGCCGATCTGCGCGGGGCTGGCACAAGCGGCCTCTGACTGCACAAGAGTGCTCGAAGCCATGGCCGTCTCAGCATTTGACTTGTTCAAGATCGGGATCGGCCCCAGCAGTCCACATACGGTAGGGCCAATGAGGGCTGCCCGCATGTTTGCCACTGCCCTGCAGACGGAAGGCGTGCTGGCTTCGACAGCCCGCGTGCAATGCACGCTGTATGGGTCGCTTGGAGCGACAGGGCGCGGGCATGGCAGCGACAAAGCTGTGCTGCTGGGCCTTTGCGGCCACGAACCCGAACTGGTGCCAATAGAGACCATCGAGCCCACGGTCGCAGCCATCAGAACCGACGCGCGCCTGTCGTTGCTGAACATTCACACCATTGATTGGCAGGACAAACGCGACCTGGTGATGCACCGCAGCCAGTCCCTGCCCTTTCATGCCAATGGCATGATGCTCACTGCCTGGAATGCCGACGAAGAAATCTTGCTCAGTCGCACGTACTATTCAGTGGGCGGCGGCTTCGTCGTCAGCGATGACGTGGCAGCTGACGGTCAGCGCCAGAAGGTCATTGCGCCGGATACCACCCAACTACCCATCCCCTTCAGCTCAGGTGAAGAACTACTGCAACGCTGCCGGAAGCACGGTTTGACCATCGCCGGGGTGATGCAGATCAACGAGCTGCACTGGCGAAGCGCCGAAGAAATGCGAAACGGACTGCTGCGCATTTGGACGGTCATGCAGGCGTGTGTGGCACGTGGGTGTCGCACGGAGGGCATCTTGCCAGGGGGGGTCAAGGTCAAGCGACGCGCTCCACAGTTGCACCACGACCTCTCCTCATCTCCCGAGAACGTCCATGCTGATCCGTTAAAGGTCCTGGACTGGGTCAACCTTTACGCCCTGGCGGTCAATGAGGAAAACGCCGCTGGCGGCCGCGTCGTGACTGCTCCCACCAACGGCGCGTCGGGCATTGTGCCGGCCGTGCTGCACTACTACACCCGCTTCACACCGCAGGCCACAGAACAAGGTGTGATTGACTTTCTGCTCACCGCGGCCGCCATTGGCATCCTTTACAAGGAGAACGCC
>JBNKNN010000216.1:0-19407 GCA_050293865.1 Hydrogenophaga sp. | reverse complement strand
GATGAAGTCAGCGCCAACACGGCCAAATCCCTGTTGGACAGCGGCAAATCCTTAGACGAAGCCGCCAGTGAAGTGGGCGCAAATGCAGTGCTGGAATTCTCTACCCCTGCCGAGGCGGCTCAACAACTGCAGCGCCTTGCTCACGAGCCAGGACTGCGGCAGCAACTGATAAAATCAGGAGGTTTGAGAGCGGCGCAACTGTTGGAGGAAGCGTCGGTTTCATCCTGGCTCGAACTGCTGGCATCGGTTTGAGACCGGTCCCAGGCGATCCGGCCCGGGCCGACCAACCCTGACCGGCGGGCGCGCTTTTGCAGCGCAGTCCCCACTGATGACAGAACAAATGGGGAGGCGGCCACCGGTGAGCCGCTTTCGTTGCACGGAAATTCATGCATTACCCCCGCGTTCTTCTGACCACCTACCATCACGCCTACCTGAAAAAGGCCGGCGGCGAGTTCGAGATCTTCTCCGTCTCAGAGAAGCTCAAGCGGCGTGGTTTGGTCGCGGACATCTACGGACCTCTGTCCCGTTCCATCGAGAATTACGATGCTGTGCTGCATTTCTCGGTGCATGGCGGCGGTCTGGATCTGCTTCAGCACCTGCACGAACAAGGCAAGCCGATTGCACTTTGGCCCAATCTCTGGTTGAACCAGCCCAGCCCGTCGCTGATCGATCTGGTCAACGCGCACACACGTCTGGCTGATGCGGTGCTGTTCAAATCAGTTGCCGAACAAGACATGTTCGCCGGCCAGTTCGACCTGCCGGAGGCCAAAACGCGCCGGATACTGACCCAGGCCGATCCCGACTACTTGCGCGCGGCCCCCAAGGGCCTGTTCTCGCAGCTCTACGGCGTGCAGGACTATGCCATCTGCCTGGGCATCATCGAGCCTGTCAAGAACCAGCTAGCCACCATTCGCGCACTGAAGTCGCTTGGCGTCCATCTGGTGCTGGTGGGCGCACACCGTGACACCAAGTACTACCAGCAATGCCGGGAAGAAGGTGCCGGACACGTGACCTTTATCGATGCCCTGCCTGCCCGCTCGGAAATCCTCCGCTCGGCGCTGCAGGACGCCCGCTTCTACATCGAAACTTCGTTCGAGCCGCCAGGCTTGTCCGCGATCGAGGCCGGACTCTCCGGCTGCAAGTTGGTGCTGGGGGAGTCTGACTGGTCTCGCGAGCACTTTGAAGATCTTGGTTTTTACTGCAATCCTGCGGAAGTGTCCTCCATTGAGGACGCTGCTCGCCGCGCTGAGTCGAGCCTGACCGGCTCCAGCGCGCTGGTGGAGCATCTCATGCCCCACTGCGCTGAAACCTCGATCGACCCTCTGATTGCCACGCTCCAAGACATCAGCGGATGAAACTCGCACTGGTACGACACGGCGCTTCACAGGCCAACCTGGCTGGCTTGGTCACAGGCACGCCAGACGATGTACTCAGCCCTGCTGGCATCGAGCAAGCGAGGCAGGCAGCCGCACAGTTCACCTCACTGGTTCGGCCGCAGGCCTGCTATACCAGCCAGTGGCGCCGTGCTCAGCAAACCGCGAATCTGATTTTCCCCAATCTCCGCTTTGCCGTTGACCCTCGGTTGGGCGAGACCGACGCGGGCACTGTGGCAACCGACTCGCTTTCAGATTTTCTGCAACACCAGCCGGACTTCTACAGCAACCATCTCAACTCCTACCCGGGTGGCGAGTCCCATCAGCAGTTGTATGAACGCGTCACCGCGTGGCTTGCCGACGTGCGCGGGCAGCACGATGGCTTGGTTCTGGCGGTCTGCCACGCTGGCCCCATCGCGTGTCTGATGCACCATGCTCTGCGTATTCCCATGGAGCGCTTCCCTTGCCTGATGGCGCAGCACACCAGCCTGAGCTTCATTGACTACGGAGCCAATGAAGAAGCCACACCCCAATTGCAGGTTTTCTCCCAGTTGCCAGACGCGAGACTTTCACAACTGCTGGAGGCCATGGCATGAGTGCCAGACGACTCAAGGTTTTGGCGCTGCAGCGCGAATCACACGTTGCCCCAGGTGTCCCATCGCTATCGGTCGCAGCGCGCGTGACGGAAGTGCTCGACTACCTCAACGACCGCGGCATCATTGATTACACCAGCATTTCGGAGGTCGACCCTGCTGCAGAGAACGGCGTTCGGTGGGCTGATGCTCTGGTGCTGAGCAAGCACTCTTCGCGCGAAGCGTTGACGTTGGCCCGGCAAGCGCGTGCAGCCGGCAAGCGTTTGGTCTACGACATCGACGACTGGATCTTTTCTTTCCCGTCCTACAGTGGCGCCGCAGCCAAGAACGACAAGGTCAGTCTGATCCAGGAGATTCTCTCCATCAGCGACAGCGTGTCGGTGGCCAATCGCCGTTTGCAGGAAAAAATGCGCAGGTTCGTACCTGTCTCCTACCACGTGCCCAATGGCATATGGGTGGAGAAGTACGCGCGTGGGCTGCATGCGGACGATGCTGCCGCCCAGGAAAAGGGACGTATCGTCTTCACCAATGCGGATTTTCTCAAGCTGCAGACATCCAAAGAGGTTTTGCTGACGGCGCTGCAGGTGTTCTTCCTGCAGAACCCGCAGTTCACGCTCGATTTCTATGGCGACCCTTTCCCGGAAATCGTCTCCCTGCCGTTTCTGCATTTCACGAACCGCATGCCGTATGACATGTACATGCAGTCACTGATCTCCGGCGATTACCTTTTCTCCATCACACCACTGGGCGCCAGCGAGGACACGAAGGCGGCGGAGTTCAATGCCTGCAAGAACCCCTTCAAATACCTGAACTATGGTTCGGCAGGCGTTCCAGGCATCTATTCGGCTTCCCCAATCTACACCGACTGTGTGGCGCACGGCCAGACTGGCTGGCTGGTCGAGAACACCCTCGACGAATGGCTGGAAGCGCTTAAGACACTGGCCTTCGACTCAGCGGTCCGACAGCGCATCCGCTCTCAGGCTTATGAGGACGTCATACGCCAACATCACATCAAAGCCAGCGCAGAAGCGTTGATGCCACTGCTGACTCAGGCCAAATGACCGCCGTCACCGTCTACGAACCACTCTACAAGGCCGGGCAAGTCCAGATCGAGCCTTTGTTCAAGCCCCTGAAGGTGCGCAACCCCCAGTTCGTCGACTGGCGCGAATTCCGCATTTACGTGGACATGTATCTCGATGGCCTGCACAAAGGGCCTGCCCGTGTCGGCATGTTCTCGCCCAAGTTCAGGATGAAGGCGCAAATGCCCACGCTGCGCTTCCTGGACTACTGCCGAGAGAACGACACGGCGGACGTTTGCTTCTTCAACCCTTTTCCGCAGATCCGCTACCTGGCTTTCAATGTTTGGATGCAGGGCGAAACCTGGCATCCAGGGCTGTGCGACGCTGCCCAGGCGCTGATGGACGCTGCCGGCACGGGCATCAAGATCGACCAGGTGCCGCGCCATGACGTACGAACGCTGGCCTATTCGAACTTCTGGGTGGGGAACGAAGCTTTCTGGGAGGCATTTGTTGGAGGGTTGCTGCTCCCGGTGGCGCGGTTCATGGAATCCAACCCTGACCACCCGGTAGTCTCCCATGTGCTCAAGCGCACCTATCACACTGACGAAGCACCTTTTTTGCCGTTCATCATGGAACGCATGTTCAGCACCTACCTGTCGCTGAACCCGAACTGGCGCAGCGCATCCATGCCGGTGACCGACATGGCTCCCTATTGCCTGAATGAGGCGGAACACCTGTGTGCGCTTAAAATGAAGCCGGAGGTTGACATGGCCGATTGGGCCGGCGATTTTCCTCCTGGCTTGATCCAGCGCATGAAGGAAATGTGCGAGGCCAATACCCGGCAGGCCAAGCAGTTCTTTCTGACGAATCCGCACCCGCACTCGGGTCGGCCCATCGTCCCCAAGGCTTGAGGCGGGCGCTGAACCGCTTACGCGACACAGACACGAACAGGGTACCCCCGTTGAAGAAGCTCATCATCCAAATTCCGTGCTACAACGAAGCCGCCACGCTGGCCATCACATTGGCCGACCTCCCGCGCGAGGTGCCCGGGTTCGACAAGGTCGAATGGCTCATCATCGACGATGGCAGCACCGACAACACAGTAGAAGTTGCGCTGGCCAACGGCGTCGATCATGTGGTCAAGCACACCCGAAACCAGGGCCTGGCGCGGGGCTTCATGAACGGCTTGCAGGCCTGCCTGGAAAACGGCGCAGACGTCATTGTCAACACCGACGCAGACAACCAGTACAACGCGGCAGACATTCCTGCGCTCACACAACCCATCGTCGAGGGCAAAGCTGACATCGTGGTGGGGGCCCGTCCCATTCAGGCCATTGAGCATTTCAGCCCGATCAAGAAGATGCTGCAGAAGCTTGGCAGTTGGGTGGTGCGCGTGGCGTCCAAGACCGACATCCCAGACGCACCCAGCGGGTTTCGTGCCATCAGTCGTGCTGCCGCGCAGCGTCTGACCGTTTTCAGCGACTACACCTACACCTTGGAGACGATCATCCAGGCAGGCCAGAAGAACATGGCCATCACCTCGGTTCCGGTCCGCGTCAACGGCGACTTGCGTCCGTCCCGCTTGGTCAAGAGCATCAGCTCATACATTCGCCGCAGTATCGTCACCATCATCCGCGTATTCGTCATCTACAGACCTTTCCGTTTCTTCGGCACGGTCGGCCTGGTGACCTTTGGCGCCGGCTTTCTCATCGGTCTTCGATTCCTTTACAAGTGGTTGGTCAGCGACGGCGGCTATGACGGGCATGTGCAGTCCCTGATACTGGCCAGCTCCCTGATGGTCATTGGATTCCACACCATACTCATCGCCTTCGTGGCCGATTTGCAGGCAGCCAACCGCAAGCTGCTCGAAGAGATCCGCTCGCTCACGCTTGAGGCTCGCGACCGTCAGAAGTCCGAAAAGAACTGATCGGGCAAGATGTCGAGCACGACGACAACGGCCACATCACAGTCCACCGGGCGGATCACATGGATCGATTCCGCCAAGGGATTGGGCATTGCGCTGATTGTCCTTGGTCACATCACCTCGGTGAGCGACCCGTCTGCTCTGTATGTCTACATCTACGCGTTCCACGTCCCGCTGTTCTTCTTCATTTCCGGCTTGACGCTGAAGGCTGGCCGTCACGGCTTTGCCCAAATGTTGACCGCCAAGGCCAGAACTCTGCTGGTGCCCTATTTCGTCTATGCTCTCCTGGGCTACGCGTTCTACCTGGCAGGGTACCTGGCGGCGCTGAAACTGGGCCTTCAGTTGGAACAGTTCCGCTACGGTCTTTGGCCGCCGTTTCTGGGTGTGCTCTATGGATCCTTGGGTGACGGCCACCTGGTCAACGCGCCTGTCTGGTTCATCGTTTCCCTGTTCTGCGCATTTGTGATGGGCTGGTCCATCAACACCTGGGTCAGGCTTGTGTTGATTCGTTGGGCGCTCGTCGCCAGCATCGCCGCCATCGGATACTGGGTATCTCGCGAGGTCAAGCTGCCTTGGAGTCTTGCACCAGCCATGGTCGGTCTGGTGTTCTTGCAAGGGGGAATCGAATACGCGCAGAACATGCGTCGTCACCCAAGCTCCGTGAGCCTCTGGATCGGATTCGGCCTGCTCGCCGCTGGTTCGTTTCTGGCCATGTCCAACGGTTTCGTCACCCTGGCTGAAGTCGTGCTGGGTCACCCGGTACGCTACCTGGCCCATGGCTTTATCGGTCTGTTCATGGTCATCTATCTTTGCCGTGCCCTGGGTGAACGAGGCCGTTGGCTGGCATGGTTGGGCCAATACAGCATGGCCATCATGGTCATTCACATGCTGATCATCAAATCCATGAAAGTGGTGCTCGCCTTCGTCCTGCACACCAGCATTGCCGAGATCGAATCCAACTGGGTGTTGAGCGCCGGCGTGCTGCTGGCCACTTGTGTTGCACTGGTCCCTTCTGTGTACATCATGGAGCGCTTCCTGCCTTTCACGCTTGGAAGTGCCAGCGCTCATCGCTCGAGGGGCAGAAGCAACGCTAGCCCGGCATCCGCATGATCGGGATCACTGGCGCTACCGGCTTCGTTGGGCAGGCCCTTTGCCGCGAGATGATGGCACGGCAACTCGTGTGGCGTGGTTTCTCCCAGAGAGGAAGTCCTGTTCTGGGTGTGCCAACGCAGAGCATATCGCTGGCCCCGGAGACCGACTGGCGAGTTGCGCTGCAAGGACTGAAATGCGTCATTCATTGCGCGGCGCGCGTGCACCAGATGGACGCCTCGGCAGCGACTGACGAGCAAGCGTTTCAGCGCATCAACACCCACGGAACCATCCGGCTGGCGCAGTCTGCCGCAGAGTCCGGCGTGCAGCGCCTGGTATTTCTCAGTTCGATCAAGGTGATGGGCGAGTTCACGCCACCTGGCCAGCCATTCCAACATGATGACCCCGCACAGCCGCAGGATGCCTACGGCCGCTCGAAATGGGATGCAGAGAAGGGCCTGGCGGCCATATCGAAGGCGACTGGTCTGGAAATCGTGGTGGTGCGTCCACCATTGGTCTATGGTCCGGGCGTGGGCGCCAATTTCAAGGCATTGATGAACGCAGTGGCACGTGGCATACCCCTGCCGCTGGCCAACATTGATAACCGCCGCTCCCTCATCGGCGTCCAGAACCTGGCAGACCTCCTCTTGACGGCTGCCACACACCCCTGTGCCGCTGGCGAAACCTTTCTCGCATCGGACGGCGAAGACCTGTCCACTCCAGACCTGATCCGCGCCCTGGCCAAAGCCATGGACCGCCCTGCCCGCCTGGTACCCTTTCCAGCAGGCTTGATGGCCCGTGCGCTGAGCATGGCCGGCAAACGCCCTCAATGGGAGCGCTTGAGCCAAAGTCTGCAGGCCGACATCGGGCATACTATGCAGGTGCTGGACTGGAAGCCCAAATGGTCCGTCCAACAAGGCCTTGAGCTGGCTGTCGGTGGCGTCCTCCGATGAAAAGACTGTTCGATTTGTCGCTGGCACTGATCGCGGCTGTATTGCTCGTACCCGTCATGCTGGCTGTCGGCCTGACGGTCAAGCTGACCTCGCCTGGACCCGCTCTGTACTGGAGCGACCGCGTTGGCCGCAACAACCGTCTCTTTCGAATGCCCAAATTTCGCAGCATGCGCATTGACACCCCCGCCGTGGCCACCCATTTGCTACAGGATCCGAAGCAGTATCTGACACCCATCGGCAACTTCCTGCGCAAGAGCAGTCTGGACGAATTGCCGCAGCTCTGGAACATCCTGACTGGCGACATGAGCTTTGTCGGACCAAGACCTGCCCTGTTCAACCAGGACGACCTTGTGGCCCTGAGGACAGAGAAAGGCGTTCACGAGCTGGTACCGGGTCTGACAGGTTGGGCTCAGATCAACGGCCGGGACGAGTTGCCTATTCCGCAAAAAGTCTCACTCGACGAGCACTACCTGCATCACCGCTCCATGATCCTGGATATCAAGATACTTTTCCTGACCTTCCGGCGAGTCGTCGCCAGGGATGGCGTTTCTCATTGATGGCACCAAACCCTGCTCAAACCATGACGAGGCCCAAGTGCTGAACCAATTGGCCTTGCCCATACTGGGCATTCCCCGACCCGCCAAGCGCATCATCGTGCTGGCGGTGGACGCAGCCCTTTGCGTACTCACTGTCTGGCTCGCGTACTACCTGCGTCTGGGTGATTGGGTCATGCTGGGCAACAGCAACAGCTTCTGGCAGCCCAAATGGGCTGTCCTGGGATCACTGGTACTCGCCTTGCCGATCTTCGTGGTGAATGGTTTCTATCGGGCCATCTTCCGCTACTCGGGCCTGACCGCGCTGGTCACCGTCATCAAGGCGTGTGCCATCTACGGGATGCTCTATGCCACCATCTTTACCGCCATCAGCATGGAAGGCGTGCCCAGAACCGTGGGCATCATTCAGCCCATCCTGTTGCTTCTGGCAGTAGGCGCTTCGCGCTTGCTCGCCCGCTTCTGGCTGGGCGGCCTCTACCACAACGCGCTGATGCAGGCCAGCCTGCCAAAGGTGCTGATCTACGGCGCCGGCAATGCCGGACGGCAGTTGGCTGCAGCCATGTCCAACAGCAACGAGATGCGTGTCGTGGGCTTCCTGGACGACGACGACCGCCTTCATGGCCATGTGCTCAACGGTTTGCCCATCTACAGCCCCAAGGATCTCGAATCCCTGGTACCCGCACTGCAGATTGCCACCGTACTTTTGGCCATCCCATCTGTCAACCGCCGGCGGCGAAACGAACTCATTGAGCAGATGCTCAAAGCCCACGTGCAGGTGCGAACACTGCCCAGCGTGAGTGGTCTGGCCAAAGGCACGGTAAGCACTTCCGATTTGAGGGAACTGGAGATCGATGACCTTCTCGGTCGCGAGCCGGTCACACCCAACCACATCCTCTTGGGCAAGAACATCGCGGGCAAGAATGTACTGGTCACCGGAGCAGGAGGCTCCATTGGCAGCGAATTGTGTCGCCAGATCAGTGACCTGTCGCCGCACACTCTCATCTTGGTCGAGCAGAGTGAATTTGCCCTGTTCGAGATTCATCAAGAGCTGCAATCTCGACTCCTCCAATCAGACACATTGCTTGTGCCATTGCTGGCGTCGGTCCGCGACGCCAAGGCCGTGAACGAGATCATGGCTGCCTGGAAGCCCGACACCGTCTACCATGCTGCCGCTTACAAGCATGTGCCCTTGGTGGAACACAATCCGGTCGAAGGCATCCGCAACAACACACTTGGTACGCTGGTCACGGCTGAAGCAGCCGCCCGACAAGGTGTCGCGGATTTCGTGCTCATCAGCACCGACAAGGCCGTTCGCCCCACCAACGTCATGGGCGCCAGCAAGCGCCTCGCTGAAATGGTGCTGCAAGCGATGGCGGACACCCACGCTGGCAAAACGCGCTTTTCGATGGTCCGGTTTGGCAACGTTCTTGGTTCCTCGGGTTCAGTGGTACCGCGTTTTCGACATCAGATCCGCGACGGCGGTCCCATTACTCTCACCCACCCAGAAATCACCCGCTACTTCATGACCATTCCCGAAGCAGCGCAGTTGGTCATCCAGGCCGGCGCCATGGCCAAGGGCGGCGACGTCTTCGTGCTGGACATGGGCGAACCCGTCAAGATACGTGATCTGGCCGTACGCATGGTCGAACTCTCGGGTCTGACGGTCCGCGACGAAGACCATCCGGAAGGCGACATTGAGATTCGGGTGACGGGTCTGCGCCCAGGAGAAAAGCTGTTCGAAGAACTACTCATTGGCGACAATCCGCAACCCACGCCACACCCGCGCATCATGAAGGCACACGAAGAGTATCTGCCCTGGCCTCAACTGCGCGAAGCGCTTGACCACCTCAATGTGGCACTCGATGCAGCGGACTTGCCTGCCATCGATGCCTTTCTCGGGAACATGGTCTCCGGTTTCAAGTCACAGAACAATACGCCCGAATGGTCGCACACTCAGCCTGGCAGTCGCGATCGCTACGTTCTTTGAGTCGTACCCAGCCCCATGTGAGCTCAAATCAAGCAGAAAAGCCCATGAACACTTCCAAAATTCATCGCATTGGCCTCGTCGGTACAGGCTTCATCGCCGGCGGCTTCTCCCGCCTGATCACCAAGCACACCTCGGACATGGCATTGTCCAAAGTGCTCACGCGGCGTCCGTTGGACAAAGCTGACGGGTACCCCTACCCTGAGCTGCTCACGCATTCCGTGCAGGAAATGCTGGACCACAGCGACATCGTTGTGGAATGCAGTGGCGATGTCTTGCACTCCACTGATGTGATCAACCAGGCTCTCAAGGCGGGCAAACCCGTCGTGACCATGAACTCCGAGTTCCACGTCACCACCGGGTCTTTCTTCGCCGACAAAGGTCTGCTGACGGAAGCCGAGGGCGATCAGCCCGGCTGTATCGCAGCTCTGCATGAAGAAGCGGTCTCCATGGGTTTCTCCCCCCTGGTGTACGGCAACATGAAAGGATTCCTGAATCACACACCCACGCCTGAAGAGATGGCGTACTGGGCAGGCAAACAGGGTATCAGCGTAGAACAGACCACTTCGTTCACCGACGGCACAAAAATTCAGATCGAGCAGGCTTTCGTGGCGAACGGCTTGGGAGCAACCGTGAGCAGACAGGGCATGGAAGGCCCAAAGTCGCCCGAGATTCCCAAGGCAGCAGTAGAGTTGGCCCGTCTGGCCACCGAGTTGGGTCAACCCATTTCCGACTATGTGCTCTCTCCGGGCAATGCTGGCGTATTCGTCGTCGGCACCCACGATGCTGAAGAGTGGAAAGCGTTGACCTACCTCAAGCTGGGTGACGGCCCCTATTACGTACTGTCCAAAATGTTCCACCTTTGCCAGTACGAAATTGTGAAGACGCTGCGCAGGGTGATCAACGGTGGTGGCGCGCTGCTCAACAACTCCACTCAACCCAAAGTGACTGTTGTCGCTATCGCCAAGCATGCCATGAAGGCCGGGACGCGCATTGACCGGGCCATTGGTGGCTTCCAGCTGAGAGGCGAGGCTGCACGCATCGAGGATGTCAAAGGGCATGTGCCCATTGGCATGGTGCAACAAGCCGTTCTCACCCGCGACGTCGAGCCCGGCGAAATGCTCATGTTCAACGACGTTGAGCTGCCGCAAACACTTGCGCTTGATATTGCGCAGAAGCTCTACGGCTGAAATTTCCTCGTAGACCGGCGGACGATGAGAACCGTCTGCCGCTGAATCTCTGCCAGCGCAGCCGCGCGCTGTCACTGCTCTGCCCGCCCTGATGACTTCGACTTCTCTCAACGACCACTACCGGCCCGACATCGATGGCATGCGTGCCATCGCCGTGGTAGCCGTGGTGATTCACCACGCGTTCCCGGAAGCCTTCAAGGGCGGTTTCGTGGGCGTAGACATATTTTTTGTCCTCTCTGGCTATCTGATCAGCTCCATCATCCTGGGGCAGATGCGCAAAGACAAGTTCAGCTTTGCCGATTTCTATGCCCGAAGGATCAAACGCATCTTTCCGGCGCTGCTGCTGGTGCTGGCGACCACCCTGGTCATGGGCTGGTACATCCTGATCCCGAACGACTACCGGGCATTGGGCAAACATGTCTTCGCAGGCAGCACGTTCCTCTCCAACTTCGCGTTCTGGCGCGAAGCCGGCTATTTTGATGCGGCCTCGGCTTCCAAGCCGCTGCTGCATCTCTGGTCGCTGGCCATTGAGGAGCAGTTCTATCTGTTCTGGCCACTGTTGTTGCTCGCTGTCACAAAATTCAAGTGGAACCCCATCCGCTTCGTCTTCGTCGTATTGCTGTTGTCCTTCGCCTTCAACATGGTGATGGTGCGCTCTGATTTGACTGCAGCCTTCTACAACCCGCTCTCCCGATTCTGGGAGCTCATGATCGGGGCCATGCTGGCCGCCATGCACACCTATCAGGTGGGCTGGTCCGGCTTGATTCGCCTGCCAAAAGGCTTGCCGCACGAAGCACACCGTTTTGCGCCCGACTCGGCAAAGGGCACCTGGCTGGCATGGGCAGGTGTTGCCCTTCTGGTCATCGTGTTCGCCACTGTTCACCCCGAGCGCAAGTTTCCAGGCGGCTGGGCATTGCTGCCGACGCTGGGCACGGTGCTCCTCATTGCGGCAGGCCCCCACGCGTGGTTCAACCGTCATATCCTGGCCAGCAAGCCGTTTGTCTGGGTTGGCCTGATCAGCTACCCGCTGTACCTCTGGCACTGGCCCTTCATGGCCTATGCTTATGTGCGTGCGGGTGAGCACCCCCCAGTCGCGCAAATGTGGGGCTGGATTGGCCTCGCAGTGCTCTTGTCCTGGCTGACGTATGTCATTTTCGAAATTCCGGTTCGCTTCGGTCGCTTCAATCGTCGCGCCACCACCATCGGCTTGAGTCTGTTGATGGTAGGCGTGGCAAGCGCAGGCCTCTATACCTACCGGCAGAACGGTTTCGATGATCGCTTTCCGCAAATCGTGCGCACCATGATGAGCAAGGGTGGCAAGTCGGCCGTCATTGAAGGCTGGCGCGATGGAGATTGCATGCTGGACTTCAAGTTCAAGCCCTCCTCGTACAAGGACTTCTGCATCGAAAAGAAGCGCCCTCTCATTTTCCTGTGGGGCGATTCGCATGCTGGGTCCCTCTACCCCGGCTTCAAGGCATTGCAAGCGTCTGGCAAATACGAGTTCGGATTGGGAGAGCGGGCGGCCGCTACTTGCCCCCCTATTCTGGACTTCGAGTCACGCCCGTTGTGCAAGGCACTTAACGACAGCAACATCGAAGCCATTCGCAAGTCCAGGCCCGATGTCGTGATCATGTACGCCTATTGGCATCACCCCCGCTACCGCCTAGACAATCTGGCCCGGACCGTACAGGAAGTCAAGAAGGCGGGCGTGCCAAGGATCATTTTGCTGGGTGCCGTACCTTACTGGAAGAAACCGCTCCCACAAATTCTTCTTGAAAAGTGGCGGGAGGGGCCTCCATTGGCCATGCCGCCCATGCGAATCAAGGACGGACTCGATCCCAAACTCGAGCAGATCACCGCCGAGATGCGCAAGCGGGCGGCACAAATGGACATCGAGTTTGTTTCTGGCATGCAGTTTTTCTGCAACGACGACGGATGCCTGACCCGGATCAGTGAAGACGCACAGCAACCCCTGAGTTACGACTACGGCCACCTATCCACCGGCGCAGCCACGTATTACGTTGACAAGCTTGCGCCATTCATCTTCAAGCCACCAACAGTCAGGCAATGAAAATGCTCAGGTCTTGAGCCGCCCGACTTCCACCAGCCAGAAAAGAAAAGCCACGGCATGCCGTGGCTTTTCTTTGTTTTCGGCCGGCCCTACTCACCAATCAGTCAGAGGCTGTTGCCTTTTCCAACCGGGCTGAGACGAAAGCCCAAGCACTCAGCGTGAACGGCTTGGACGATTGTTGCCTCCACCGAAGCCGCCAGCATTGCGACGACCTTGATCGCCACTACCCGTCCGGCGCGCGCCAGGGGCGCCGTTGCCGTTTCCATTGCCACGGCCGAACTCTCCGAAGCGCTGTTGGCCACCAGTGTTACCACCACGGTACTCGTTGCCGCCGCGGAAATCGCCACGGTCGCTCGCGCGGCCACGCTGTTCTCGCTGCTGACCACGAGGCGCATCAAACTGACGCTCGCGCTCGAATCGACCCTCACTACGGCCGCCGGAGTGATGTTGCCCATGGCCACCAAACCCACGACCTTCGCCGCGACCGGCGTCTTGGCCGCCGCGGCGACCATCATCGCGGAAGCCGCCTTGGCCACGCTGACCACCAAAGCCACCCCGTTGATCTCCGCCATCAGCGCGACGAGGACGTCCGCGGAAATCGGCACCGCCGCCGCTTCGGCCTCCACGGCCCTGAGGGCGCGAATCACGACGAGGCGCCCGGTAAGCCGGCTGCGTTGGCTCCAGCCCTGGCACCGTCTTCTCCTCAAAACGCTGGCGGGTGTAAGCCTCGATATCGCCAATCCGGCGACGGTCACGGAACTCAGCAAACGTAATGGCCAGACCTGAGCGCCCTGCACGACCCGTGCGACCGATCCGGTGGGTGTAATCTTCGGCCTTCATGGGCAGACCATAGTTGAACACGTGGGTGATGGTTGGCACGTCAATGCCTCGGGCTGCCACGTCGGTGGCAACCAGAATCTGCACCTGGCCACTGCGCAGCGCCATCAGGCGGCGATTGCGCAAGCCTTGGCTCAAAGCACCATGCAGAGCCACGGCGGCGAACCCGGCCTGCTGGAGATCTTCTGCCAAGGCGTCACATTCGATCTGGGTGCTGGCGAACACGATGGCCTGGTCGATTGTGGTGTCCCGCAGCCAGTGGTCCAGCAGCTTGCGCTTGTGAGCGAAGTTATCCGCCCAATACAACGACTGCGTGATATTGGCGTGACGCTCTTGGGGGGAGTCGATCTGCACCTTCTGAACGTGCTGGCCACCTTCGTGCATGACACGCATGGCCAGTTGCTGGATGCGCGGAGCGAAAGTGGCGCTGAACATCAGGGTCTGGCGACGCTGACTGGTGAGTTCATTGATCTCGGCCAAATCGTCTGAAAAGCCAAGATCAAGCATGCGATCGGCTTCGTCAACAACGAGGAACTGCACTTCGGAGAGCTTGATCTGATTGGACCGCTGCAAATCCAGCAGACGACCGGGCGTGGCCACGACCAGGTCAGCGTTCTGCAAACGCGCTACCTGAACCTGGTAGGGCATTCCGCCCACCACGCTGGCAATGCGCAAACCGCGGCAATGGCGAACCAGATCGATGGCGTCGTGCGCGACTTGCTGAGCCAACTCGCGAGTCGGACACAGAACCAGGGCACCAGGTGCAGCGGCTTTGAAGTTGCGTGGGTCTTTGGGGTTGCGGCGTTTGGGTTTACGCGGAGGGTTGTCCCCGTTCGCAAGGGCTTCCGCCGCAGCCGCCTCCTGGGCTTGACGCTCGCGCTCGAAAGCGGCTTCCTTCTGCTCAATCAGGGTATGCAGCACTGGAAGCAAGAAAGCCGCGGTCTTGCCGCTGCCTGTCTGGCTCGAAACCATCAGGTCGGCATATCGCTGCTGAGCGCCTTCGTCATCCGAGCCTTTCGCCGAAGACGGGACAGCCACGGTGGACACGGGGATGACTTTGCGCTGTACCTGCGTTGGCTCGGTATAGCCCAGGTCTCGCACTGCGGCGAGCAACTCTTGCCTCAAGCCAAGCTCGACGAAACCGTTGGAGACGGTCGCTGGCTGAGCAGTGTTGTCGGTAGTGGTGATTTCGGTTTCTGGTTGCACGGAGCTACCGGCCGATTCAAATTCGGTCGTCATGACGCGATTCGCTTCCTGCGCACAAAGGCGCTTTACTTGGGCAGCGAGACGGGCGGCCGCGAGCAGACTCGTCTTGAACAGACGCGCGCCAGCGGACCCGATCATTGGCCCGATTGATGGTTCATCCGACATCAACCATCAAACGGTCAGCGCGTCATCTTTTCGGGCTGGCATGGCGCCAGCGCGTTGGAAGATACGAAGGGCCTTGGTATTGCATTACCCCCTGGCCATTCAGGCTGGACGGGTATGGTGCCCACCAATCAAATGTATGAAATGGGGCAAAGGCCGGTTGTCAGAGGCAGATGCAAGCTGTGCTTCTTTCGCCTGACCAGTTGCATGGGGTTCCAGGCGAAGCTGGGATTCTCTCACGAACACGGGAAAACCCCAAGCTTTTTGTTTTTTGACCTCTGCCTATCTTCTGGGCTATGGGTCGATGCCGCGTCAGCCAGCCACGGCCACAACGATCTGGAACAGTATCGCGGCCAGCAGCGCGGTTGCCGGAACAGTGATGATCCAGGCGGCAACAATGCGCATCACGGCGGAGCGCTTGACCAATTCTTTCTTGTAGGCTTTCTTGAAAGCCTTGCGTTCGGATTTGTCGAATACAGCACCCTCTAGCTGAGCATTGGCCTTGGCGCGCTTCTTCATGTCCGCGAGCATTTTCTTCTTTTCTTTCACTTCGGCAGCTTCAAACCGCAGAAGGTAGGCTTCAACTTCGGCGCGATCTTCTCCCTGATGACCGGCAAACACGGCCGCTTCCATCTTGGCGTAGTTGACCTTCAGAAGTTCGCGCAGGAAGCCCACGCCAAAGACCGCGCCTATGGAGATGTGGGTGGTCGAAACAGGCATGCCCAGCTGTGACGCAGCAATAACTGTCAAGGTGGCAGCCATCGCAATCGAGTACGCGCGCATGTTGTCAAGTTCAGTGATCTCCTTGCCCACTGTCTTGATCAGCCGAGCGCCATACAGCGCCAGCCCCACCGCCAGGCCAGCGGCACCCAAGGCCATGATCCACAGCGGCGTGGAAGCCTTGGCCGCCACGGCGCCAGAACGCACGGCTTCAAAAATGGCTGCCAGTGGGCCAACGGCATTGGCCACGTCGTTCGCGCCATGTGCGAAGCTTAACAAGGCGGCAGAGCAAACGAGCGGCCAAACAAACAGGCGATTCACGCCGTCTTTGGAATTCTCTTGGCGCTGAGCCTGGCGGGAGATAGGCCCTTTGATCAGCGCCCAGACCACGAGGCCAACAACGAAGCCAATCACGATGGCCATGCCAAAGCTGACCTTGAACAAATGCTTCAGCCCCTTGAGCTGCATGTAGGTCGCAAACGCCCAGGCCATGACGGCGATCAGCCAAGGGACGACCTTGGTCGCTGCCGTGGTCATGTCGGTTCGATAGGTGATGCTGCGCTTGATCAGGTAGAGAAATCCCGCCGCAATGGCTCCACCCAGCAGCGGAGAGACGACCCAGCTGGCCACAATAGAGCCCACCGTACCCCAGTTGACCAGACCCCAGCCACCAGCGGCAATGCCGGCGCCCATGACGGCGCCAATGATCGAGTGCGTGGTTGAAACCGGTGCGCCAATCGCAGTGGCCAGGTGCAGCCAGAGCGCCCCGGCCATCAAGGCAGAGAACATCACCAGGGCAAATCGCGCTGCGTTGTCTATTTGCGCCGCATCAATGATGCCGCCCTTGATCGTGCCCACCACGTCCCCGCCTGCCACGACGGCACCGAGCGCTTCGAAAACGGCAGCCACAACAATGGCCCACCCCATGATCATGGCGCCAGACCCGACCGAAGGCCCCATGTTGTTGGCCACGTCATTCGCACCAATGTTCATCGCCATGTACCCGCCGACCACAGCGGACACAATCAACAGCCAGGTGGACGCCCCCGAAAGGCCCGCCAAATTTGCGCCCGTTGCCGAAGCAAAAAAGCCAACGAGCAGAAGAAACAGAACAGACGCCCCCAGCTGGAGTACGTCACGGTAGCGGTTCAGGGATTTGGATCGGCTTTTCATAGCGGGGGCAGATTCAGACTGTCACGATTTTGACACATGGTTGTCATGTAATGAGCACTACCTCCTCGTGGTTGATCTCTATCTGCACTGATGGCGATGATCGGGCTTCGATTTCAAGCCTGCTTCATCTCCAGCTCTTCAGCGCAAGAAATGCTCCCGGTAATGCTGCAGTTCGTCGATGGACTCATGCACATCGGCCAAAGCAGTGTGCTTTTGATGCTTCTTGAACGCTGAAAACACCTCAGGGCGCCACCTCTTGGCCAACTCCTTGAGCGTGCTGACGTCCAGACATCGGTAATGGAAGTACGCTTCCAGCTTTGGCATGTACTTCACCAGAAAGCGGCGGTCCTGACTGATGGTGTTGCCACACATGGGCGAACCATTCTTGGGCACATAGCGGGAAATGAACCCCAGCAACTCGGCCTGAGCGTCTTCTTCATTCGTCGTGCTGCTGCGCACCTTGTCAATCAAGCCACTGCGCCCGTGAGTCCCCTTGTTCCAGGCATCCATGCCGTCAAGCACTTCGTCGGACTGGTGGATCACAATCACTGGCCCTTCTACCCGTGGTTCCAGATCAGGGCCAGTGATCACCACTGCGATCTCGAGAAGCCGCTCTTTTTCGGGGTCCAATCCACTCATTTCACAGTCGAGCCAAATCAGATTCTGGTCGCTTTTGGCCAGGGAAACCTCGGCTGATTCTGCCGCTTCGGTGCCTGGCGTTGCAGTCTGGGTGTTTTCGGTCATAACCGCATATTCTCGCCCAAGACAGACATTTTTTCGAACCGGCCATTGCGTCAACCGTCAGCCAATCGCTTTGACTCCGATAGACTCTCGACATGCACGACATGCCGACCCTTCTGACTTTCGTATTCTGCGGCCTCCTGATTCTGGTGTTGGCGGTGAAAACCGCCCTGGCATCCCGCCAGATCCGCCACGTGGCGCGCCATCGGCAAACCGTGCCTGCAGCGTTCAGCGATTCGATCACCCTGCAAGCCCATCAGAAAGCCGCGGATTACACCATCGCCAAAACCCGTTTTGGGATTCTGGACAACGCATTTGATGCTGCCGTGCTACTGGGCTGGACATTGCTGGGGGGCCTCGACTGGCTTAACGGCCTTTTGCTGGAACTGATGGGTCCCGGAATGTGGCAGCAGATTGCCCTGCTCGGCTCCTTCTCGCTCATAGGGGCAATCCTTTCGTTGCCAATGAGTTGGTGGGCCACTTTCCGCCTTGAAGAGCAATTTGGCTTCAACAAGATGAGCGTAGGCCTGTGGTTGGGCGACATGTTCAAGGGGGGCATCGTCGGCGCCTTGATTGGAGGCCCCATTGCTGCGGTCGTGCTCTGGCTGATGAACGCAGCCGGCGAGGCCTGGTGGCTGTGGGCCTGGGGTGTCTGGACGGTCTTCAGTCTGGCGATGCTGATCATCTACCCAACAGTCATCGCGCCTCTGTTCAACAAATTCGAACCGCTGGAAGACGAAACCCTGAAGTCGCGCGTACAGGCCCTCATGAAGCGGTGCGGCTTCGCGGCCAAAGGCTTGTTTGTGATGGATGGAAGTCGACGCAGTGCCCACGCCAATGCTTATTTCACTGGCTTCGGCGCGGCCAAACGGGTTGTCTTCTTCGATACGCTTCTCAAACAGTTGGCGCCACCTGAAATCGATGCTGTGCTGGCCCACGAGCTGGGCCACTACAAACGTCGCCACATCCTGCAACGCACGGTACTGATGTTTTCCTTGAGCCTGGCTGGCTTCGGTCTTCTCGGGTGGCTGTCCGCGCAGCCCTGGTTTTTCCTGGGCCTGGGCGTACGCCCAAGCCTTGAAGGACCAAACGACGCTCTGGCCATCATCCTTTTCATGATGGTGGTGCCACTGCTGACCTACTTCCTGTCTCCTCTGATGGCGCAGCTCTCGCGCAAACACGAATTTGAGGCCGATGCCTATGCGGTGGAACACACCAATGGTCAGGACCTCGCGAACGCCCTTCTCAAGCTCTACAAAGACAACGCCAATACCCTGACACCCGACCCACTCTTCGTTCGCTTCTACTATTCCCACCCACCGGCCAGCGAGCGCATATCGCGCCTGATGCCCACAGCCGCTGCTGCAGCTTGACAACTGGAGCAATCAATTGAGCGCCGTCGAAACCCAAGCAGGGCTGGTGGTCGGAAGCCATGGCCGACATTGCCTGGTCGAATCCGCCGACGGCACTCGACGCATCTGCCACACCAAAGGGAAGAAGAACCAGACCGTGGTCGGCGACCGAGTTCAGTGGCTGGCCTCAGCCGACGAAGGACGCATCGAGAAAGTGATCCCCCGGCGCAACCTGATGTACCGACAGGATGAGATGCGCACGAAATCATTCGCAGCCAACATCGACCAGGTTCTGGTTTTGCTGGCGGCCGAGCCTGAATTCTCTGAGCGCCAATTGGCGAGAGCCCTGATCGCGGCCGAAGCCGAAGGCATTGACATTGCCGTGGCGCTGAACAAGCAGGACGTGCAGCCGGGATTCGACCGTGCGTGGCAGCGGCTGGCCCCTTATCGTGCGATGGGATACACC
>JBNKNN010000215.1:0-4887 GCA_050293865.1 Hydrogenophaga sp. | reverse complement strand
GCCGCCGCGCGGGTCGCTGCCCCCCGAGGGGGCTGACTCGGTCTTGGGACGGCCCGGCGACCGAGTCACAGGCCCCCACGCTCCGCCGCTGCGTGGGTCGCTGCCCCCTGAGGGGGCTGACTCGGTCTTGGGGCGGCCCGGCGACCGAGTCGATCCTGCGCCTCGGCAAACGGTGTTGGATCTGACGCGATCAGCTTGTGCGCTGTTGGCGGACGCCATGCACAAGGTGGGCGACCCCTTTGCCATTCACGGTTTCTGCTCAGACGGGCGCCAGGAAGTGAACTACTGGCGTTTCAAGGACTTCAACCAGCCTTACAGCGATCTGGCCAAGGCCCGCATGGCGGGCATGGAAGGCAAGCTCTCAACCCGCATGGGGGCGGCGATCCGCCACGCGACAGCTTTGCTGGAGCAGCAAAAGAGTTCTAAGAAGCTGCTGATCGTGATCACCGATGGAGAACCAGCCGATGTGGACGTTCGAGACCCGCAGTATTTGCGCCAGGATGCCAAGAAGGCAGTGGAGAATGCGACGCGAAGTGGCGTGAACAGCTTTTGCATGACGCTTGACCCACGAGCCGACGCATACGTTAGCCGGATTTTTGGCGCACGCAACTACATGGTGGTGGACCGGGTGCAGCGGCTGCCGGAAAAGCTGCCGCTGCTGTATGCCAGCCTGACACGCTGAGCGATCAATGGCGAGATCTGCCGTTGATGTGATCGGTACGTTGCGGCATGTCAGGGGATTCCTCTGCTCCTCGGAGGAGAAGCGGGAAACCCGCTTCAGAGGTCGACGATCAGTCGCGCAGTTTTCGACCGTGAGCAACAGGGCATGAACTGGTCATTGGCTGCCTGCTCCTCATCGGTAAGGAAGTGGTCACGGTGATCGACTTCACCCCCTTTGACTCCCGTGAGGCATGTGCCGCACACACCTTGTTCACACGACATCGGGATGTCGAAGCCGGCGTCGAGCATGGCCTGGAGCGCTGACACATCAGCGGCCACCGGAATGACCTGTCCCGTGCTGGCGATTTCAATTTCAAAGCTGCCGTCATCGGCCCGAGCCGCCGGCGCGGCACCAAAGAATTCGTAGTGCACACGTTCACTTGCCCAGCCTGCCGCCTTGGCGCGATTCAGGACTGCATCCATGAAACCTTGAGGTCCACAAACATACAGGTGTGTGTCAGGCGATGCGTTGGCCAGAACATTCTCGATGTCAAGCCTTTGCTCTGCTGCGCCATCATCGAAATGGTGGTGCACCTGAGGCGCAAACGCCGCCTGCTTGAGCATTTCGACAAAGGGAGTGCGGGAGGCACTGCGTGTCGCGTGATGCAGAGTGAATGGCTTGCCTTGTGCCTGCAGCGCGAGCGCCATTGCCAGCAGTGGCGTGATGCCAATGCCACCTGCGAGCAACAGATGGTGACCTGCCGCTTTGTCGATGGGGAAATGATTGCGAGGCGCGCTGATGGAAACAACGTCACCCACGTTCAGGCGCTCGTGCACGCCCGCTGATCCGCCCCGCGAGGCCGCATCGCGCAGCACGCCCAGTACATAGCGGTGCGTCTCGCCAGGCGCATTGCACAAGGAATACTGGCGCACGATGGAACTGCCAGCGGTTTCACCTGGTACGGCGATGTCGATGTGGGCTCCGGCCTCGAAAGCGGGGAGAGGCCCGCCGTCTGTGCTGACCAGTTCCAGGCTGCAAATGCCCTCGGCTTCCGCCTGCTTGCGGGCGATCTTCACTTGCAATGGCAAGTCAGGTTGACTCATGCTGTGGTCTCCTGTTGCTGCGTCTCCGATTGCTCTTGTGCAATCAGGCGGTCAATGATCTTTCTGGACTGCACGCCGCCAGCATCTATATTGAGCTTGAGCAATTGCCTTGCGGGATGCGCGCTGAGGTTGGCTTGCTGTCGCTCGAGCATTTCCAGATCCTCGGAAAAGATCTTGCCTTGCCCTTCTCGGATCTCGTCGGTCAGTGCTGCGTCCTCGGGCTTGAACTTCCTGGCCATTCCCCAGAAATACCACATGCTTGTATCGGTTTCCGGAGTGATGAAGTCAACCACAACACTGTAGACCTTGTGTTCGGCAGGGGCGTCGTAGCCACCATGGCCGGCATGTGCCACGCCCACTTCAATCATCACATGGCTTGGCGGTGTGAAGCGGCACACCTGCCAGCGGTCTACCTGCACATCATCGGCCAAGCCTTTGGCCCGCAGGGCTGCTTTCCAGAATGGTGGCGCCGGAATGTCGCTCATGAAGCGACTGGTGATGACGGTGTCTCCCTCGACGCTGGTCTTGCAAGGGGTTTCGTCGATCTCAGGTTGCCCGATGCTGGTGGAGTGGACATAGGTTTCATGGGTGAGGTCCATAAGGTTGTCCACCATGAGGCGGTAGTCAGCCTTGACATGGTACAGACCACCGCCATAAGCCCAATCAGGGTTGTCGTGCCATTCCATTTCGGGGATTTGTGCGGCGTCCGCCTTTTCCTGGTCTCCCGGCCAGACCCAGATGAAGCCGTAGCGCTCAACCGCCGCGTAGGTGCCAATAGCAGGAAAACCCTTGACGCGCTGACCCGGCATGGCAACGGTTTTGCCGTTGCATCCCATCTCGAGCCCATGGTAGCCACACACCAGCTTTCCCTCGGAGACGAAACCGAGCGAGAGTGGGGCACCTCGGTGAGGGCAGAAGTCTTCTACGGCGTGCACCTGCTGATCGAGGCCGCGGTAAAAAGCCATGGGTCGATTGCAGATGGTGCGCCCCAAGGGCTTGTCCTTGAGTTCGTCGCTGCTCGCTGCAACGTACCAGGTGTTGACGGGAAACATGGGTGTTCTCCTTTTTTTGCAACGCATCTTCGTTGGTCAATGAGTCATTCAGTATACGGAATGAAAGGATTTTACGCCAGGAAGAAGGCAGCGGGATCGGGAATTACCCGGCGGTGGTATGGGGAGGCAAACCGACCAACTTTTGCAAAAGGTCGAGCAATTGCTGGCGCTCTGTGGCATCGAGGGCGCCCAACAGCTGGTCATACATGGGGCCGACGCGCGGTAGCATGGTGGCCAGAAGAAGCCTTCCCTGTTCGGTCAGATGCAAGGATCTTTGACGCCTGGCCAGGAGCTCGCGACGAATCCAGCCCTTTTTCTCCATTCGGGCTGCAATGTCGGCGGTGGTGGAGGTATCCAGCGCAACGCGGTCCGCCAGCGTGACCTGGTCGATGCCGGGCTCTCTCTCCAGCGCGCGGAGAAGGGCGTACTGAACCGGCGTGACTTCGCGCCCATGCGTGTCGTGAAAGACGGAGACGGCGCGCTGATGTGCGCGCCTGATCAAGTGGCCGGGTTCCTGCGTGAGGTCGATGGTGGGGGGGGCTGGCGTGGGGGAGGGCGCTGGCATGTTTCGACTATAACGGCGTGCTTCGGTACTTCTCGTTCTCTTGTTCGCCCCATTGCATATCAGGGGAAAAAAATCCACCACCATGCTGGTGCTGCAATGCGACAAAAATGCAGTTGACCAAATGGCAAGTTTGGGCAAGCCGTGACTTTCTCCACGTTTGAAAAACGGCTTGCGAATTCATTCCCACGCGGAATGTTAGAGTTCGTATCAGTCTTACCAGCATTCCCACATGGATTCCTCTGCAGAAACCCCTTTGTCGGCGCCGGCCGATAGGTCTATCGCCACCGACGTGCCGATGGACAGCGGCTCTGGCGCCAACCTCGCGCCGTCGCCTGCTGTGGTGCAGGCTCTCCGTCGCGTTTTGCGTCCACTGATCAAGTTGATGCTCCAAAATGGCGTCACCATTCAGTACCTGAACGAGCTGCTCAAGCGCTTGTTCGTGGAAGTGGCCGACCGGGATTTTCGTTTGGACGATAAGGCTCCGACGGACAGCCGTGTGAGTTTGCTGACAGGTGTGCACCGCAAGGATGTGAGCCGCATTCGCACACTGTCTTCCTCTGAGCGGGATGACGGGCCCAGCATCGTTCCCCTCGGAACCCAGGTGGTGTCCCGTTGGACGGCCCAGCCGCGATACCTGAATGACGACGGCTCTCCCAAGGCGCTGCCTCGCATGGCGAGCGAAGGGGGCGAAGTTTCGTTCGAGGCCCTGGTCTCTGGCATCAACAGCGATATCCGGTCTCGCGTGGTTCTGGACGAATTGCTGCGTTTGGGGGTTGTTTCCCTGACCGAACAAGGTCGTGTCAAGCTCAACACACAGGCGTTTGTGCCGTCCAAGGGGGCAGACGAGAAGGCCTTCTACTTGGGGCATAACCTGGGCGACCATGCGTCCGCTGCCGTGCACAACGTGATGGGCGCAGGTGACCCGTTCATGGAGCGTAGCGTCCATTACAGTGGCCTGTCAGAAATGTCGATTCGGCAGTTGGGACAAATGGCGGAACACATGGGGATGAAAGCCCTGCTGTCAGTGAACCAGACGGCCATGGAAGCCGAGGCTTGTGATCGGAGCGAACCAGGTGTGACGCCGAAGCACCGCATGACCATGGGCATCTATTTCTACAGCGAAAGCGTGGAAGAGACCGACTCGTCCAGCACTGCCGCCAACGATCAGTCCTGAACATGAAATTGCAACCGTTCTGTCGCCTCGCCCGGAGTCTCGTGGCAGTGTCGGCCAGCCTCTGGCTGGCAAGCTGCGCGCTCCTGCCTGAGGAGGCGCCGGTAGAGTTGCAAGCGTGTCAGCGCGCTTCATTGAGTAACCCCCATGCGCCAGCGGGCTTGGGCGGGACCGGCCAGGTGGCCAGCGCACAGGGCATTGGTGGCACAGGCGCACCAGCGGCGCCGGTTGGCGTTGGCGGGACCGGCCAGGTGGCCAGCGCACAGGGCATTGGTGGCACAGGCGCACCAGCGGCGCCGGTTGGCGTTGGTGGGACCGGTCAGGTGGCCAGCGGA
>JBNKNN010000214.1:0-26589 GCA_050293865.1 Hydrogenophaga sp. | reverse complement strand
GGTGGCGACGCGTCGAGCCGTAGAAGCCGAGTCAGAGACCAAAAGCCAAATGAGAGCTCCCCCTTTCCGCCCGGCGGGGAGGAAAGGGGTCTGGGGGAAAGGCAGGAAAGACAAGAAAGAGAAGGAAGGGAGGAAGGGAGGAAGAGAAGGACTGCAGTGCGTTCCAAGGCACAATCCTTGTCTAATCAAAGCAACCCAACACCACCCCCATGGATGACCAAATCATCATCAACGCTACCAGTCATTGGATCGAAAAAGCCGTCATAGGACTGAATCTCTGTCCCTTTGCCCGTTCGGTTTGGGTGAAAAATCAAGTGCGCGTTGTGGTGAGCCGCGCCAAACACGTGGATGGCTTTCTGGAGGACCTGGATCGGGAGCTGGACTTGCTGGCCGGTACTCCGGCAGAGGAAATCGACACCACCCTCTTGATTCACCCCACTCTGTTTCCTGATTTTGAGGTCTTCAATGACTTTCTGGGTGTGGTGGAGGACGTGGTGCAAGAGCATGATCTCGAAGGCGTCATTCAGGTCGCCAGCTTCCATCCGGACTATCGATTTGACGGAGCCGAGCCAGACGATGTGTCCAACGCGACCAATCAGTCGCCTTTTCCCATCCTGCACCTGCTGCGGGAAGACAGCATCTCCCGCGCGGTGGCCAGCGAGGGAGGCGATGCCGAAGCGATCGTCGAACGCAATATTGCGACCTTGGAAAAGCTTGGATGGGAAGGATGGCGCGAGCTTCTCACGCCTTGAGTTCGCTTTGTATTGGTCGGATTGAGTCCGATGGACTTTGTTTCGGCCGACAGGAGCGCCTTTGGCTAGTTCAAAGGTATGTTTCAAAAAGGCGGGCGTGTGCCCGCTTTTTTTTTCGCTTGGCAACAAGGTGGAGGACCAACAATTTCAATCATTCAAGGCCGGTTTTGAGGCCGTCGTTCTTTTCAGTATCGCGCTGTCATCCCGGAGCCAATAGCCATGGAACCTGCCGTTATCCAGACCACTCCTCGCAGACCGTCTCATCTCTTTGAAGCTTGTTTGGAGCAGTCAAAACGGATGGCACGGCGCTGGGTGCCGGCCTGGATCGATGCTATTCGTGATTCGATGCGGCATTGCGGGTCCGGCGATGCGACCGAGCGCAGTTTCGATGAGCGCGCCATATCCACTTTGTTGGCGCGTCGCGACCTGATTACCAGGGAACTGATCACCCGCCTGGATGCAGCCTGGGAGGCCAGAAGTCTTTCGGCACAGATTGAATCGGCTGACCCAGGGCAAGAATCTGCTGGCGCGGGGGATAAGCGGGGAGGCCGGCTTAGCCTGGCCCAAGCCCGCGAATCTTCGATAGCCTTGCTGTCCGATGAGGACGTGCATCTCGACATGGCTCAATCGCGCGCCCTGCAAATGGTCAGACTCTCAGTGGATGATGAGTTGGTGGAGTTGCAAGCCAGGGTCTGCGGGCTTCGAGGACTGAGCCATGTGCGATCGAGCGCCAATCCGTTGCAGCCGGAGGCGATTGTGGCCGCAGTTGTGGGTGCCTTTGCAGCTGGCTGCACGGACGAGGCCATCTGCGCGCGGTGGCTACAAATCGGGTCAAAGCCCCTGGGGCGGGTGCTCGAGAACTTCTATCACGATCTGAACGCCCACATTTCAGGCTGGAATGTCGAGCCCGCCAGCTATCAGATCGCTTCGATCAAGTCGGCGGATACCATGGCGACGGGCGCAGGAGTGAGCCCCACTGTGGCAAAAGATGAGCCTTTGATGGCTAGTGAAGCATCCGGGGACGCTCCGGAAGCGACGTTGACACTGGGCCACTTGCGGCAGTTGCTGATGGGCAATCTGGGCCGAGCCGGTCAGTATGTGGCTGGCAGGCGCCTTGGAGGCGCCAGCAACGCCATGGCCCGTGCCCTTGCCGCAGAGATGGTGACCATCATGATTCGACGTGTCACCACCGCTCGACAGGTTCAGCCACTGGTTCAGGACATGGTACGCAACATGAAACCTGTTCTGATGCAAATTGCGCACACAGATCCGGGCTTCTATGCCGATAAAGACAACGCCGCGCAGCGTCTTCTGGGTTCGATTGAATCGCGCTGTCAAACCTTCTCGAGCGAGCAGGACACTGGGTTTACTCCGTTTGCGCAGGCCGTGCACGATGCCGTTCGCGGGCTGCAGCACACCGGTTCGATAGGAGCCGTTCAGCGGGTTGAGCAGCAGGCGCAGATGTTGGCGATGCCGGAGGTTGGTCGGGCGGCAACCCCTGGCAGGGATATGCCGACGGATGAACTGGCGCGCCGAATTGCCGCCGAGATCAGTGTTCGCGCCGACTTCGCCAAAGCGCCGATGGTGGTGCGCAGGTTCCTTACGGGAACGTGGTCTCGCGTGATTGCACAGGCCCAACGTGCCTCGGTGCAGGCTCGCGAGCAAGGTCAGAAGCTCAATGATCGTCAAAGTACTGCTGAGCTGCGGTACCGCGACGTGGTGCCCGACATTCTGTGGTCCTCCCAGCTGCCGGTGGCCAGTCGCAACCGTCCCCGCCTGATTCACCTGATCGCTCACGTGCTTCGCACGTTGAGAGAAGGTCTGGACAGCATCGACTTCACTCGGCAAGAATCAGAAGCCTTTTTCCAGGCCTTGATGGGCTTGCATGAGGCGGCCTACAAAACGCTGCACCGCCCTCGTTCGGTGGGATCAACAGAGACAACCCAGGATGCCCGGACCCATGAGCAGGCAGACCGCGCCATGCCGTGGATGCCGTTGAACGATGCGGATGCCCGGTCATTCGCCGGGCAACAGCCTCGGTGCGACACGGCATTCCAGATGATCTTTTCCGACACGCAACCCAGCGCCATGGCGTGGTACTCACCCCAACAAAGTCAGGAGCGCCACTGACCGCCATGGTCAGTCTCTGGCAGGGCTTGTGAGGCCAGTGTGTGCCTGTAGCCGCTGACGAATCATCTGGATGTTGCTGCGCAGAGCGTAGAGTTCATCGGCGTAGGCTAGGGGGATGACCACTTTGCCTACCTTCTGATCGATCGCGTCCAGCTCTTCCAGCAAATCTGGCATCTGCTCGGGGGCGGCTTCAACGCGTTGCTCGATAGCGCGCAACTCTGCGTACCATCGGAAGACCCTGGAGCGAATGCGGAAGGCATACAGCGGTGGAATGATGCGCGAGAGAGGCAAGGCCAGAGCGATGATCAGACCCATGGCGAGCCACATGCGCTCGACGAGGTTGGCCAGCCAGAAGGGGAGGTAGCGTTGCAGGAAAGGAGGCCCGTTCTTGATGGTCCTCACAGCCGCATCTGACAGCGGTACTTCGCTGTGCTCCAGACTGGGGAACTCGCCGGCTTTCTGAAACCAGCCCGATCCGCCGTGGAGGTTGATGGCCGATTGCGCGAACAAATCGACGATTGCCGGGTGGGTGCCAGACGAGGCCAGCAAACTTGTGGTGGAGGCCACCAGCTTCACATCTTGGGACGGAATGTTTTTGGACAGATCCACCACGCCTTGGGGCAGTACCACCGGCGTCAGATAGGAGAAACGTCGGGAGTAGGCCTCGCTTTGCGGGAAGTGCAGCAATTTGATGCCTGGCGACTGCAGAAGCATTTGCACCATCAAGGACTCAGGCGCCGATGCAAACACCACAGCGTCGATCTTCCCGTCGAGGAAGTCCACCGTGGCTGGCGTCTGCTCCAACTCCATCATGGAAATGGATTGGCGTTCAATGCGGTTCACATCGAGCAAGGTATTGAACAGGCGCGGTACACCGCTTCCGGCTGTTCCTACGTTCACTCTCCAACCCTTGAGCTCGGACAGCGAGTTGACGGTATCGGTCTGCAGGTGCTTTTGGGCGGAGTCCTCCCGATAGAACAGCCACAGTGGCTCGACGAACAGGCTGCCCAGGGAGAGGACAGATTCTTCGTCATCGTAGCCAATGTCGGCGGTTCCGCCTTGAACGAACCCCAGATCGGCTTTGCCAGTGCGCAGTAACTGAAGGTTGTCCGATGAGCCCTCCGAGCGCAGCAGTTTGACGTCTATGCCGAAGCGAGCAAGTGACTGGGCGTAGCGTTTGCCGAACTCGTCGTATGCGCTTTGCTCCGGGCCTGTGGCCAAGGTGATCGACTTGGGAGGAGTGGGCTTCAGCCACCAGAACGCAAGCAGGAGAAGTGCAATGGTGAGCACGAAGAACGGCCCGATCGAGACCAGCAGATCCCGGATCGATAACAGAGTGAAACGCAGCTGATTTGGCATGGCGCAACATTACCACGCGCCCGCCGTTGCGGCCGTGTCGGATCGTATCGCGCCCCCCGGAGATTGGCTGTTTCAGGCTGCTTGCGCGTCCTTGTTGGTTTGTACTGCGGTTGGGTTGTGGCTCGACGGACTGCTTTGCAGCTTGAAAACCCGAACCGTTTCCTCCAATACCCGTGCCTGCTGCTGAAGGGAGGAGGACGCTGCCGAGAGCTCTTCAACCATGGCCGAGTTCTGTTGAGTGACTGAGTCCATGTGGCCGACCGCTTCGTTGATCTGAGAAAGCCCTTGCGACTGCTCCTGGCTGGCCGAAGTGATCTCGTTGATCAGCGCGTCGACCTGCAGCACCGATTGCAGCATGCCTGCAATGGTGTCGCTGGCTTCGCTAACCTGGGTACTGCCTTGGGCGACCGTGTTGGCTGACTCTTCGATCAGCCCCTTGATCTCGCTTGCCGCCGTGAGGGTTCGCTGCGCCAGAGAACGCACTTCGCCAGCGACCACCGCAAAGCCGCGGCCTTGCTCTCCAGCTCGCGCGGCTTCAACTGCAGCGTTCAAGGCCAGTATGTTGGTCTGGAACGAGATGCCGTCGATCACCTGGATGATCTCTCCAATTCGGCTGGACGACTTCTGGATGTTTTCCATGGTGCCGATCAGCATCTGCATCGCCTGGTTCGATTCCTTGGCGACGGCCGCTGCTCTTTCTGCCAGCTTGGCCGCCTCGCTGGCCGATGTGGCGCTGTGTTGAACCGTGCTGGTAATCTCTTCCATCGACGCTGCGGTTTCTTCCAGACTGCTGGCTTGTGATTCCGTACGGGCGGAGAGGTCGCTATTCCCTGATGCAATTTCTGAGGCGGCGACGGAGACGCCTTGCACCTCTCGGCGCACGTCGGAGACGACGGCCTGAAGGTTGACGTTCAGTTGATTGAGTGCGCGGGAGAGTTCACCAAACTCACCTGGCTGATTGGTTGGCATGCGGCCCGTCAAGTCGCCTGCGGCCATGCGGTTGGCGAAGTCCACTGTTTCGCCCAGAGGTGCCGTGAAGATGCGTTTGAGCAGCCATGCTGCGCCCAGCGCCAGAGCCGCGGATCCAGCGAGAGCTCCGTAGTGCCCCGCCATGCCAAAGCCTTCGCTCAAATGCTCGATGAGTTGTACGGCTGCCGTCAAGGAAATGGTACCCAGCGCCATGCGGCGGCCAAGAGTGAGGCGAGTGCAGCGGTCAATCATGCCGGCCGCACCTTTCTTGACCAGTCGGCCACGGCTGAGTCCGATCTTGAGCCTCCCCGAGGCTTGCTCGTCCCGCATGCGGGTGTACAGGTCTTCCGCGCCTTGAATCTCGGCTCGTGATGGCTTTGTTCGCACGGACATGTAGCCTTCAGGCTGGCCGTTGTTCATGACGGGCGTGGCGTTGGCCATGACCCAATAGTGATCGCCGTCCTTGCGTCGATTCTTGACCAGTGCAGACCAGGGTGAGCCCGACTGCAACGTTGCCCACATGTCCCGAAACGCCTCAGGTGGCATGTCGGGGTGACGAATCAGGTTGTGTGGCTTCCCATACAGCTCTTCCCTCGTGAATCCGCTCACCGCAACGAAGGCGTCGTTGGCGTAGGTGATGCGTCCCTTGAGGTCTGTCATGGAGACAAGAGTGACACCGTCTTGATAGGTGAATTCTTTTTGAGTAATGGGAGTGTTGACTCTCATTTCAGGCATCCTTCGGGGCACTTCCCCACAGAGTTGCACCATCGATAGCTGGTGTGCCTTTAGTGTCGTCAAATCAAAGAATCTATTTAGCCGAGAACAACTGCACAAAAGCAGGCTGAAAACGCAGGGTACCGCGTGACATGCATTCTTATGTGCGCTCCTGAAATGGGTCCTCTTTCGTACCTATGCAAAACGTATTCAGCCGTGAGAGTTTTTTGGCTGACTTACGTACATCCCTCCTTTGTGGGATATGTCACGACCAAACAACAGAAATCTGCATGATCGTGACCAGTGTTCGCTGGCGTCTCACTTCTTTTCGATGTTGACAGCGGTGTAGGCGCCGTTGATTTCCTTCGCTTGAAACCGGACCTGGTCTCCCGCCTTCAGGCCCTCAAGCATGGCCGGACTTTGCGCTTTGAACACCATGGACATGGGCGGCATATCGAGATTGGGAATTTCGCTGTGCTTGAGCGTCAGCTTGCCTTGGGCGGCGTCGACCTTTCGGACGGTGGCCTCTACCCACGGCAGCGTATTCGCATCGGCATTGCCGGAATCGGTTGCCGCCGGGGCTTTTCCATGATCGTTGTGCAGTGGCGCCGAGTCGTCTGCACGTGCATCGGATGTGATCGCCAATGTGGCCAGCGAGACAGCCGAGCAGAAGGCTGCAACAGCGATGACGAGGTGGCGAGGAGCGGGTGTGTTGGACATGGGATTCTCCATCAATCGGAATGGTTAGCGGTTGTATGACTGATAGACCATGTGGCTGCCGTCCTTGTGGACGAGCACCACATCGTAGGGGTCTCTTCTGCCTTGATAAACCGGGCCGTCCATACCGGGGCTACCCACCGGCATGCCTGGCACGGAGAGGCCGAGAGCGGCCGGCTTTTCCTTCAACATGCGCCGGATTTCAGTTGCGTTGACATGGCCCTCGACCACGTAGCCGCCGATCAGGGCCGTATGGCAAGAAGCGTATTTCATGGGTAGGCCCAATCGGCGGCGCATGACTGTGTTGCCCGTATCGTGTACGACGACTTTGAAGCCATCTTTCTCCAGATAGCTCACCCAGTCTTTACAGCAGCCGCAATTGGGGTCCTTCCAGACTTCCATGGTGGGGAGGTTTGAACCTGGTTTGGTTCCTTCCGCGGTGGCCGTGAGAGGGGTGAAGGCTGCTGCTGCAGTGATCGAGCTCAAGGCGCCGAGGATCTTTCGTCGGTTCATGATGTGGTTGTTGGTCACGGTGAGAGAAGAGGTGGAATTGACAGCGTGAACGGCAGTGGCTCTCAGGCAACTGTCACGGTGCCACGCATGCCGGCTTCGTAATGGCCCGCGATCAGGCAGGCGAAACCGAAGGTGCCCGCGCGGTTGAAGTGCCAGACGATTTCGCCGCGTTGGCCTGGCGGCACATGGGTCATGTATGGCTCGTCATGCTCCATATTGGGAAACTTCTTCATCAGCGCTGCATGAGCGTTGAGCTCTTCTTCAGTGCCCAGCACGAGCTCGTGCATGACCTTGCCGTCGTTGATCGCGACGATGCGCAAGGTTTCACCTTGTGTGACTTTCAAAGTGTCAGGTGAGAAGCGCATGTTGTCGCTCATGCGCAACTCGACCGTTCGTGCTACCTGGCTGGAGCGGCCTGAAATCCCCCAGGCCTTTTGTTCGGCGGGAGCTTGGTTGGCTTTGGCGACATGAGCATCTTTCTTTCCATGCGCATTGCCGTGGGCGCCTGCCAGAGGAGCAAAAGTCAGCAAGGGCAGGGCCGCCAGAGACGCTTGAAATTGGCGCCGGGTGAATCGCTTGACTGAAGGTGTCGCAATTGGATTTCTCATCGTATTGGCTTTCATTCGATCACTTTCTCGATCACTCGTTCATTCGCTGTGACGATGGTGTGGGCCGGGCTTTTTGGCCTGGGCGTGGGCAGGCTTGTCGCCCAGAGGGGCCGCCTTGGCGCGCGGCGCTGCGGGCGTGTCTCCCGTTGCCACTTCAAAGGCCCGCGTGCCCGCTGGTTGCTGATACCAGTCCGGGTTGGTGTAGCCGCCTGCCGGCAGGTCGGCTCGCACTTTCAGCACATTGAACATGCCACCCATCTCGACTGGACCGTATGGGCCGTTGCCGGTCATCATGGGGAAGGTGTTGTGTGGCAGAGGCATTTCCATTTCTCCCATATCGGCCATGCCGCGCTCGCCCATGACCATGTATTCCGGATTGGCTCGCTGAATGGCGCCCACCAGGCCTCGGTGGTCGGCGCCGATCATGGTGGGTACGTCATGGCCCATTGCGCCCATGGTGTGGTGGCTCTTGTGGCAGTGCATTGCCCAGTCGCCTGGCTCATCTGCGAGAAACTCGATCTGGCGCATCTGGCCCACCGCCACGTCGGTAGTCACCTCCGGCCAACGCGCGGACTTCGGGACAGGGCCGCCATCCGTGCCCGTCACCTCGAACTCAATGCCATGAATATGGATGGGATGATTGGTCATCGTGAGATTGCCAATGCGCACCCGCACCCGATCATTCAGTCGTGCCACCAGCGGATCGAGCCCCGGGAAAACGCGGCTGTTCCAAGCCCAGATGTTCTGATCGAGCATGGTGTTGACCTGCGGCGTCATCGAGCCAGGCTCTACGTCGAACGAATTGAGCAGGAAGCAGTAGTCCCGCTGAACCTCTGCTATCAACGGATGGCGTTTGCGTGGGTGTGTGACCCAGAAACCCATCATCCCCATGGCCATCTGCGTCATCTCGTCGGCATGTGGGTGGTACATGAAAGTGCCGGGGCGCTTGGCCTCGAACTCGTACACGAAGGTTTTGCCTGGCGGAATCTGCGGCTGATTGAGTCCGCCTACACCGTCCATGCCGTTGGGCAGTCTCTGGCCATGCCAATGGATGGTCGTGTGCTCCGGAAGTCGATTGGTCACGTAGATACGAACCTTGTCCCCTTCGACCACTTCAATGGTCGGGCCCGGGCTTTGGCCGTTGTAACCCCACATGTTCACCAGGAAACCGGGTGTCATCTCCCGCACGACAGGCTCGGCCACCAAGTGGAACTCCTTGACGCCCTGGTTCATGCGCCAAGGCAGTGTCCAGCCGTTGAGGGTGACCACCGGGTTGTATGGGCGGCCGGCGCCGGTCACCCCCGATGGTGCCCATGGCTGTGCCGTATCGGCAGACGTCTGCTCTGGGGCTTCCGGGATGGCAGCGAGCGCACTTCTTGACACTGAAGCGGCCGCGACGGCAACGCCTGCACCAGCGAAAAAACGCCTGCGGCTCACACCGGAGCCTGCGCGTTGGGAAGGGTTGGGGTTTGTCATGTCAGTGTCCTCCGCTGGTCGCTTCGCCAGATCCGCCGGCGATGGCATTCATGTCGCTGGGCTGGTCGTCTGCGCCGAGCAGCACCGCATCCCAGTTGGCTTTGGTCAGCCAGTATGCTGCTCTGGCACTGGCGCCGTCTTGCACCGCCTGCAGCTTGCTGCGCGCGCTGGCCAGTAGTTCCCAGGTGCTTTGCAGCATGCCGTTGTAGCGCAGCAAGGTCTCGTCTTCGAGTGCGGTCTGCAATTGAATCAGGACCGTTTCGACGTGAACAGCCTGGGCATGTCGCCACTGCAGGTCGGACCAGGCGCGCCTGATCTGTGACCGGCGTTCGGTGGCCATCCGCACAGCAGTGGCTTGCATCTCGACGGCTTCCATCAAGGCCTCATCGTTCAGCAGCCGGCGATCGCGCACCAGTGGGGCACCCTTTTCCAGATCATGGGCAGCCAACGAGTCGCCGATGTGGTTTTGCCATTGGGACCACCTTCCCGGGGGAAGGGCCAGGAGATGCCGTTCTGCGGCGAACCGTGACGCGGCAACGCCTGGATGGCGAGACAGAGCCTCCCGCATGGCATCTGCAGGCAGTAAAAGCTCCCCAGGCTTCGGGGGAGGGCTCTGCACAGGCGGGAGTTGTGCAGGCAGGCGCTCCGCAAGCGTCGCCAGATCGTCGGCCTGCCACACGCCCATCAAGGTGGCCAGTGACGCCAGGGCGGCTTGCTCTGTCTGGCGTGCCTGTGCCAGCGATTGCCATGCGTTGGCCTCGACCATTTGTTCTTGCATGTAGCGGGCTTGGCTCCAGTTCCCTGCGCGGAGCATTCGCCTGCCCAACTCGCTCCCGGTTCGAGCGTTGTCCAGAACTGCTTGCTGCAGCCGAGCAGCTTGGCGAGCCTCTATGGCCTTGACCCAGGCGGACTGCACCTTGCGGCGATGGTCGGCGTATTCAGCGTTGATCTCCTGCGCCTTCAGCGCGTTCATGCCAGGGATCAACATCAAGTCCGGTCGCAGCAGCATGGATCGCTGCAGGGACTCAGCCAGCCCCAGCTCTGTCGGAGGCTCTCGGTCGGCATTGACGGATGGTTGGGCCTGTTGACGTTCCCAGCGCAACAGGTCCATGTGACCTCGAGGGAACTCGGCGACTTCTCTATTGGCCTGCTGCCAAAGACGTTTGGCTTGCTCGATATCTGCTGGAACGATGTCCTGGCCCTGTTGAGCGACTTGGGAAGGAACCCAGTCTGGCGTCATCCATACACCAGCATCGGTGTTCGGGTCAGTCGCACTCGATTGCGCCAAGGTATGTTGAGCGGCGAAGACGAGTCCCGCTGCGGCGAGGGTACGCAACGCGAAAATGGGCGTGCGACGAACGCACGCTGACGAAAGGAACATGTGAAATCTCCTGGGAGAAAGGCGGTGGCGCCTTAAAAGACCCTCCGGCGCAGAGCCATTGTTCTGCGTCGGTGACAGGGTCGCCCGTGCCGGAGGTCGTCCGGCGAAGGAGATCAGCTAATGGGTGGCTTGCGGTCCTGACGCACGTCGCTGCTGGAGAAACGCTCTTTCACCCCAGGCTGGAAGTACTGTTCGCCTTCATTGCCGATCGGTCGCTCGGGCCATGCCGTGATGGCCATGCCGTGGCAAATGTTGCACGACTGACAGGCAGCGTGGTCGACGGTCTGCTCGTCGTCCGTTTCTGCGAAAGCCACGTCGCCGGCTGACGTGTGGCAAGGATGGCCGGCCAAAGAATCGGCTGACGATACGCCCGAGGCCGCAAGGGGCATGTTGCCCGGATAGCCTTGATGTGCGGACAACAAAGACATGCTGGCGCTCGCCCAGCCCTGCAAGGGCAGTAGCGCGATGAAGAGCATGGCGATCCATTTCCGCATGGGATAGATGATACAGGGCGTGAAGGTGAAGTTCCCCGAATCCTGGCAATTGGTTGACTTGGGCGTTGGCGATGTCAGTGCCCGGGCCCATGCGCGCGCCCGTGGGCATGGTTGTGACCGGCTTCGAGAGCTTCGCCGGGCTCGGCTTTCCCCTCCAGTTCGGCTTTGGCCTGCCCAATGACCGAAGCGCCAGCGCTGAGCGCCAGGACCGCCATGATGGCCGCCACAATGAGGTCTGGCCAGGCGGTGCCTGTGCCGAACACGCCAACGGCGGCAACCATCACGGCAATGTTGGAAATGGCGTCGTTTCGCGAGCACAACCAGACACTGCGCATGTTGGCGTCTCCGGTGCGGAACGAAAACAGCATCACGGCCACGCCAGCGTTGACAATCATGGCCAGAAAGCCCACGGCACCCATGGTCATGGGTTCGGGGACGCCGCCGGCTTTCCAGGTCCAGGCGGCTTTGGCGAGCACAAAGATACCGAAACCAAACATGGACAGGCCCTTGATCATGGCGGCCCTGCTGCGCCAGACCAGCGCCATGCTCAGCACAGCGAGCGAAAGCCCATAGTTGGCGGCGTCGCCAGCGAAATCGATGGAGTCGGCGAGCAGAGAAACGGAGCCCGCCTTCAGGCCCGCGGTCAACTCCACCACGAACATGACTGCATTGAGGATCAGTGCAATCCAAAGCGCTCGCCGCCATTTGGGGTTGCTCAGCTGTGTCTGGCGTTCTTCTGTTATTTCGCAGTGGTCTTCGTGGCAGGAACAGGCCATGGGCGGGAGCTTCCTCTCGGCAAGGGGTGATCGTTGTTTCGGTTTTGCTATGTCATGATTGGAAACATTGAAGTCAATTCAAGGTCAAGCCGTATGACGAAAAAGCGTGATGAGAAAAGGGAGATGAGTCCGAGGCCCGAAACGGCCTCGATTCAGAGTGGTCCTGATGGGTATTCCTCCAGCCCGGCCTTCCGCATTGGTGAGGCCGCACGCCGAAGCGGTGTGGATGCGGCCAACATTCGATACTACGAGCGCGAAGGGCTCCTAAGACCACAGGCTCGCGCGGATAACCGGTACCGGCTCTACAGCGATGCAGATGTCCATTGTCTGCGGTTCATCCGTCTGTGCCGAGCCATGGACATGTCGCTCGATGAAGTTCGCAGTCTGATGGGCCTGCGCCTGGACAATAAAGCTGATTGCGAGACGGCCCGAGCGACACTGGATGCCCACTTGGGTCATGTCAGACAACGCTTGAGCGAACTCGAAGCCCTGGAGCGAGATCTCGTGGATCTGCGTGGCCGCTGCGATGGCAGTGATACCCACTGCCACATCATTGAGGCATTGCACGACCAGGCGGATGCAATGATGAATGATGCGATCCTTTCGACGCGAAGGCGGGGGCACGTGTAGCGTGTTGAGTCGCCTGTGTCTTACACCTTGTGACCACGGCGAGACCGAAGTGGGGATCGGGACTTTGGGTGTTGCGCATAATGAGCGAAATTGTGATCCGCAACAAGCAAGAGGAGAGAGGTGTGCTGAAAGATTGGACTGTGTTGGTGAGAGGCGACTGGGCCCCGTTCAAGCGTGGGGTGGCTATGGGGCGCATGGTGCTGGGCGCCTCCGTGGTGCTGTGCAGCGTTGCGCAGCCATTGAGCGCTGCGACGCTTTTGCCTCAAGGCGCTGTGGTGGTCCAAGAGGCCATCAATGGATGTGGAGGAGGCTACACCTACACGGTCAAGCCCGCCGACTTCAATCAGGATCAGATGGAATGGCTGGGCACCGTGCTCAGCTACCTCAACAACGGGGAACTCAACCACCCGGGTATCGATGTCGAGGAGAGCACCAATGGCGTGGCATCCGAGACGTCTCTTCTGGCACTTCTGAGTCAGGAAGCCGTCCGCCAGTGGGCGGGAGATGGCTTGACCCAGGCCCTGACGAAGGTGGTTGAAGGCCGGCAGATCCTTCATTCCAAGGGAAGGCAGTTTTTCGAAGCCGCCAATTTCCGCAGCCAGCCTGTCTATGTGCAGTACCAGGCTGCTCGCCAATCAGCTTTCGATGCACTGAAGGCCAAAGGTGTCTCGCAGCTCGATCGGGGTATCCGCTGCAACTGAGCCGTTCCATGAGGCCTTTCATGCGGCTCCCCAAACAGGCTCAACGTCAATGAAGGGCTCCAGGAGCGGATTCTGAGCCCTTCGCTTGCCGTGAAGGTGCTTATTGCCTAATGCCTACTGCCTTCTGCCTTCTATCAGCTGTGCAATTGCTCACCGGCCTTTTCCACCCAGGTGTGCAACTGCTGTAGCAACTCGGCGTGGCTGAAAGAGCAGCTCTCTTCCACGAAGAGTGCACTGGCTTCAAGCCGGTCCAGAACGTTGCCCAGAACCATCCCGTAGCGATCAGGCAGAGCGGAGAGCAACTCTTCTTCGTGTCGAGCTAGGTCAGCGAATTGCGCCGGGGACATTTCGTCGGTTTCCAGCTTGTGCAGTGCCTGATCCAGTAGCGCGAGGTCCAGTCGCGCTTTGACGATGGAGCTTCCCATGGCAGTGGCCTCAATCATGTTCGCGTCCTCCTTGTGGAAGGTTTGACAAACCGGATCGAACTGGTGTTCGATCACCGCTGAGTTGAATTATCGGCATCACTGCCTCGCGCTGTCATGGGTGAAAACGCCCATTGATGGTGCGCACGACCGTGATGTTTTTGCCGATGCGGGAATCAATGCAAGATCAGTGCCCGAGGATTTTGGACAGGAAGTCCTTGCTGCGCTCATTCTGAGGATTGTTGAAGAACTCCTCGGGGCTGTTCTGCTCGACGATCTGCCCCTGGTCCATGAAAATCACGCGGTCGGCCACGGCCTTGGCAAATCCCATTTCGTGCGTCACACACAGCATGGTGATGCCCTGGTTGGCCAGTTCGATCATCACGTCCAGCACTTCCTTGATCATCTCGGGATCGAGCGCGGAGGTGGGCTCGTCAAACAGCATGATCTTGGGGGTCAGACACAAGGCGCGGGCAATGGCCACACGTTGTTGCTGACCGCCAGAGAGTTGCAGCGGGTACTTGAGTGCCTGATTCGCAATCTTGACCCGTTCGAGCTGTTGCATGGCGCGCTCTTCGGCTTCCTTCTTGGGAATCTTTCCGACCCACATGGGAGAGAGTGTCAGGTTCTCCAGCACGGTGAGGTGCGGGAAAAGGTTGAACTGCTGGAACACCATGCCAACCTCGCGGCGCACACGGTCGATAGCCTTGATGTCATCTGTGAGTTCGGTTCCGTCGACGATGAGGTGGCCTTCCTGGTGCTCCTCCAGGCGGTTGATGCAACGGATCATGGTCGACTTGCCCGACCCGGAAGGGCCGCAAATGACGATTCGTTCGCCCCTGGCAACGTTGAGATCAATGTCGCGCAGCACATGGAAGTCATTGCCGTACCACTTGTTGACCTTGTCGAACTTGATGATGGGTTCTTCTGTGGTGCTCATGTTGTGATGGTCCTGAGAGATATTTTTGAGTCTTGTTGCTGTGCGTGTCGTCGTGTTTGGCACTGAGCTGAATCAGCGGGCCTTGCTGGAGCTCAGCTGTTTCTCTACCCACAGGCTGTAACGCGACATGGAGAAGCAGAAGGCAAAGTAGATGAGCGCAATGAAGATGTAGCCTTCGATCTTGTAGGGGCGCCAGTTGACGTCCGAGTTCAGGGCAATGTTGAGGGCCCCCGTGAGTTCGAACAAAGAAACGATGTAGACCAGAGAGGTGTCCTTGAAGATCGAGATGAAGTTGTTCATCATGCTGGGCACCACCATGGCCAGAGCCTGAGGCAGAACGATTTTTCGCTGGGTTTGCCAGTACGTCAGGCCAAGGGTGTCAGCAGCCTCTGTCTGCCCTTTGGGAATCGCCTGCAGGCCCCCCCGGATGATCTCTGCCATGTAGGCCCCGGCGAACAAGGTGATGCCGACGACCACGCGAAGCAGTGTGTCGATTTCGGTGCCCGGCGGCATGAACAGAGGAAACATGAAGGTGGCCATGAACAAGACCGAGATCAAGGGAACGCCCCGGATCAGTTCCACGTAAACAATGCTTGCGCTGCGGGCCGCTGGCAGGTGGCTTCGTCGGCCAAGAGCGACGACGACCGATAGAGGAAAGGCCAGAAAGATAGAAATCGTCGCCAGAAAGATCGTCAGTGGCAGGCCGCCCCATTGATCGGTGCGCACGGGAGACAGCCCAAAGACGCCACCGAGCATCAAAACGAAAAATTGGGCAACGACAGCGATCCACAATGCCAGAAGCCACGGCTTCCAGAAGTAGCGGATGCAGCTGACGACTAGGCCAGCGACCATGATCAGCGTAGCGATCAGTGGTCGCCATTGTTCTTCGAACGGAAAGCGACCGAACAAGATGATTCGGTACTTTTCCGCAACGACGCCCCAGCATGCGCCTTGCCCCCGAGCCGCCTGACATGCATCCGCATCGGGGCGCCAAACGGAATCGATGACGGCCCAGCCGATGGCCTTGGGCAAAAGCCAGGCCGCCAGTGCGATCAACACCACGGTGGCCAGCGAGTTTTTCCAGCCTGCGAACAGGTTGCGGCGCATCCATGGAATGGCGCCAGTGGTGCGCACCGGAGAGGGGCGCGCGGGGATGGGAGTGAAGGTGTCTGCCATCTCGGTGTTCCTCTCTTTAACGTTCCTTGATGGCCATACGGCTGTTGTACCAGTTCATGATGATCGACGTCGACAGTGACGTTGACAGGTACACCAGCATGATGATGGCCACACATTCCACTGCACGGCCACTTTGGTTGATGGTGGTCTGCGCAATGGAGACCACATCTGGGTAGCCAATGGCCACAGCGAGAGAGGAGTTTTTGGTGAGGTTGAGGTATTGGTTCGTCAGCGAGGGAATGATCACCCGCATGGCTTGCGGGAGCACAACCAGGTTCATTTTCTGACCCTGCGTCAGGCCAAGCGCCATGGCGGCTTCCTCTTGCCCTCTGCTGACAGACTGTATGCCTCCTCGCACCACTTCCGCCACAAAGGCGGATGTATAGCAGACCAGGCCGGTGAGCAATGTCAGGAACTCTGGGGTGATGCGCGCGCCGCCCTCCATGAGGAAGCCCTCATGAATCGGAATATCCCAAGCTGTTGGCGCACCTGCAATCAGCCAGCCCGTCATGGCGCCTGCGAAGACCAGCCCGATAGATGTCCAGAAGCGATCGCCGTTCTTGCCAGTCGCTTCAAATTTCTTCTGCACGTGGCGGCGCCAGAACACGCCCGCAATGACGCCACCGATGGCACCCAGCAAGACTTGACCGACGCCTTCCTTGGGGAATGGATACGCCAATCCTCCCTTGCTAAGAAAGGCGATGTCTCCGAAGTTCATCGGCTCGAAGGTTTCCGGCAGCACGTTGAGGTACACGATGTACCACATCAGCAGCTGCAACAGCAGGGGAACGTTCCGGAAGGCTTCGACGTAGCCGTAGCAAAGGCCGCGCACCAGCAAGTTGCGCGAGAAGCGCCCCACTCCCAGCGTCACGCCCAGGAAAGTCGTCAGGATGATGCCCGTGATGGCCACCTTCAGGGTGTTGAGAACGCCAACCCAGATGGCTTTTCCATAGCTTTCCGTCGGCGAGTACTCGATCGGTTTTTCGCCTATGTCGAAGCCGGCATTGGCGGTCAGAAAGTCGAAGCCACTTTGCATGCCCAAGCGCTCCATGTTGCGCTGGGTATTGTGAGAGAGGAACCATACTGCCAGGGCAATGCCCAGTACCAGCAGGACCTGAAAGATGACACCGCGAGTGGCCTTGCTGTTGAGCGACCACTGGTGTTTTTGTCGGGGTGGAGATTGCGTACTCAAGCTGTGCTCCCAATCAGGTGTGGGCCATGAGAGAGGTCGTTGTTCGGACGCATCAATTTGTGGTTGTTGCGCTGTTTATGGTCGTGAGCCTGGCTCTTTTGCATGCAGTCAGAACGGAGTGACACGAAAGGAAGAGCGGAAAAGGGAAAAGTGGCAAAGTGAGGGTTCGAAAGAACGGAACTCTCAAGGGAAGAGCACAAAAAAGAAAGACCCGACGGCATCACGCGCGGGAACAGGCGGTAGCCTCATGGGCCCGTGGGCGAGCGGCTGGGCCGCTGATCGCATCACCGATGCTTTCACGATGGCCGGCCGTCATGGTCTTCGGGCGTGAAACCGTCGGAGTCTGAATGTGCCTTGGAGTGAGTAGCCGGGCTCCAGCTCTGCCACTATCGTGCTGTGCGATGGTGGTAGCGCTGGAGGGCCGGCTTTTTCGTCAGATCAGCGGACCGGCGGCGCGTACATCAGGCCGCCCTGGCTCCACAAATTGTTGGAGCCGCGCGGCAGCCCGATGGAGGTCTTGGGACCCACGTGGCGCTCGAACTGCTCGCCGTAGTTGCCCACGGCCTTGATGGCACGCAGAGCCCACTCGGCGTCGAGGCCCACCAGCTTGCCGGTATCTTCGCTGCCGGCGCCCAGCAGGCGCATGACGCTAGGGCTCTTGCTTTCGGCCTTCATCTTGTCCGCGTTGGCCTGGGTGATGCCCAATTCCTCTGCTTCCAGCAGGGCAAAGCCCACCCATTTGACGATGGAGAAGAACTCGTCGTCACCACGGCGGACGGAGGGGCCCAGGGGCTCCTTCGAGATCAGCTCGGGCAGGATGTCATGGTCGGCTGGATTGGAGGTTTCCTTGGCGCGGATGGAGGCAAGACCTGACGCGTCGGTCGTGTACGCCTGGCAGCGGCCAGCCACATAGGCAGCGGTTGCAGCTTCCACTTTCTCAAACACCACAGGCTTGAGCTTGAGGTCGTTGGCGCGAGAAAAATCGGTCAGGTTCAATTCGGTGGTGGTGCCAGATTGCACGCAAACCGTTGCACCCTTGAGCTGCTTGGCGCTCTTGACGCCAAGTTTCTTTGGCACCATGAAGCCCTGGCCGTCGTAGAAGTTGACGCCCGTGAAAACAATACCCAGCGATGCATCGCGGGTCATGGTCCATGTGGTGTTGCGAGAGAGGATGTCCACTTCGCCAGAGGCCAGAGCGGTGAAGCGCTGCTGGGCGGTCAATGGCACATAGCGCACCTTGTTGGGGTCCTTGAGAATGGCTGCAGCGACCGATCGGCACACGTCCACATCCAGACCACTCCATTTGCCTTGGCTGTCAGCAGCAGAGAAGCCTGCCAGACCGCTGTTCACACCGCAAATCAGCTCTCCGCGCTTCATGATGGCGTCAAGGTCTTTTCCTGCGTGGGCGGGAAGGCTGGCCAAAGCCGCAATGGCGCCCAAGGCTGCGATGGACATTTTCACCGTTGTCTTTTTCATGAGTTTTCCACTCCGTTGGTTGATCAATTTCACATCCGGTTTCTAGAGGTTTTATGACTGCACCAATGTTGGGCAATCAACCGGAGCCCTCCGACTTTATGTCAGCTGGCGTTCATAAACACCCGGGTTTCCATGGACATGCCGTTTTTTTGAAAGCTGCATGTCAGCCGGTTTTGGTGCACCCGAGTGATGGTGTGGCATGTCTGCAGGTTCCATGCCAAGTGGATTCCGAGTGAAAACCCTGTGAGAGTCTGGCTCGTCTCGCCCGCGACATGTGCGGATTTGCGCCAGAGGTTTGCAGCCGTATGCTCGTCAGAAGTGGGCCGCCGGGTGTGAGGAATGCCGATGCACACGTGCGGTGAACTGCCGTCAAGAAAGAGCGACCCCTGAGTCGCCTCAAAGCCAGGAGACAATTGCATGATCGAGAACAGCCTCAAAGCCTCTGAGATGCCAGAGCGCGCCCATCACCGTTTCTGGATGCCGCGTCTTCCGCACGCCATCGACACCCCGGCCACCTCGCTGTGGTTCAACCTGGAAGTCAGCGCCATGCGCTACCCGGACAAAGCGGCGTTGATCTTTTTCGACACCATCATCACGTACCGTGAGCTCAAGGCTTCTGCCGAACGCATGGCGGCGCACCTTCATGAGGCAGGTGTGCAAAAAGGCGATCGGGTCATCCTCTTCATGCAGAATTGTCCGCAGTTTGTCGTCGCTTACTACGGCATTCTGAGGGCCAATGCCGTGGTGGTTCCGGTCAATCCGATGAACCGGGCTGAAGAGCTCAAGCACTACATTGCAGATCCAGACGCCCGCTACGCTGTTGCGGCGGCGGATCTGGCCGGAGAGCTGGCCAAGGCGAACGCACAGATGCCTGCGGAGCAGCAGCTCAAGCACATGGTCGTCAGCCACTACAGCGACGCGATGGGACCCGCAGCGGATGTGCCGCCCGCTTGGGCACCCTGGCTGGACGCCAAACACCCCCTGCCTGAGTTGCCCAATGGAGGCCGATGCACAGACTGGGCCGCGGCCATGTCCTGCAAGGCCGAAGCGCCGGAGCATGTGGCAGGTCCGTTCGACCTTTGTGTGTTGCCCTATACAAGTGGTACGACCGGTCTGCCCAAGGGCTGCATGCACACGCATGCCACCATCATGCACAACGCCATTGCCTCTTCCATCTGGGGTGGAGGCTCCACGTCGGAGAACGTCTCGTTGGTGGTCGTGCCCATGTTTCATATCACCGGTATGGTCGGTGGCATGCACGGAGGTATCTATTCGGGATCTACCCTTGTGATCATGCCGCGCTGGGATCGCGAGTTGGCGGGCAAGCTGATTTCGTCATGGAAGGTCACGGCATGGACCAACATCCCCACCATGATCATCGACTTGATGGCCAGTCCGAATTTTGATCAATATGATTTGTCGTCAATCAAAGCCATCAGTGGCGGCGGTGCTGCGATGCCGCAGGCAGTGGCGCAGCGTCTGAAGGATCAGTTCAATCTGAGCTTTGCAGAAGGATATGGCCTGACGGAGACGGCGGCTCCGTCTCACAGCAATCCGCTGGACCATCCCAAACAGCAATGCCTGGGCGTTCCGTTCGTGGGGGTGGATGCTCGGGTGGTCGACCCCGACACATTGCAGGAAATGCCCGTCGGCGAATCGGGCGAGATTATCATCCACGGTCCGTCGGTGTTCAAGGGCTACTGGAAACGGCCAGACGCGACGGAGGCGGCGTTCATTGAGTTCGAGGGCAAGACGTTCTTCCGTTCTGGCGACATGGGGCGCATGGATGAGGACGGCTACTTCTTTATTACCGACCGACTCAAGCGCATGATCAACGCCAGCGGCTTCAAGGTGTGGCCAGCCGAGGTTGAAACCTTGATGTTCCGCCATCCTGCGATTGCCGAGGCCTGCATCATTTCGGTCAAGGACAGCTACCGCGGCGAAAGTGTCAAGGCCGTTGTCGTCTTGCGTCAAGACGCCAAGGGAAAGGTGTCTGAACAGGACATCATCGATTGGTGCCGCGAGAATATGGCGGTCTACAAAGTCCCCCGGGTGGTCGAATTTGTGGACGCCTTGCCCAAGAGTGGCAGTGGCAAGGTCATGTGGCGTCTGTTGCAGGAGAGAGAACGGGAAATGGCGGATCAACAAACTTGAGCGCCAGCCACACGCCCTTCATTACTTTCGTCGGAGCGCGCTACGTCGGCGTTTTCATGCCATTGGGTTGCGAGCCGTCACCTTCAGCGCTGCCGGCAGCGTGATGGCGCCGCAAGAGCAAGCTGGCAGCCGTGGCGTTGGTCTCTCCAAATGCTTGTCGGACGGGCGCCAGGGCGCGCAACGATGAAAGTGACTGTGCGAAACCGGCCGTGGCGTTGTGGGCAATGCGCTGCGCGAGCGAATGCCCCACCGGCGCATAGTTCACGGCGCGCACGGCGCAGGTGTGCTCAGGGCCCCTGGGCTTTTCAGGCTCCCGGTGAAAGAATACCTGCCGACGTTGGCAACTGGTTGACGGCGTTTGAGGGTGGCTTTGCCGCCGTCCCGTTTCAGTCGGTTTCGCCTTCGACCGGCGCCGGGACCAAGTGCCGATATGCGTGCCAGGTGGCGTGGCCGATGATCGGTCCGGTAATCAGCAAGCCAACAAATGCGGGAAGCATGGAAACCAGAATGATCAGGCTGATCAATCCGCCCCAAAGCATCATCACCCCAGGATTCTTCAGACACGCGCGGATGCTGGTGAGGCCGGCGGAAATTGCGTCGACGCGGCGATCCATGATCATGGGAATGGAAATGGCGCTGGTCACAAAAATCAGAGTAGCGAAGACGCCGCCCACAACAATGTAAGTGATGACGAACCCGATGTTCTCCGGATCGAGCAGGATATCCACAACGTCGACAGTACCCGGCATGTTGTTGAAGCTGACGGCAAAAACGATCAGTGCGGCTCGGCCCCACAACATTTCCAGTATCAGCAACACAAAGGCGAAGATGCCCATGGTGCTTTTCGTCGGTCGCCACGCCAGCAGCGACGCCCGAAGGGAAGGGCGATGGTGGTTGGTCTGCATGGCTTTGCTGGCGTCATACAGGCCAAGACAAAGGAAAGGTCCCATCAACAGGAAGCCGGCGCTGAGCCACAACACATATTCTGGTGCGCGCTGGAAAACAGCCAGCAATGCATGCCCCATCAGAAAAAAGCACAGGCCGTAGAAGAGCCCAACTTTCGGGCAGCGCCTGAAATCCTGCCATCCCAGCTTGAGCCATTTGAATGGATCTCCAGCGGTCAGCTCTGCCAGCGGCAGATTGAATATGGACTCGCTGTTGACTTCCTGTGGCTCAGCCGTCTCGGATGATGGGTCGGTCCCCGAGCTTTGTTCATTCGAAACCGGGTGGGTAGCAACGTGTGCCATGGCATTGTCTCCTCTTGGCCCCAATATAGCCATTAAAGAAGCAGTGCCTTATATGGTTTACCCCAGCCAAATGGCCGACAAATGTTCCGAAATGCCGGCTATGTCAGCGAAAGTGACACGTATTTGCTCTCAAGCAAGTTTCATGCGGCCAGCGTCTTGAGGTCTGCCTGGGCACTTCGCAGATGCTGGGCCAGTGCTGCGTCCAGGCTCTGCGTGTGTTTGGCGAACCATGCTGCCAGCTCTCGAGCCATGGTCCGAACAGGCTCAAATGATCGGATCTTGATCATCCCGAGCCCCTCCCGCAGGACATTGAGCACCACACGGTGCTGCATGATGTGGTTGGCTGCAGACGCGTAGCCTGTCTTGCGCATCCACTTGTCCTCTCGCTCAAAGTGTTCGATCGTATGGTTGAGCATGGCAGTCCAAGCTTCCTCCAGTTGCTCGTCCGGGGCTTGCTCGACTCGGGCGAGCAAATCGATGAATTCGCGGTGAACCTGATCCATGGGTTCAAAGTCCAGCAACAGCTGGTCGGACCATTGAATAGTTTGCATGTCTACCTCCTGTGCTGGGTGCCCTTAGGGCCTGTTCACACCGTTTCTCAACAGCGAACAGGTTGAGAATGAAAACAGCACCATTCCTTGTCGCACTCCTGGGCCGAACTTCCAGTCCGGCCGTCATCGTGCGCCTTGCGAATGGGCGTTCTTGGTCCACAACCCATCACGGAAAATGATGTGAACAGGCCCTGTGATGGTTTCAGCTTCGCACCGTCGCACGGCAGATGGTTTGATCCAGCGCAGACTTTTGGCTGGTACCGCAACCCGTGGAAGTCGCTGTCCAGCCGCTTTTGACATGGGTCAGGCCATTACACTGTTCGGATGACGCAAGAATTTTCCCCTCCGTTCACCCCGCTGGCTGCTCATGGGGCTGCTTTGGCAGAGCGAGGCTACGCCTTGTTGCATCCGACGGCGGTGATGCCGTGGATACCTGCTACAGGAGCTGAACTTGCATCTCTGCACGCTGCCTGGGATGCGCTGCCGCCCGACGACTACTTGCGCGACGGTGGCAAGTACCGCCGGCGCCGTCATGGGAGTTTCGTGGTGGATGGTGAGGATGTGCTGGCCGTACCGCATCGAGCCCACTGGCAACCGGTTTCCTATAACGCTTTGCACGGAGGCATGGAGCGCTGGTTTGAGCCGATCTCGCCTCAAACCCTCGCCTTGCCAGTCTGGAACCGCATTCTCTTGCGTTTGGGCGAAGTGGCATCGGCGCTTCATGGCGAGCGGCGATGGTATGTGGAGGCCCATCCGTTCCGCATCGATACTGCGGACGGCATTGGTCGACCCACACCAGAAGGCGCGCACCGAGATGGTGTGGATCTGGTTGCCGTCTTCATGATCGACCGCCACGGCATCAAGGGTGGAGAGAGCCGTGTGTTTGAGGCCGATGGTCCTTCAGGCCAGCGGTTCACTTTGCGCGAGCCTTGGTCGCTGATGCTGCTGGACGATGCGCGGGTCATCCACGAGTCCACCCCGATCCAGCCTGTGGGCGATAACGCCCTGGGCTGGCGCGACACACTGGTGCTGACCTACCGGCGCGACGGATTTCAGGACGACCCTGCAGCCACTCGCTGAGTGGCAAGTGCCGCCACGGTCTTGTTTGGGGGGACTACCGGTCCGAGCGCACTTTGGCGCGAACAGGCTGACCATCTCGCTCGGCGTGCTGCCGAATGTGCTCAGGCAACTGCGCCAGCAACCAGCGCAGGGCCAGAGGGGCCAGCACAAGATCGTCCATCACGCCGACGATGGGTAGCACGTCGGGTACCAGGTCGATGGGGGAGACCAGGTAGGCCACCACACCGAGTACCCCGAGTTTGAACCACCTCGGCGTGTGTGGATGCCCCATGGCGTGCCAAACACGCCTGACGTCACCTCGCAGAGCCATCCAGATGGCGGCCAGTCGTTTCCACATGGGGCTTTCTCCTTTTGTTCAGCATTTGCTGTGAGACACACATGGGGGCGTGAAGTTCCAAATACAAGAGACAAGAGAATGTCCATTTGCCCCAAGTGCCCGAAATGCTCGAAGTGATCGAGGGGTGCTCAGTGCCGGATGGCATTGGGGAAATACAAAGCCGTGAGGTTTCGGGCATGCACTGGCGAGAAGCCTTGTGCTCCTGCCACGCCTGCAGCTCCATATCTTCGCCAGTCCCGCACCCAATGCAAGTGGTCGCAGGTCTCGATCAGACCGATGGTCTCTCTGTCTCCGATCAGTATGCCGTGCACGCGCAGTGCCAGTGTGGCCTTGGCTGCTCGCAGCGATTCCAGCGCCTCCTGAGTCAGCCCGAATTCGCCGTCGCTGACGATGAGCACATCGGCATCTTGCCAACCCTCAGACCGGGTTTGTGCGATGGCCCGCTCAATCGGCGTCTGAACGTCGGTACCGCCGTCAAACGACTGTCCCATCGCGTCCAATAGCGTATCAAGCCCCGCAGCGTCGCGGCTGAGCTCCCTTTGAATCAGTTCGCCCGGACCGCCAAAGGCGAGCAGCATGCAGCGCCGGTCGCTGCTGTGGGCGATGCGAAGGGCTTGCAACACACAGGCTTTGGCCACGTTCTCCGGCGCGCCTTGCATGGAGCCGGATGTGTCCAGGCAGATGATCATCGGCCCATGGCCGGCGAAGCGCTGGTCCCGTTCATTGTTGCTCCCGTCAGGCCAAGGTTGCGGCAAGGGCGAAGGCAGGCGAGCACGATCGTCATACGCCAGCAGGCGGGCTTCCGCAAAGCGAGCCCTCCACAGGCGACGCCAAACCGGGTGGCTCAGGCATGCCGTTTCACTGCCCAGCATGCGCTCAATGGTTCGTGACAGTCGCACCCCATCCACTGCCGTGGGCTCGGGCCGGCGTTCTTCGGCCTCGGTCGGGGCATGGCTGGCAGGTGGGGCATCGTGCTGGAGAGAATGGCTTGCCGATGCCTTGGGCTGGTGCGAAGCGAGCTGACGGCGACCGACTTGATTGATGAAGTGGGTGAGCTGGGGCATCTTCTCCAGCATCTCGCCAATGCGTTGCGCCTCGGACCATTCGCGCCGATTGAGTTGTCCTTGCAAGTCGTCCCATCGCCAGTGCGACGTGTCGCCCAGCGACTTCAGCAGGGCCAGGGCTTCCTCCCAGCCTTGCCGTTGGAGGTTCCAGCTTTCGTGGAACAAGGCCCTCATGCCGACGATGGCAGCCTCGCGCGACTGACCTGCAGGGCGATCGATGAGGCCGTCGAGGTGCCACAGCATGCTTTGCAGAATCTGCAGCGCCATGGAGTCGCTGCCTCGGGACATCTGGGTCAGCTCAAGGTCTTGGATAACCTCGCGCATTGCGCCTGTGGCAGCGGGCTCGCCGAGGTCCATGTTCTTGCCAGGCAAGTGGCCGGCCTTCAAAGCACCGAGCCAATGCGAGAGGTGGGAGAGTCGGGCTTCCGCCGTCCCGCCGCTGCACACAATGGCCCAGCGCCAGATCTCACGAGCCAGGTCGTCCAGCAGATGGTAGGGGCGGTCGGCCCGCGTTGCGCTGGCTGTGACTGTCTGGTTCATCGGCTTAGCGGCTTCGGGTTTGGGGAGCCGGCCCGCGTCAGACAGCGATGTCGTCGCCCCAGGCAACCGCAGCCGGGGGAACTGCAGCCATGGGGTCGGATTCATTCAGGCGAGGCAACCCGGCGAACGAGGCTTGGACGACCAGCAGGCGTTCGCGCAGGCCACACACATGGACGGCACGGGCTTCATGAGTAGACTGGATCCGCTTGCGCCAGGAGGTGGGCAGCCAATAATGGGCGGCCATGGCACTCAGGGTGTTGTTCATGGTGTCCTCCACGAGAGCCACGCTGGCCTCTGCGCGATCAATCACGTCGGCCAGCTGCATCACGCGGGTCCGAACATGAAGCTCGCCGTACCGACGGTGGGCGAGCTCGCTGGTGATGCGCAACAGTTCACTCTCGCTGCCGCCGGGGCCGGTGATGGCTCGGGCCAGTGCCAGCTTGCCGGCGCTGTCATCTTGCGAATCGGCCGGGGCACGTTGCTCGACTTCCAGCTGTTGCTCGAAGGCCTGGGCCGCGCGTTCGAGTCCGGTGGTTTCAATGGGTTTGAGGGCGGCCACCTCTGTCATGAACCATTCGGTCCAGGCACTGACTTGGTGAGCGTCTTGCGAAAGGACAAAGGGCAGAACCCACACGTCCCAGACCGAAGTTTCGGTCGCGCCCCTGCTGGCCGCCTGCACTTGCAGCAGGTGTGCTAGTTGTCGCCACCTGCGGTCAGAGACGACCCAGTGTTCTTCTGAGGCCCTGGCGCGGGCCTTCCGCAGCAAGGCCACAGTTTCCGGGCTCAGCGAGACTGCCACGGCGCTGGCGCGGACCGCTTCCAGCAAGTCAGTGTCAAGACAGGCATCAGGCGCAGTGGCGTGTGTTGACTCTGCTGAAATGTCGCAGCACAGCAAATCGGCAAAGTGATCATCATCGACCGGCAGCACGGGAATGCGCAACAGGAAACGGTCGAAGAACGCGTGCAGGCTTTCGTCTTGCGGGGTTTCGTTGCTGGCGCCCACGAGGCAAACCAGAGGTACATCCATTCGCTGGGCACCATTGTCGAACTGTCGTTCGTGCAGCAGGCCCAGCAAGGTGTTCAAAATGGCGGAGTTTGCCTTGAAGACCTCATCCAGAAACGCCACTTCGGCGGCCGGCAGGTAGCCCTCCACCAGCCGTTCGTACCGGTCTTCTTCGAGTGCACGCAGT
>JBNKNN010000213.1:0-41546 GCA_050293865.1 Hydrogenophaga sp. | reverse complement strand
AGCCGTCAGCGACCGGCAGGCCAGCATTGACAGCTTCCGCGACACCATGGCTGAGAACATCCTCGCCTTCACCTTTGTCGCCACCTTGATGGCGGCCAGTATCGCTGCGGGCGTTGTCTACAACTCTGCGCGCATCATCCTCTCCGAGCGAGCGAGAGACTTGGCCAGTCTGCGCATCCTTGGCTACACCCGCGCGGAAGTGAGAGGGTTGCTTGTCGGGGAGCTGGGAACACTCACCCTGCTGGCCTTGCTCCCCGGGTTTGGCATGGGCTTCGGATTGAGCTATCTGCTGGTCGAAGGCATGCAATCCGACCTTTATCGCATTCCTCTGGTCGTGCGCCCTTCTGGCTTCGCCTTCGCCGCTGCCGTCCTGATTGTGGCCAGCGCTGCGTCGGCCTGGCTGGTGCTGCGGCGCCTGGACAAATTGGACCTGATCGCCGTTCTCAAGACGCGTGAATAGACTCAGACTCAGAATCGCAAATCGATCCGACTATGCAAAACAGACAATCCGCTCGATGGTTCCGCTATGCCCTGTTGCTTGCCGTGCTGCTGGGCCTGACGGCGATGGCATTGTGGCCTACGGCTTTGAAAGTGGATGTGGCCAAAGTAGACACGGGCAACGTGCGGGAAGTACTGGAAGCTCAGGGTCAGACCAGGCTGCAGACCCCTTACCTCATCACCGCCCCATCTCCCGGGCACGCCCTGCGCATCGGGCTGGAACCTGGAGACAGAGTCCAGCAAGGGCAGGTCGTGGCGGTGCTTGAACCCATGCAAGCCATGGCGCTTGATACCCGAAGCCGCGCAGAAGCCCAGGCCCGTCTCTCGGCTGCGATTGCGGCCGAGCGAGCTGCAGCAGCTGAAGTGGCAGCCGCGAGAACGCAGGCCGATCTGGCTCGAAAGGCGCGCCAACGCCTGGAGCCGTTGGCGGCGCAAGGCATGGTTTCGGCCAACGCCTTCGATCAGGCAAAGACAGCTGAAGAGCAGGCCTACTTGGCACTCAAAAGCGCCTCTTACCGGGCCGGCACGGCCAAAGCACAAGTGAGCGCAGCCAGAGCTCTTTTGATGGCCCCCGAAGCCTCAACCCATACAACGACGGATGGCAAGAACATGCCGGCGCCAGGCCAGGTGCAACTGAAAGCCCCGATTGACGCTGTTGTGATTCGCCGCCATATCGACAGCGACCAACCTGTGACCACCGGAGCACCATTGCTCGAACTCGGCGATCCGACTCGCATGGAGATTCAGGTGGATGTGCTCTCAGCTGATGCTGTTCGCCTGCGCAAGGGCATGGAAGTGGAGTTGCTGCGCTCTGGCACAGACAACTTGCTGCAAGGCCGCGTCTCCCGGATAGAACCAGCGGCCTTCACCAAGGTATCGGCGCTGGGCGTGGAAGAGCAGCGGGTCTGGGTGATCATCGACATCACCTCTCCACGGGCGCAATGGGAACGACTGGGCGAAGGTTACCGGGTGCATGCACGCTTCGTACTGGGCGAAACGCAAAACGCCGTCAGGGTACCGGGGAGCGCCGTGTTCAAGAGTGTCGACAAGACGGTTGTCTTCAAACTGGTGGACGGCAAGGCCATCCTGACGCCCGTGTCCATTGCCATGTCAGGGGAAGGCGTTCGCGCAGTCGCCGAAGGTCTTCAAGAAGGTGATACCGTCATCGTTCATCCCCCACGCGATCTGGCTGACGGGGCTCGCGTCACGGTTCCCTGATGGCTGCCCGAATGCACGGACAGTGACCATTTGATCGTGTCAAAGGGAGCGCTCGTACGGCGGGAGCTTTTCGCCGCAATTGCGACAGTAGTTGGCATCTGGCAAGTGCCCCTCGGTCAGACAAGCATGGCAGGTTCTGGTAGTAGCCGTTTCCCTGAGGCGGCTGACCTGACTCATCTCCACCGTCACGATGCCCGTTGGCACGGCGAGCGTTCCCCACCCCACCAGCATCATCATGGTGGCGATCAGGCGCCCTGCGCTGGTCGCTGGTGAGATATCGCCGTAACCCACCGTGGTCATGGTGGTCACTGCCCAGTAGATCGACGTGGGAATGCTCGTGAATCCGTTTTCCGGTCCTTCCACCACATACATCACTGTGCCGAGAATAATGGTCACAATGACCACAAATGACAGGAAGATCAGGATCTTTCGCGCGCTCTGACGGATGGCCATGGCCAAGCCGTAGTACTCGCTGACGTAGGCGCTGAGCCCAAATATCCGGAACACTCGGAGCAAACGAAGCACTCGCACGTCGATCAGCGCATGCATGCCCGGGAAAACAAACGCCAGATAGGTTGGCAAGGCGGAGAGAAGGTCAACCACGCCGAAGAAGCTACGGGCGTAGTGCCATGGATGGCGAACGCAGATCAAGCGAATGATGTACTCCACGGTAAACAGGCCCGTGAAAAACAGCTCGAGTTTCCAGAACGTCTGACCATACTGGGCATGCAGACTGGCCACGGAATCCGCGAACACGACCGCCACGCTGGCAACAATGGCCAGCAGCAAAGCCACATCAAATATCTTCCCCGCGTGTGTATCGGCCTCAAAGATGATGGTGTAGAGCTTCAGGCGCCAGCCTGACAGCGGACGGCCGAATTCCTCTCGGCGCTGGTTTCTTTGCAGATGGGCTTCGTCTCCTCGTGTCATGCGCGCCACTTGCTGGTAATGGGGTAGCGCCAGTCCTTCCCAAAACTGCGGTGCGTCACGCGAATGCCCACCGGCGCCTGTCGGCGCTTGTACTCGTTGATCCGGATGAGCCGGACCACTTTGTCCACATCGGCTTGCTCGAAGCCCATGGCTACCAACTCTGCCGGACTTCGGTCGTTTTCCATGTAGTGTTCGATGATCGCGTCAAGCACGTCGTATTCAGGCAGGCTGTCCTGATCGGTCTGATCAGGTCGTAGCTCGGCGCTTGGTGGCCGAGTGATGATTCGTTCAGGAATGGGATTGTCCGCCGTGCGATAAGGGTTGTGCGCATTGCGCCAGCGTGCCAAACGAAACACCTGCGTTTTGGCCACATCCTTGATGACAGCAAAGCCACCTGCCATGTCACCATACAGAGTGCAATACCCCGTGGCCATCTCGCTTTTGTTGCCCGTCGTCAGCACAATGGAGCCGAACTTGTTGGACAGCCCCATCAGCAGTGTTCCTCGAATACGGGCCTGCAAATTCTCCTCGGTGGTGTCTTCTGCCCGCCCCTCAAACAACGGTGCCAGTGATGCTTTGAAGGCTTCAAACTCAGGCAGGATATCAATCTCGTCGTATCGGACACCGACCCGTTGCGCCATGTCACGCGCGTCTGCCACGGAGATTCCCGCCGTATAGGGCGACGGCATCATGGCCACCCTCACCTTCTCAGCGCCCAGCGCATCCACCGCGATGGCAAGCACCAGCGCCGAATCGATGCCGCCCGACAACCCCAGAACAGCGCCCGGGAAACCGTTTTTGCCAATGTAGTCCCTCACGCCCAAGACCAGGGCGTGCCACAAATCCGCTTCTTCGCTGTGCGGACCATCGATCGCCCCCGCAATGCTCAGGACACCGCGGACGCCTTGGCTCACTTCGAGGTCAAACTCTGCTTCTTCGAAGCTGATGGCCCTGGCAGCCACCTTTCCATCGGTATTGAGTGCAAAGCTGCGACCCTCAAACACGACTTCGTCCTGCCCGCCCACCAAATGGGCATATACCAGCGGCTTTCCCGTTGCTTTCACACGAGCGCGCATCTGGTCCTCGCGCTCGTTGCCCTTGCCCGCATGGAACGGAGACGCATTGATCACTGCCAGCAGTTCTGCTCCATTGGCCACACTCTCTGCCGCGGGTTCTTCGAACCAGGCATCCTCACAGATCAACAAACCGACCTTGATGGCAGCACCACCCTGGACAGCCATTTCAAACACGCATTCCCGATCACCGGGAACGAAGTAACGGCGCTCGTCGAACACCTGATAGTTGGGCAGATGGCGCTTGGCGTAGGTGTGGATCACCCTGCCATGGTGAATCACAGAAGCTGCATTGTGCAGACCTGCGACCGACACGCTGCGCTTTCGCATACTTGCACCCAGATGCGCAGCCGGGCGGTCAGGATGACCCACGACGATGTAGAGGCCTTTGAGGCCGGCGGTCTGCTCTGTCACCCATTTCAGTGCATCATCGCAAGCATCGATGAATGCAGGGCGCAGAAACAGATCCTCTGCCGCGTAGCCACACAATGCCATTTCAGGGGTGAGCAACAGCGAAACACCTCGGGCGTGTGCTGCGCGAGCGGCGTCAACGATTCGCTGCGCGTTGCCTTTCATGTCACCCACCACGAAATTGAGCTGGGCCACACTGATTTTGAGAGACATGGATTCAGCGGCCCTGACGGCCGGCATGCAAAACAGAACCACGCGCAGGCTCGGTCGGTCCGCCCGCGCCTCGGGTGGCACACGGCCGAACCGGAACCACCCATGACAAAGATGGATTATGGCATCGCACTGCACCATGGCCTGGACAACATTCCCGCCAGCGCCTGGAACCGTTTGCTTCGCCAACAAGGCCAGTTCAGCCCATTCATGCGGCATGAATACCTGCATGCTCTGCATGCCAGTGGCAGTGCTTGCGAGGAAACGGGATGGCAACCGCAGTACGTCACGCTATGGGACGGTGACGAACTGGCAGCAGCCTGCCCTTTCTACATCAAGCACCATTCCTACGGGGAGTATGTCTTCGATTGGGCCTGGGCGAACGCATACCAGCAGCACGGCTTGCACTACTACCCCAAGGGTCTGGTTGCAGTTCCTTTCACCCCGGTGCCCGGCCCCCGTCTCATGGCAAGAGACGAAGACGCCCGCCAGAAGTTGATCGCTGCGCTCCTGAATGCCTGCCAGGAACAGCAACTCTCTTCGCTTCATATCCTCTTTGCGCCCGAATCCGAAATAAAGACATGCCAGGCTGCCGGTTTGATGCGCCGACAAAACGTGCAGTTTCATTGGGAGGACGAACATCCACCGACCAGCTTTGAAGCCTTTTTGGCCGGTTTCAAGCAAGCCAAAAGGAAGAACATCCGGCAAGAGCGGCGCAAAGTTCAGGAGGCTGGCGTGCGGTTTACCGCGCTGGTCGGCCGGGACATTGGCGCTGAGCACTGGTCATTCTTCTACCAGTGCTACCGACAGACCTATCTGGAGCATGGAAATCCGCCCTACCTCAACCCTGACTTCTTTGATCGCATGCAGACGACCATGCCAGAGAACTGGTTGATGTTCCTTGCCGAACGGGACGGCGAGCGCATCGCGGCAAGCCTGATCGCTATCGATCCTGAGCAAGGCACTGCGTATGGCCGCTATTGGGGTAGCCTGGTTGACGTGAGTTGCCTTCACTTCGAGGCCTGCTATTACCAGCCGCTTGAGTGGTGCATGGCCAACGGTTACAAACGGTTTGAAGGAGGGGCGCAAGGAGAGCACAAAATGGCCCGAGCGCTGATGCCGGTGATGACGGCCAGCGCTCACTGGCTGGCGCATCCGGCGTTCGCGGACGCAGTACAGCGCTTTCTGGAGCGCGAAGGGCAAGGAGTGCACATGTACATGGAAGATCTGCAAAGGCGATCGCCGATCCGCAGCGCCGATGTCGACGGCTAGGCGCAACATCCGGGATGCACATGTCACATCTCAGTGACAATCTCCGCGCTTTCTCATCACGAAACGCATTGGCAACGTAATAACTGGTTACAACATGGCTACACTTGGGCCTATGGACGATACGGATGCGTTCTTCACGCACACCATTGTTGGTGAGCCGCGATCCCTGCTGCTTGGCAGGCGGCTGCGACCTGCGCAACTGAAAGAACACGGCATTGAAGTGCCCATGGAGATGCATCCGCCAAGGCTGACAAGAGTCTGGCAAGACTGGGTCATCCTGCGTCACGATGCAGATGCTCCGGGCACGCCGAGGGTCAGGCCTGGAAAGGTCCGCCGCTTTCTTGAGCGCCATGCCTTGGCGATCGCGTGCTTGGGATTGGTGGCACTGGCGATTGCTGCAGTTGTGGCCTCCATGCCGGAGGTTTTCAGGAAATGAAAGCACTTCAAGACACCCTGACCATCGACCCCATCGCCATGGGGGTGGTCAATCGGGTAGCACCAGGCGCCCGCCTCAGCGGCGAACTTCACTTCGAAGGTGGACTGCTTGTTCAGGGCGATGTTCACGGGCAGCTACGTGTCAATGGCCCCTTGATTGTCTGGAAGGGTGGCGCTGTGCGCGGGCGCATTCGGGTGCAAGGCGACCTCTTCCTGTTCGGCCATCTCGGTGCGGAAGAAGGCAGTCCGACCGACACTTACCTGGAGTGCCTTGGCATGGCTTACGTTTCGCAAACCGGTGTATCAACCGGTACGCTCATGGCACGTCGCCTGCAGTTGTACGACGGTGCAGACCTGCGCGGTCCGTTCAAAACGCTCAAGTTGGGTAGTAACCTACCGGTGTTGCAAGAAGTGCAGCAACCCAAAGCCTGAAGCGCCCAAGGAACGACGCAATGAAAGCACGCCGACACATTAAGCCCAACAAACCTACCCCCCCCAGACCCACTGAACCACCGGAAAGTCACGAGCAAATGACCGACGAGCCAACCAATTCCCAGGAGTTCCAGACCAACGACGGCAGTTTGCCCACGGCCATTGAAGTGGACGTTGGCAAGTCCATGCCAACCACCCAAGCCCAGAACATTCCGATCCTGGGCACCAGTTCTGCTCCCAGCAGCATGATTGATGCCACTGAAGCAACCCATTCGCGAAGCATGCTCGCGGAGGGAATGCACTTCGTCGGAAATGCCCAGTTGCGGGGTCCGTTCAGTGTCGCAGGCCGAATCGAGGGCAACCTCAAACAGGCCGCAGATACCCAGGTGTCGGTGATCGTCACGGAAACCGGCGAGGTCAAGGGCGATATCACCGCGCACAAAATTTCCGTGATGGGAAGAACCGAAGGTGTGCTCGATTCGGGCCCAGGCGAGGTATCCCTGCATGACTCTGCCAGCGTGCACGGGCTGGTTCGTTATGGGCGTATCCAGGTCAACGGTGCCGACTTGAACGCGACCCTTGAGCGCGTTGGAGGCACCACAAAGAAAGGCGCTTGAAGCGCCATGTGCCCACAGTGATCTGTTTGTCAGTAGCGCGAGTAGTTAGTGAATCCCGTTGTATTCCCGCCAGAGCACGATCCGGATGCCCTGCGCAGAGCCGTGCTCGAGGCCAGTTGGCGGCGAGACCGGCGCGTGGTTCGACGTCGACTCGCCTGGCGGTGGACCGTCTGGTTCGCGACGCGGTATGGTCTCTATATCCTGCTGCTGTTGGCAGTGGGCTATGGACTATGGACGTGGTCACAAAGGGAATCCAGCAGCGAACCGCGAGCCCGCGGTCAGGCTTCGACCTCTGTACAAATCCAAGACGACAACGCTTCTCGGCAGAAAAGGACCTCGCCAACGATGACTGCGTCAACAATCGAGGACGCGGTCATCAAAGAGCCAAATATCGAAGTCCTGCGAACAGATCAAGCGGTGAGCCACATTCAACTGAGGATGAGTGCGTGGCAGTCTGCCAAGCGCAGCTCAGCCCAAGACTCTCGTGCCGACGGCGCATTGACAACAGAGCCCGTCAGCTCACCCAAACTCCAACCAGAAATCTGGCTGCACAGCAAGGAGCCTTGAAACCATGAGCCAAACCCCTACTTCCACCCGGCTAGTCCCTGCCGAACGTCTGTCGGCCATCACCAGCCTGATTGCCGAAGGTGCTGTTTTCGATGGCAACTTCCACACTTCCCGCGACCAAGGCATCAAAGTTGACGGTCAACTCAAAGGCAACATCACCTTCGAGAGTGGCGGTACTCTGCACGTTGGCCCGACGGGCGTCATTGAGAACACATGCCTCGAGGCTGACTACGTGTTCATAGAAGGCAAGGTTATCGGGCAAGTCATTGCCCGCAAGGCCCTTGAGATCACCGGGACGGCTACCCTCATCGGGGACGCCAGCTACGATGAGCTCATCGACATGCATCCTCGTGCCCGCGTGCGCGGCAAGATCGACTACCGGGGCGACATCGACTCAGACCCGCTGCCGGCACCTTCTTTGGACAACACCCCTGCCGTCGGCGACGATAGCAACGCCAGTAACAACACCAATAGCAACGGCTACTGAACGTCTGCCACACCCTACGCAAAAAAACCTGCCGCGTAAGGCAGGTTTTTTTGTTTGTTGCGGCTGACTATGCCGCTGACCGAACAGCCGAGAGCCTGCAGAAGGTCACCGACGATCCTGGTCAGCCCAGTGACTTTTGGTACGCAGCCATGCCGTCCACGATTTCCTTGTGTGCAGCGTCTCGGCCTTCCCAACTCTCGACCTTGACCCACTTGCCCTCTTCCAGGTCTTTGTAGTGCTCGAAGAAATGCTCGATGGCACGCAAGCGCATGGGCTCCACGTCTTCCGGCTTTTCCCAGGCTTTGTAGAGGGGAAGGATCTTGGTGGTAGGCACTGCCAGCACCTTGCCGTCCTCGCCTCCCTCATCCGTCATGCGCAGAATGCCGATGGCACGACATGGAATCACCACGCCGGGCATCAGTGGGAACGGCGTCACCACCAGCACGTCGACTGGATCGCCATCACCAGCGATGGTCTGAGGCACGTAGCCATAGTTGGTCGGGTAGTGCATCGCCGTACCCATGAAGCGGTCCACGAAAACGGCGCCAGTGTCCTTATCGACCTCGTACTTGATCGGATCCGCGTTCATTGGAATTTCAATGACCACGTTGAACGCTTCTGGGGCTTTGTCGCCCGGGGTGACTTTGTCTAGGGACATGGTTGATTCGTCTCTTGGTTGGATTTGAAATGGAAACGGGCTCTGGATATGCCTGAAGCACCGGCCAGAGATCCCTGGTTGCAGATCTGATGCACATCGCACCGCGTTCAACGGCCAGCATGCGCAGCCCCCACGACAGGGTTACCGCTCGGGATTAACCCTGATTTTACTGATATGAGCCTGACGCTCTTATTGGAAGGCGACTCAAAATAGAAAAAAGGCCCGTTGAGGGCCTTGAGGGCAACGCTGTTTGGCGATTTGCGGTCAGGTGGCCTGCGCAGCGGTTTCCTGCGGAGATTCCACGGAAAGCACCAGCGCCCGAACGACCTTGGCTGCCAGTGGCGTCAGCATGGGCAGCGTATCCATGGTGTCGCGCTCTATCATTCGCAGCACAAGCTCATTGATGGCGCCAACCGCCGCTGTCGCCATGTCGTGCGACAAACGAGAATTCCCAGGATGACCAGGGTGCTCTCGATTGATGGTCGAGCACATGAAACTTGCCATGTCGTTGATGACCTGGCGACGCGCTTCTTCACCTTGGTGGCCTAGCTGAAATACTTCGACATGCAAGGTGCGCAGCATTCCAGGGGTAGACGACAAATGCTCAAAATAACGTGTCAGCGCATCTTCCAGCTGGGGTTGCCACGGCTTGTCTGGAACGACGGAATCGCGCAAGACTTTCATGCCAGATTGGCTGGCTGCACGGAACAATGCCAGGAAACAGGCCTCTTTTGACTCGAAGTGCTCATAGAAGGTACGCTTGGATACGCATGCATGGCTGACGATGTCAGCGATCGTGACAGACGCGTATCCCTTCGCTCCCACCGAGACCGCCATTGCCTTGAGCAAGCGGGCTCGATGATCGGTGACCTCCCTGGAGCTGGATGTTTTATTCATGGTCCAGTTTCTCCTTCTTCACATGATAGTTCGCATTCGCTGTTGTTCCGCTGACTCGACAAGGCAAATGCACACAAAACTTCATCTATTCAAACTCGAAATATCGGTACTTGCACGTACCCCTTGAGATGAAAGATGTCACGGATGTCCGCCGGGACGTTTCGAAAACTTTTGATTGATCTGGACGCTCCTCTGAAAAAGTATGGATGCAACGGTGTGCAATGCCGACCGTGGACTTGCTACGGTTCTCGATGCACGCCCACAAAGGTGAACAGTCTTTCATTGATTCGGTACGAAGTGGTTTCTCTTCACCCTCTCCCTCTCCTGGTACACAGCCGTTCAACAGTCCACAACCCTATTTGGAAAATGGTTGTTGAATCGCGCGGCACTCTCTTGCGAAACTTGCTTGAGCACGCACTTGAAGCGGCTACGCACGGAAGCGTCGGAGCAATGAATGCTGCAGCGGAGGCGACTTCTAGCCCTCTCCGGGGAAGGCTTTTTTCTGAAGAATGGGTTGGCAGTTGCAAGCCCCTTCATCTCTCGTCATCTGGCAAATATGCCGAGGCAAACCTGGACGGCCGACTCGCGTTCCAGACGAAGCGCATCGTCCGAAAAGGCCCCGGCAAAGCCCGAGTTCGGATCAAAACAGATGTCTGCATTACCTGTTGGCGCGGCATGCGTCACTGGGTTACGACAAGCCACGCGGCCGCAATTCCCACCCCGTTTTGGTCTCGAACGCGCATTGCGCAGGTGACGCAGGGTTACCTCAGTGCTCCTGCTTGAGACGAATTCCATGCGATGGAGTGGCACTTGCCGAATGAAGAGGCTCTCTCGCGGCCATACGGACCGATAATCGAACCATGACTGAACGCGTGATTCCACTGCTGGACGAGAGTCGTAGGGGGCTTGCTGCGCCCGTGCCTGCAACCATCACAAGGCCTACTGGCCAAATTCTCGACTCGCTCAAACGGCCTCTTCGAGACCTTCGCATCAGCGTGACTGATCGCTGCAATTTCCGCTGCAGCTACTGCATGCCGAAAGAGGTGTTCGACAAGAACTACCAATACCTGCCGCACAGTTCATTGCTGAGTTTCGAGGAGGTCACGCGCATCGCACGGCAATTCGTGGCGCATGGCGTGCAGAAGATCCGGCTGACAGGAGGTGAACCACTTCTGCGCAAAAACGTGGAAATCCTGATCGAACAGTTGGCCGCTCTGCGCACGCCAGCAGGCCAGAAGCTCGACCTCACCCTGACCACGAACGGCTCCTTGTTGCGCCGCAAGGCGCGAATGCTAAAAGACGCTGGCCTGGACCGTGTCACGGTCAGCCTGGATGGGCTCAATGACGATATCTTCCGCCGCATGAATGACGTGGACTTTCCCGTGGCGGACGTGCTTGACGGAATCGAAGCGGCACAAGAAGTCGGGCTGGGACCGATCAAGGTCAACATGGTGGTCAAACGCGGAACCAACGAGCAGGAGATCTTGCCCATGGCGCGTCACTTCCGCGGTACAGGAGTTGTGGTGCGGTTCATCGAATACATGGATGTGGGAGCAACCAATGGCTGGTGTCTGGACGAGGTCATGTCCAGTGCAGATGTCATGGCTCACATCAACGAATCCATGCCGGTTGTTCCGTTGGAAGCGTCTGCGCCTGGTGAGACAGCCCAGCGTTGGGGCTACGCCGGTCCCAACGGGCAATATGACCCGGCACTGGGTGAAGTCGGCGTGATCAGTAGTGTGACGCGCGCTTTTTGTAGCGACTGCAACCGCGCTCGCCTCTCCACGGAAGGCAAGCTGTATCTTTGCCTGTTTGCACATCAGGGATATGACCTTCGCGAAATCGTGCGCGGCAATGCGGATGACGCCACACTCGCTTCAGTGATTGCAGCCATCTGGGAAGGACGCAGCGACCGATACTCGCAACTGCGGGCCAGCATGCCAGCAGAACAGGCCGCCAAGAGTGGCCGTCGCATCGAGATGAGCTACATCGGCGGGTGATGGGACAGGCACTGACCGACACCCGACGAACCACCGACACGGCCATCACCGCCATGGTACTGGCTGGGGGACAAGGTGCGCGCATGGGCGGCGCCGACAAGGGGCTGCAGTTGCTCAACGAACGGCCATTGGTCGAACACGTCATCGCGCGCCTGTTCGCTCAATCCGCAGTCAATGCCATTGCTGTCAATGCCAATCGGCATGTCACGCAATACGAAGCGCTGGGCCTGCCCGTCTGGTCAGATGCAGCGGTAGATCGCCCAGGTCCGATGGCGGGCATTATCACTGGCTTGGAGCGCTGTACGACCCCTTGGTTGCTGATTGTCCCCTGCGACGCGCCCTTGCTACCACTTGATCTGGCAGACCGCCTCCTGCGGGCCGCGACCGAGGCTGACGCAGACATTGCGATGGCATGCAGCCGCGATGTGGACTCGGGCGCCGAACAGCCTCAACCTGTGTTCAGTCTGATCCATCGCAGCCTGCTTGAGAGCGCTCGCGCGGCCCTGGCGGGCGGAGAGCGCCGGGTCTTGGCCTGGGGCCGGATGCACAGTTTGGCCTTCGCTCACTTCGACGATGACTTCGCCTCTGGCGCTGGGCCTTTCGCCAACGCCAACACATTCGAAGAACTCGCTCGGCTGGCTGTGTGCCTGCCAGAGCCTACAGTTAACAACGCATGAACCCCACTGCTACTCCGCCCAGTCTCGACGCCATTGCAGCCGCCCTGCAAGGATACGATCCCAAGGCGCTGAGGGCCGATACGGTCAATGACTTCCTCGCCCGCTTGGTCACGCCAGTCAAAACCATGGAGGAAGTCGGCATCTTTGACGCTCTAGACCGCGTACTGGCGGAAGACGTGATTTCACCTATCAGCGTTCCTCCGCACGACAACTCCGCCATGGACGGTTTCGCTTTTCGAGGAGCCGAGCTGAACCCCGGCCAGGCGAGTGTGTTCCAAATCGTCGGCACAGCCTACGCTGGCAAGGCCTATGCCGACCCTGTCGGCACAGGCCAGTGCGTGAAGATCATGACCGGAGCTGTCATGCCCGAAGGCCTGGACACCGTGATTCCGTTGGAGTTCACCCAGGTGGATGGCGAGAAGCTGCAGTTCGCTGCCGACGTGGTTCGACGTGGCGACAACCGCCGCTGTCTGGGCGAAGACCTGATGGCCGGGCAACCTGCACTCAGAAAAGGTGACCGCATTGGCCCTGCCGCGCTTGGCCTGATCGCCAGCCTTGGCCTGCCAAGCGTCAAGGTGTGGCGCAAGGTGAAGGTCGCTTACTTCTCCACCGGGGACGAAATTCTCAGCCTGGGCGAAACTCCTCGCGAAGGCGCGGTGTATGACAGCAATCGCTACACCGTGTTTGGCCTGCTCTCCCGCATGAATCTGGATGTGGTGGACATGGGCGTCATCCCTGACGAACCGGACGCGCTGGAGGCTGCTTTCCGTTCAGCTGCAGCACAAGCTGACGCCATCATCACCAGCGGCGGCGTGAGCATGGGTGAGGCTGACTACACCAAAGCCATGATGAAGAAGCTGGGCGATGTCACCTTCTGGCGCATTGCCATGCGACCCGGGCGCCCCATGGCTGTGGGGCGGATCGAGGAGAACGGACGATCCGCAGCCCTCTTCGGCCTGCCAGGCAATCCTGTGGCCGTCATGGTGACGTTTCTGGCCTTTGTACGCCCAGCATTGCTTCGGCTCATGGGCAGCACAGCCCCTGCGCCGGTCTGCCTCAAGGCCCGCAGTGCTGAAGCGCTGCGCAAGAAGCCCGGCCGAACGGAATACCAGCGCGGCATTGTCGAACGGAAAGACGGTGGAGGATTGACGGTGCGCATCACCGGCAACCAAGGCTCAGGGGTGCTCCGCTCCATGGTGGAGGCCAATGGCCTCATCGTACTTCACCATGATCAAGGCAACGTGGATGTCGGCGATGAAGTCGACGTGATGATGTTCGACGGCGTGATCTGACCTCTCACCCCCTCCAGCCCGGACAGGAGCCGGCTCCGGCACAGCATGGCAGTGCCCTTCGCCGGCCGGCCATCGTCCGCTGAGCTTCAGTCGTGCGTCAGCGGTTTGTCCGTGAACAGGTAGTCTTTGAGCTCCTTGTTGAAGGCAGGGTCCTTGCGACGAATCCACTCCAACACCATGGCTGCATGCTCTTTCTCTTCGTCACGGTTGTGGGCCAGGATGGCGGCCAGTTCCTTGTCCTTGCAAGCGTCAATGCGCTGCTGGTACCAATCGACCGCTTCCAGCTCTTCCATCAAGGAAACGATGGCACGGTGCATGTCACGGGTTTCATCGGACAATTCGCTGACCGGCTCGTGGTAGCCCTCACTCGACATAAGCTTCTCCTGTTTTGGTTAAACGTGGGAGAAGTATCTTAAGCTGTCAAAGGCCCAGATTGGTACGCGGTGAGCGATTCCTTGTTGAACCTTGCGGTCATCTTTCGTCAAAAGACAGCACCACCTTCTCCGTGAGCGGATGGGCCTGACATGTCAGCACAAACCCTTGCGCCACTTCCGCTTTGTCCAGGGCGTGATTGCGGTCCATGCGGACCTCGCCCTCAAGGACCTTGGCCCGGCACGTGCTGCAAACGCCCGATTTGCATGAATACGGCACATCCAGACCGGCACGAGCAGCCGCGTCCAGAATGCTCGGATCGGATTCGGCGAAATCCACGTCGCGCCGCAAGCCATCACGAATGATGGCGATGCGCGCATGCACTGCATCGCCCGGCTGTACCCGATGAGCCGACCCCATGCCAGGCTTCCCGTCAGGGGCGCCAAACCGCTCTACCTTGATTCTGCCCTCTTCCAGGCCGCCAGCGAGCAAGGCCGCGTGCGCATCGTCGTTGAAGCCATGCGGTCCACAAACAAATGCTTCGTCCACTTGCGAAAGTGGCACGAGCGCACTGAAGAAGCTGGCCAGCTTGTCCTTGTCCAGGCGCCCGCTGCTCAACGGCGAATCCATTTGCTCACGCGAAAAGACGTGGTGAAGGCTCAAACGACTCATGTACCGGTTCTTGAGGTCTTCGATTTCCTCCTTGAACATGGTCGAGGCCGTGTTTCGGTTGCCATAGATTAGCGTGAAGCGGCTGTCGGGCTCTAGCGATAGCACACTCTTCATGATGGACAGAATGGGCGTGATGCCGCTGCCGGCCGCCAGTCCGACCACATGGCGGCCCTCCTTCGACTCATCACTGGAGGCCATGCGGGAAACAAAATGCCCCTGGGGCTCGATCACCTCAATGCTGTCACCGGCTTTGAGGTGATCGTTCGCCCAGGTGGAAAACAAGCCGCCGTCCACCTTTCTCACCCCGATACGCAGCTCACGGTCATCCGGACCCGCGCAAATCGAGTACGAGCGTCGCACATCCTGATCTTCGATCAGCTTTCGCAAGGTAAGGTACTGACCAGGCTGCCAAGAGAACGTCTTCTTCAGCTCTTCTGGCACCTCAAAAGAAATCGTGACGGAATCCGCGGTTTCCGCGCGGACAGCGCTGACGCGCAAGGGATGGAAATGCAAGCTGCTCATGCGATGCTGAAGGTGTTTCTGTCAAATGGGTTTGAAGTGCTCGAATGGCTCCTGGCAACTGAGGCATCGGTGCAAGGCCTTGCACGCTGTGGAGCCGAAGGCAGAGAGTTGTTCAGTGTGGTCGCTGCCGCAGCGTGGGCAAGGCACCGAAGCGCTGCGCCGACCATAGATGTGAATGGGGGCCTCACCATCGGCCAGCGCGGGCGCAGTGCGGTTGGGCGGAGCAATGCCATATGCACGCAGCTTCTCCCGCCCAGCCTCGGAAATCCAGTCGGTGGTCCAGGCTGGCGCGCGCTGCAGGACGATTCGTGATGGGCCGACGCCCGCTGCATTGAGTGCGGTCAGCGCCTGTTCTTCGATGAGCTCTGTGGCTGGACAACCCGAATACGTGGGCGTGAGCACAGCTTCCAGAACGCCGTCATCGGCGACCTGCACATGACGAACGATGCCCAACTCGCACAACGAAACGGCTGGAACTTCCGGATCAGGCACTTGTTCAAGAGCCGCCCAGGCCTGTTCGCACCTATGGGATGCGCTGGCAATCACCAGCTTCCCCCGGGATAGGCTCGCTGCAGGTATTGCATCTCCGCCAGCAGAAACCCCATGTGTTCGGAGTGGACGCCCTGTTTGCCTTTGCTGCGAAACGCGCGCGGGGCTGGCACTTGAAGCCCAGCCTGAGTCAGCATGCAAGCCATCTCTGCATCCCATGCCTCGCGCAGTTCACTGGAGCGTGGTCCAAGCCCGGCAGACGCCGCCGCGACGTCCACCTCATCGTCTTCAAACAACTCCGCGGCATAAGGCCACAGCACCGCCAATGCGTCGCGCATGCGGCGCGCGGACTCGTCCGTGCCGTCTCCCAGGCGCACCACCCAGTCGCCGGCGTGCGACTGATGATAGCGAGCCTCCTTCACCGCCTTGCCGGCGATGGCGGCGAGCTCAGCGTCACTCGACTCGAGCAAGCGTTGCCAAAGCAGCTTGAGCAGCGTACTCACCATGGCGTTGCGCAGCACCGTTACAGCGAAGTCGCCGCGCGGCAGTTCCACAAGCGTAGGGTTGCGGTAGTCACGTTCTTCGCGCAGGAAAGCCAACTGGTCTTCGTCGAAAACGCTGCCGGTGTCGGCAGCATTGAGCTGCCCTGCCCTCGTCAGAACAGCCCGTGCCTGCCCGACCAGATCGAGCGACATATTTGTCAGGGCAATGTCTTCCTCCAGAATGGGTGCGTGGCCGCACCATTCGCCCAGGCGCTGGGCCAGAATGAGGCAGGTGTCTCCGATCCGAAGCAGGTACTGGACGTCAGCGCGCCGGCTGGGCGCAATCGAGGGCGTTGTCATCGTTCGGGCTCCAGCACTCACATGTGATCGACTTCTGAGGGAAGCTGATAGAAGGTCGGGTGGCGGTACACCTTGTCTTCCATGGGGTCAAAGTACATGTCCTTGTCGCCCGGGTCGCTTGCAACGATCTGGTCGGCGCGGACGACCCAGACGCTGCAGCCTTCCTGTCGCCGTGTGTAGACCTCTCGGGCCATCTTCACGGCCATTTGACCATCGGCCGCATGGAGGCTGCCGCAATGCTTGTGGTCCAGTCCTGCTTTGCTGCGCACAAAGACCTCCCACAGTGGCCACTCGGCGCTGCCAGCAGGAGCGCTGTGATCGCTTGATTTGTCGCTCATTGTCTCGACTCCTTGGTGTATCTGTATCTTGGTCAGGCGGCCTTGGGCATGGATGCGGCGTCAGCCTGCTGTTGCTTGCGCGCGTGAGCCAATGCGGCCTCGCGCACCCACGAACCTTCCTCCCACGCATCGACGCGTGCCTGCAAGCGCTCGCGGTTACAGGGGCCGTCTCCTCCTATCACGCGCCAGAATTCGTCCCAATCGATCGGACCGTGGTCATGTGCCTGACGCTCCTCGCTCCAGCGCAGATCCGGATCAGGCAGTGAGACGCCCAACACCTTGGCTTGCTCCACCGTGGCGTCGATGAACTTCTGGCGCAGGGTATCGTTGGACACGCGTTTGATACCCCACCGCATGGACTGAGCAGAGTTGGGAGACTGATCATCCGGAGGACCGAACATCATCAGGCAAGGCCACCACCAACGGTTCACAGCGTCTTGCACCATGGCCTTTTGCGCCTCGGTCCCACCTCGCATCATGGCCAAGAGGCTGTCGTAGCCCTGGCGCTGGTGGAAGCTTTCCTCACGGCAAATGCGAACCATGGCTCGGGCATACGGCGCATAGGAGCAACGGCAGATGGGCACCTGGTTCATGATGGCCGCGCCATCCACCAGCCAGCCGATGACACCCACGTCGGCCCAGGTGAGTGTGGGGTAGTTGAAGATGGAGCTGTACTTGGCTTTCCCCGAATGCAGCGCGTCCAGCATCTGATCGCGGCTTTGTCCCAGCGTCTCCGCTGCGGCATACAGATAGAGGCCGTGGCCGCCCTCGTCCTGGATCTTGGCCAGCAAGATGGCTTTGCGCTTGAGCGTCGGTGCCCGGCTGACCCAGTTTCCTTCGGGCAGCATGCCAACGATTTCACTGTGCGCATGCTGGCTGATCTGCCTCAGAAGTGTTTTGCGATACTTCTGCGGCATCCAGTCCTTGGCTTCGATGAAGCTGCCATCATCAATGCGTGCGTCGAATCGTGCCTGCAGCTCTGGTGGCTCGGCAGGGGCTTCTTCTATGGCCTTGCCGCCGGGGATATCCATGGCTTGGGTATACATGTGAGGTTCTCCTGTCAGGAGCGCAGTGCTTCAGCGCTTGCGCAAGTCGAACACGCGCCGGGCCTTGCCGGTGAGGGTTCGTTCGATGCTGTCGGGTGGCAGCACGTCCACGCAGGCCGATACACCAATCAAAGTCTTGATGCGGTGGCGCAGCCATTCAGCGATCTGGTCGGTGTCCTCCGGTGCCATGGACACGCCAGGTTGCAGTTCACACCGCACACTCATTTCGTCCAGCGTTCCATCGCGGGACACCTGGATCTGATACTGGCCGGACAGATGTTCGTGCGAGAGCACGATCTCTTCCACCTGAGTCGGGAACAGATTGACGCCGCGAATAATCAGCATGTCATCGCTTCGGCCCACAATCTTGCCCATGCGACGGAAAGCTCGGGCCGTCGGCGGCAACAGGCGAGTGAGGTCTCGCGTGCGGTAGCGAACAACCGGCATGGCCTGTTTGGTCAGCGAAGTGAAGACCAGTTCGCCCTCTTCACCATCGGGCAGTACCTCGCCAGTGTCTGGATCGATGATTTCCGGATAGAAGTGATCCTCCCAAATCACCGGGCCGTCTTTGGCTTCAATGCACTCGTTGGCCACACCAGGTCCCATGACTTCGGACAGGCCATAGATGTCGACTGCGTCGATACCCGCCTTGGCTTCGATCTCTGCGCGCATGGCCTCTGTCCATGGCTCTGCACCAAAGATGCCAACTTTGAGAGAGCTCGCTGCCGGGTCCAGCCCCTGGCGTTGAAACTCTTCCACGATCACCTGCATGTATGACGGCGTGACCATGATGATGTCCGGCTTGAAGTCCTGGATCAGTTGCACCTGCTTCTCGGTCTGCCCGCCGGACATGGGAATGACCGTGCAGCCCAGCTTCTCAGCGCCGTAGTGCGCACCCAAACCACCGGTGAACAAGCCATAGCCATAGGCCACATGAACGATGTCACCTGCCCGACCGCCCGACGCACGTATCGAGCGAGCCACCAGGCTCGCCCAGGTGTCGATGTCGCGCAAGGTATAGCCCACCACCGTGGGCTTGCCAGTCGTGCCAGACGAAGCGTGGACGCGTGCCACCTGCTCTCGGGGAACAGCAAACATGCCAAAGGGATAGTTCGCGCGAAGGTCAGCCTTGGTGGTGAATGGAAAGTGCCGCAGGTCTTCCAAAGACTGCAGGTCACTTGGATGCACGCCTTTGGCATCGAATGCTTGCCGGTAGTGAGGCACGTTCTCGTAGGCATGGGCGAGCGACCAGCGCAAGCGCTCCAGCTGCAAGGCATGAACCTCGTCCTTGCTGGCCGTCTCGATAGGCTCCAGCTCGCCAGCGGCGGGCACGCGAACAGTCATGTGTGTCTCCTGTGGTTTCTCTTGTTCTTTGTGTCAAATGGTCTTGTGCCCTACGGCAGGTCTTCCTTTGGCACGGTAGGAACGACCGCGAAAAACAGCGATGGCCATGCCATCCTGGTTGTGCACCGAAACGTCGTACAACCCGGTTCTGCCTTTGGCACTGACCTCCACTGCCTTTGCAGTGAGCACATCCCCTTCAAGCCCGGGCGCCAGAAAGTCAACCGTCAAGCCGGAGGCAACCGTCAACTCGTTGCAGGCATTGCATGCGAACGCGAAGGCGCTGTCTGCCAACGCGGTGATCAGGCCACCGTGGCAAGTCGCGTGGCCATTGAGCATCTCATGCCGAACCGTCATGGTGGCCGTCGCCGTGCCTGGCCCGATGCTCACGATGTCGATGCCAAGCCATTTGGTGGCGGGGTCATGGGCCAGCATCTGCTCGCGCACGAATTCAGCGGTTTCCTGCGGTGTCATGTTGGTGTGTGGGTATTTCCGACGGTGATTTCGATGTCGCAAGCGGTAGCGAAAAGGAAGGCCAGGAGCGAATCAGTCAGCGCAATGACAAACTTCATTTGACCGACCGGTCGGTCGATAATAAACTGATACGCTTGAGACCTCAAGAACCGAAAGCCTCAGGTAAACCCTAGGGAGCCATTGCATCCGCTGTGCCATGCGCGTTCGAAGACAAAACGGAGTGGGCATCCTGCCTGCCAGTTCTGGACGCGCAAGGCCCTCGGCCCACACGGCCCGGATCAGGCAGTGGGACCCTCGGTGGCTACCCTCAGGCCGCGATCAAAGACACCTCCCATGGGCCGCAATCGATCTGCCAACTATGAAGACCAACGCGAGGCCATCCTGGCCCACGCCGCAGCGCTCTTTGCAAGCCAAGGCTATCCCGGCACGTCGATGAATCAGGTTGCGGCAGCGTCCGGCCTCTCCAAACCCACCCTCTACCACTACTTCAAAGACAAATACGCACTGCTCGTGCATATCGCAGAGGGTCACGTCAAAGTATTGGAAAGGGTTGTTCAGGAGGTCGATGCCATGAAACTGAAACCAGACGCTGCACTCAGGGAGTTGATCGAGCGCTTCGTCATGGAATACGCAGGTGCCGCAGACGCCCACCGAGTACTCACAGAGGATGTGCGCTTCCTACAAGAGCCAGATCGCCAGCGCATCCTTGGGCATGAACGCAAGGTGGTGGAGGGGTTTGCCGATGCCATTGCCTTGCTTCGCCCTGAGCTCGACAAAGCCCATCTGACCAAACCGTTGACCATGTTGCTCTTCGGCATGATCAACTGGATGTTCACCTGGGTACGCAGGGACGGCCGCGTGACCCATGAGCAGCTAGCGCCGATGGTGGCCGACTTGTTCTTTGGCGGGCTTCCCGCTGTTGGCTTGCCTGCAGTCAAGCTGTAGCGACTGCGGGGTCCACATCTTCCGTCAGAACTTGGCGAGGCCGGGAAAGCATCATGTACATCGGAGGAACGACGAAAATGGTCAGGAATGTGCCAAGAGACATTCCCCCCACGATGACCCAGCCAATTTGTTGACGGCTCTCGGCACCAGCCCCGGTCGCCAGTGCGAGGGGTATGGCACCCAGAACCATGGCTCCAGTGGTCATGAGGATGGGTCGCAAGCGCATGCTGGCCGACCGGGTCACCGCCTCCAGTTTGTCCACCCCCTGATCCCGCAACTGGTTGGCAAACTCCACGATCAAAATCCCGTGTTTTGTGATCAGGCCCACCAGGGTCACCAAGCCAATCTGGCTATAGACGTTGAGCGTTCCGCCCGTCAATCGCATGGCGAGCAAAGCGCCGAGCATGGACAGGGGCACGCTCAGCATGATCACCAGCGGATCAACAAAGCTTTCGAACTGCGCGGCCAAAACCAAGAAAATGAACAGCAGCGAAAGACCGAACACCAGCGTCAGCGAACCCGATGAGCTGCGGAACTCCCGGCTTTGCCCCCCCAGGTCCGTGGTGTAGCCAGGCGGAAGCACATCCGCCGCAATGGCATCCATGGCATTCAGCGCTTCGCCCAAAGAGAAGTCCGGCCGTAAATCTGCCGTGATCTCGGCGCTGCGCCGCTGGGAAAAATGATTGAGTTCCCGAGGTACCACCACTTCGCGAACGCGAACCAGAGACGCCAGCGGAATCATCGCGTCCCCGCGCCCTCGAACGAACAAGCGGTCAATGTCTTGCGGTGCATTGCGCTCTTCACTTTCGGTTTGAACCACCACATCGTACTGCTCCCCTCCTCGCTTGTAGCGGGTCACCGTGCGTCCGCCCAGAAGCGTTTCAACAGTGCGAGCGATGGCGTCCACACTCACGCCCATGTCTGCCGCCCGTTCCCTATCAACATCCATCCGAATTTCCGGCTTGTTCAGCCGCAGATCAGTGTCGACTTGCTGGAACCCCGGATGGTCCTCGAGGCGATCCTGGAATTGACTGACCACATCGGACAAGTTCTCGTAACTGTCTGACGTCACGATCAGGTAGGTGACGGGGCGCGAACGGAACCGCTGACCAAGCGAGGCCGGAGTGATGGGAAACGCGCTGACGCCCGGCAGACCAGCAACCTTGGGCATCATGTCCCGGGCAATCTCCTGCGTAGTGCGATCCCGCTCACTCCAGGGTTTGGTCCGCATGAACATCAGCCCTTGCGCCACCGAAGGGTTGCCCACACTGCTGAAGACCGTGGTGAACTCGTCGTATTGTTGTCCGATGCTCTCGATCACGCGGGCGTATCGTTCCGTGTATTCCAGCGTCGCCCCATCTGGCCCATTGATGCTCACCAGCACCAAGCCGCGGTCCTCCTTGGGGGCCAGCTCCTGTTTGGTCTCGGTGAACAGCCAGTATCCCGCAGCGGCGAACGCGACCATCCCCACCACAACCAGCTGACGCCACCCCATGACGATGCCCAAAACGCGCCCATAGCCGCGCGTCAAGCTCTGCAAGGCACCCTCCATCAGGCGGTCGAAGCGGCCAGGACTGCTTTGATGCCGCAGCAGCTTCGAGCACATCATGGGCGAGAGGGTCAACGCCACCAATCCGGACACGACCACGGCTCCCGCCAACGCCAGTGCGAACTCTGCGAACAGACGCCCAGTACGCCCGGGAGTGAAAGCCAGCGGTGCATAGACGGCGGCAAGAGTCAAGGTCATGGCAACGACTGCAAATGCGATTTCGCGCACGCCTTTGATTGATGCCTGGAAAGGCGTCATGCCTTCCTCTATGTGCCGGAAAATGTTCTCCAGCACCACAATGGCGTCGTCCACAACCAAACCGATCGCCAGCACCAGTGCGAGCAGTGTGAGCGTATTGATCGAAAACCCGAACAGAGCCATGAGCGCGAACGAACCGATCAGACTCACCGGGATAGTCACCAGCGGGATGATGGAGGCCCGCACGGTTCGCAAGAAGACAAAGATCACCAACGCCACCAGCAGAACAGCTTCTCCAATGGTGGTGTAGACCGCCTCAATCGACTCCTCGATAAAAACCGAGTTGTCATTGGCTATCTGGATGGTCACACCTTCTGGCAAGTCCTTTTCGACTTTCCCCAGCAAACCGCGAACACCTGCCGAGAGATCAAGCGGGTTGGCTGTGGCCTGTTTGATAACGCCCAGAGCCACAGTGTCACGCCCATTGAGGCGCACCTTGCTGCGCTCATCCTGGGGCCCCTGCTCCACCCGTGCGACATCCGCCAGGCGAACGGGCAGGCCGTTGATTCGCCGGATCGTGATAGAGCGGAACTCCTCGGTCGACTTCAAGTCGGTTGACGCGGTGACGTTGAACTCGCGCAACTGGCTTTCGATCCGCCCGGCAGGCACCTCGAGGTTGGAGCGCCGCAGCGCGTCCTCCACGTCCTGCACGGTCAGGCGATACGCAGCCAGACGGTCTGGGTCGATCCAGACCCGCATGGCATATTTGCGCTCGCCATAGACCCGAACATCGGCCGCGCCAGGCGCTGTTTGCAACACCGGCTTGACCAGCCGATTGGCAAAGTCCGAAAGCTCCAGTGAACTGTGGCTGTCTGAACTGAGCGACAACCAGATCACCGGAAAAGCATCTGCTTCAACTTTTGCGATCACAGGCTCATCGATGCCTTGAGGAAGGCGCTGACGAACCCGGCTAACCTTGTCCCTCACATCGGCCGCAGCGGCGTCCGGATCCCGATCCAGCCTGAAACCCACACTGATGCGGCTGCGCTCAGGCCGACTGGTCGAGGTGATGATGTCCACACCTTCAATCGCGGCAAGCGAGTCTTCAAGTGTCTTGGTCACCTGCGACTCCACCACCTCACTCGATGCGCCGGAGAAGACGGTGGTGACAGTGACGCGTGGCTCTTCGATCTTCGGGTATTCGCGCACCGTCAAGCCCCTGTAGGCCACCAGGCCAACCAGGACAATCAGCACGGACAGCACTGTGGCCAATACGGGGCGGCGAATAGAGAGTTCGGCCAGTTTCATGTTCGAGTGTGTGAACCTGTCGATTCAGCCGTTCAGGGCTTCTGGGCGCTATTCGAAGAAGTGTTCGGTGTTTCCTTCGGCTCGACGACTGCGGGCACCAAAGCCTTGACATCAACGACTCTGACTTCCACCTCGTCTGCCTTGAGCCGTTGCTGACCTGCGATCACCACGGTATGTCCCTCCGACAAGCCCTTCGTCACCTCTACCTGACCTGCCTTTCGAACCCCGAGATCCACCGCGGTACGAATTGCCATTGTTCGCTCGGCGCCATCTGCATTCTTGTTCGACGCCACTCTAAAGACGAACTGCTGGCCTCCATCAGGCACCACAGCCTCCTCAGGCACCATCAGCACACCGCTTTGCTCTCCGAAAACCACAATCACGCGGGCAAACATGCCAGGGCGCAAAGGCGAACCGTCTGCGACCGGAAGCGTCGCGCGCACCGCGACTGCTCGACCGTCCGCGTCCAGCAGCGGATCGATCGCTTTGACGCGTGCCATGAACGATTGACCCGCCAGCGCGTCAAGTTGTGCCTGGACCAGTTGCCCCACTGCCAGCTTGTGCAAGTAGCGTTCAGGCAAACGGAAGTCCACCGTGAGTTCAGATGTGTCTTGCAACCTGACCAGGTCGGCACCTGCAGCCACAAATTCGCCCAAGTTGATCGAACGAAGACCAACGGTTCCATCAAACGGCGCGAGCACCCGTGTTCTTGACAAGCGCGCCTGCGCCAGCACCACCTCGGCCTCCGCAACCTCCAGTGCTGCCTTGCTCTCCTCAAGCACTCGCTGCGCAACAAATCGCTGGGCCACCAACTCCTGATTCCGACCATGGTTGGCTCGAGCGATCGAGAGCTTTGCCTGTGCCTGCCTCAACTCAGCTTGCTGAAGTCCATCGTCCAGCCCCACCAGCAATTGCCCCTTTTTGACCTGAACACCGTCATCAAAACCAATATGGGCGATACGACCGCCGGTCTCTGGCTTGAGAGTCACACTGCGCACAGAACTCAGCGTACCAACTGCCTGGGCTTCATCGCGCAGTGCCACCGATGTGACCTTTGCCACTTCCACCGCTGGTGCTTCCCCGCCTCCCCTCCCCGGAGACGCGGGGGAAGCAACCGTCGAACCATCACGTGTTTGCAGCCACCAGGCCGCGACAGCAGCACAAGCGACTGCGGCGACGATCCAGCGTTTCAATGTTACTTTTTGGGCCATGGGCATCGTGAGAAAACAAACAATCGGGTGCTCGGCAATGACGGGAACCAGTGCACGGACGAAAGCGATGGAGCAGCGGCAGCCATGGATCTACCTCGGAACGCCCCTGTTGGCCAGGGCGTCCGCACGTTCGTTGCCGGGATGCCCGGAGTGTCCCTTGACCCAATGCCAGTGAATATCGTGCACGCCATCGTGCACCAACTCGTCAAGCCGTCGCCAAAGATCTGCATTCTTGACCGGCTGCTTGGACGCCGTCTTCCAGCCTTTGGCTTTCCAGCCATGAATCCACTCCGTGATTCCCTTCCGAACGTACTGACTATCCAGGTGCAGGTCGATCCGACATGGCTTCTTCAGTGCCGAAAGGCCCTCGATCACCGCCATGAGCTCCATGCGATTGTTCGTTGTTTCCGCCTCACCACCCCACAGCTCTTTCTCGTGTCCGCCGGATTGGAGCAATACGCCCCAGCCACCAGGCCCAGGGTTGCCTTTGCAAGCACCGTCGGTATACATGACCACAGTATTCAATTGAAGTTCCGTTCTCTCTTTGAAGATTGATTGCGTCGCTTATGACGCTGCAAGCCTGACGCACGCGTATCAGGAGGTTGACTCTCCTTCTCGCGTGCGGTTCAAGCCCTTGTTCGCCACCGGCACTTGGGCAGCCGCCCTCGCCGGCCTTGGCTTCCATGCTGGGCCCAGCAAATGCATGCCACGCACGCGCTTGACCGCGACCAAGAAGTAAACAGCACCGAAAATCGGCCACCACCGCGCACCCATGCGGTCCATCCAGCTCCAGCGCGCAAGCCATTTCTCGGAGCGAACCGCAGGCCGGTAGCAACCGTAACGTTCGGACTCCACGTCAAAACTCATCAGTTTGAGCCAATCGCGCAACCTGCGTGTGCCGATGAAGTCACCGGCCTCTGGCAGGTAGAGGGACCCGGCGCGCGTCGAGCCCAGGCCCACGCCGGATAGAAAGCGTCCTCGGGTTTGGCGCAGACCCCACAGGCTGGTGGGGTTCAGTCCTGAAATCACCAGGCGGCCTTCCGGCATCAAGACCCGCTCGGCTTCACGGAGCACCTGATGCGGGTCGGCACTGAGCTCCAGCGTATGGGGCAGCACCAGCAAGTCCAGACTGGCGGGAGGAAAAGGCAATGCGGCCGCATCAGTCATGAGAGCCGCGGCCGGCCGACGGCCGTCAGCCTTGGGCGACGGAGGCGCGGACACATCGTCCCCTGTCGCTTCGGCAATGAAGCTGGGTGGAGGCTCACCCAATGCCAACCACCGATGAGGCATTCGGTTGGCTTGCAGGGTATTGAGCTGGGAAACGCCCATCTGCAAGGCGTTGAAACCAAATATGTCCGCCACCGCCAGGTCAAACTGCGCCTGTTCCCACTCGAGCAAGTACTGCCCGGGCGGTGTCTGGAACCAATACTGCAAACCTATAATGGACGGATTCATGGGCTGTGTGTGGGTTCAGGCCGATTGTCCGAAGGGAACTCCAGCAGGTGCGGGGAATCCACCACCCAGCTTTCCGCCTGTACCAACGTACTCTACACGCCCTTGACCACCAGCACCCCATCCTCATCAGTGTCCGGCATGACCCTATACCCGGTGCCGGCATTCAACGACAACTACATCTGGGTCCTTCACGACGCACAGCGCGCGCTGGTTGTTGATCCGGGCGAGTCCTCCGGCGTTCGCGACTACCTCGAACAACATGGACTGGCATTGGAAGCCATTCTGGTCACGCATCACCATGCGGACCACACCGGCGGAGTCGCCGAGCTTCGCAATGCCTTCAACTGCGAAGTCTTCGGGCCTCGCAACGAGAAGATGCCCGAGCCGCTCACGCGCGTCGGTGGAGGTCAACGCATCGAGGTGCTGGGCCTACCGATCGAGGTCATGGACGTCCCTGGACACACCGCTGGGCACATCGCTTACTTCTGCGATCAGCTGAAGTCGGCGCCGTTGGTGTTTTGTGGTGATACGCTCTTCAGCGGCGGGTGCGGACGGCTGTTCGAGGGAACACCCGCCCAGATGCACGCCTCACTGTCCGCTTTGGCCGCGTTGCCCGGGGAAACCAGAGTGTGCTGTGCGCACGAATACACCCTCGCCAACCTCGCATTCGCGGAAGCGGTAGAACCTGGCAACCAAGACTTGCAGGCGTACATCAGGCATTGCAAGGACAAGCGAGCACAAGGCATTCCCACCGTACCCAGCACCATCGAGACCGAGCGACGCATCAATCCGTTTCTGCGAGCCACGCAGGCGGAAATCGTCCGGTCTGTACAACAACACATAGCGCCTGACACTAGCGGTGACGAGATCCACGTCTGGACCGCCTTGCGCGAATGGAAGAACACGTTTTGAACCTCTCCCAGCCAGAGCCTGTCACATCATCCCTCGTCCGTCGCACCCGCGCATGGCTCACTGCGATATCGTTTCTTGTTCTAGCCGGATGTAGCACCGTCGGACCTGACGCCCCTGCTCCGGCGACCAGCGCCCCGCCTTTGGCGGAGCCCAGGGTCAACGTGGTGCGTGGCTCCGAGACAGACGTTCCGCAAGGCCCGTTGAGCCAAATCACCACGGCAACCATCCATTCCCCTGAAGTCACGGCGCTGACTCCACCTGCTGACGTCTGGGAGCGAATCCGCCGCGGCTTCAAGATGCCCGATCTTGACTCGGAACTCGTCCGCGACAAGGAACGCTTTTACGCCAGCCGCCACGACTACATGCAACGCATGACGGCGCGTTCTGAACGCTACCTGTTCCACATTGTCGAAGAGATCGAGCGGCGCGAAATGCCCATGGAACTGGCGTTGCTGCCCTTCATTGAAAGCGCCTTCAACCCCGAAGCAGTCTCCAGCGCCAGGGCAGCGGGCATGTGGCAGTTCATGCCAGCGACGGGGCAACACTTTGACCTCAAGCAAAACGCCTTCAGAGACGATCGCCGCGATGTCCTGGCGTCGACCAACGCTGCGCTGGACTACCTGGCGCAACTGCACGAACGGTTCGGCGACTGGCATCTGGCGCTGGCAGCCTATAACTGGGGGCCCGGCAATGTGGGGCGCTCACTGGCCCGCAACGAGCGCGCCGACCTGCCACTGACCTATGTTGCCATGGAGATGCCGCAAGAGACGCAACACTACGTGCCCAAACTGCAGGCCATGAAGAACATCGTCGCAGATCCGGGGCGCTACGGTGTTGAACTTCCCACCATTGGCAATCATCCGTTCTTTGACACCATTGCGCTGGACCGCGACATGGACGTCGCGGTGATCTCACGCCTGGCAGAAATCAGCGAGAAAGACTTCCGGGTTCTCAACCCTTCCATGAAGCAGCCCATCGTGATGGCTGCCGGTACTCCCCACGTCCTGCTGCCCTGGGACAACATCGAAATTTTCGAAGACAACCTGCGCCGCTACACAGGCCCCCTGGCGTCTTGGACAGCCTGGGTTGCGCCCAGGACCATGTCCGTCGGCGATGCTGCCAAATCGGTGGGAATGTCCGAGAGAGACTTGCGCGAAGCCAACAACATCCCGCCCCGGATGCGCATTCGCCGAGGGTCAAGTCTTCTCATTCATCGCAATGGCAAGCACAACGGTGACGTTCCGGAGTATGTGGCCGACAACGGCCAGATCTCGCTGCAGCCGGACAGCGTCCTGCAGAGCACTCGCATCCGCGTTCGCAAAGGCGATACCCTCAGTGGCATTGCACGCCGATATGGCGTCAGCACGGCCAGTCTGGCCAACTGGAATGGAATATCTGCCAAGTCCCGCCTCAGAATTGGTCAGCGCCTCAAGGTTCTGCTGCCCAAGCGCGTGAAAATCGCATCCTCTTCTTCTTCCAAGACCAAGTCCAAGGCCAAGCGCAGTGTGGCCAGCAAATCCTCCAAGGGCAGCTCGGCCAAGCGCCGTGTTCCTTCGAAAAGAAAAGTCAAATAAGCCACAGTCGCGGCATCCTGGGGGCCCGCCTCCGGAGAGGAACGGAGCGTCCGCCTAGACGCCTGGCCCTCCAAACGGGCCGCTAGCCGCGCAAGCGCTCAGGGGTCTTTTCGGCAAACGCGTTGGTAAACGTGGTTTCCAAAGCCAGGCGCTCGACAGGCACTGACCCCTCTGTTCGAACCATGACCTTCGCCAGCGTCATAGCCGCGCCCTGTGGCATGACGCCATCGTTGGACCAAGCCTGCCGCGATCTGACAAAAGCCGAGAGATAGACCCCTCGGTCGCCCCGGAAATAGGCCTCAGGTACAGCCTTGACTACATCCAGAGGCCCTGCCGTCTGGATCCACTGCAAGGCCCTCACCACACCGTTGGTGAGCGCCTGACACACCTCCGGCCGGGCCTTGATCAAGTCTTCACTCGACGCAAGACAGCCAGTGGCCACCAAACCGCCCAAAGCGGCCCGGCAACCCTGCGCCGTACGCAAGTCGGCCAACACCCTCATGGTTCCGCGCCGTTCAAACAGCGTCGCGACCGGGTCCGGATAGCAGATGGCATCCACCTGCCCCGACTGGAACGCAGCCATGGCACTGCTCGGACTCTCTATACCGACATAGGTCGCAGGCGCACCGTGCCAATCCTGCCCAACCATTTGTCTCTCGATCAAATAGCGCGCGAGTCTGTGGCCATCCGATGCCAAATCCGGAACCGCCACTTTCTTTCCGCGCCAGTCCATGCGCCCATCAGACCCCACGGCCGACACCTTCGCTCCCAGCAACATGGAAGGAGATCGCCCTTGCACGACAAAAGACTGCAGCGCATCACGCTGCGAACGCCCTTGCGGATCAATGACGGCCCTGCTCAGCAACAGGCTGCTGTATTGGGTGGAAATGGCATTCACCCGCCCATGCCGAAGCAACTCGACAGCACGATGATGATCGCCAGTCTGCACCAGTTGGACCTCCACGCCCTCCTGGGAGAAGAAGCCGAGCTTCTGGGCCAGAACGAAAGGCAGCTCGCTGAAAGATGAAGGATCGACGCTGGCAACCTTGATGCCCGTGGGTCGCTTCCTCACCACGGAGGCATGCGCGCCGCTGCTCGCCGCCGCCATGGCAACGGACAAACCTTGCGCAACGATTGCCCTTCTCGTTAGCAACTTGGCCCCCTTGTTTCAACAAGCCGTTAGGCGATGGATACGCCAAACCACTCTTCGCCTGGAGCGGCACCTCGCCTCTCCTTCATTGAGAGCTTACGGTGCTGAAATCAAATGGGAATAAGGACCTGTACCAAACGGGTTTTCACCGAGGAAGATCGTCGCAAAAAGCGAAAAATCAGCGACGGTCAACGAGTGCGTGAGCAATAGTGCCCAGATCCACGTACTCCAACTCGCTGCCAACCGGCACGCCACGCGCCAAGCGTGTGACTTTTACGCCACGTTGCTTGAGCCCTTGGTTGATGACGTGGGCTGTGGTTTCTCCCTCAGCAGTGAAGTTGGTGGCCAGAATGACTTCTTTGACCGGTTCTGCACCCAAGACACCATCGATCCGGTCAAAAAGCTTGTCCAATCCGATGTCTTTTGGGCCAATGTTGTCCATCGGGCTCAACTTACCCTGCAAGACGAAATAGACCCCTTTGTAGGCGCCTGTGCGCTCGAGAGCCGACTGGTCCGCAGGCGTCTCCACGACGCAGAGTTGGCTGTGATCGCGCCTGGGGTCGCGACAAGTGGGGCACACCTCGTCTTCGGTAAACGTGTGGCACTGGTTGCAGTGCCGAACGTTGTCCACCGCAGCCTCCAGTGCCGATGCCAGAGAGCGCGCCCCTTCCCTGTCATGCTGCAACATGTGGAAGGCCATGCGTTGCGCAGACCGAACACCGACACCGGGCAATCGACGCAACGCTGTCACGAGCCGATCAAGCGACTGGTTATCGGCCATGCGGAGCGATCAAGGCAAGGAATGCGACACTCATCAAAACGGGAACTTCATCCCGCCTGGCAGACCGGGCATGCCGGCCGTGAGCTTGCCCATCTTCTCATTGGACGTTTCCTCGGCCTTGCGAACTGCCGCGTTGAAGGCGGCCGCCACCAGGTCCTCGAGCATCTCCTTGTCGTCTTCCAGCAAGCTGGGGTCGATCGTGACGCGTTTGACATCGTGCTTGCATGTCATCAGCACCTTGACCATACCGGCTCCGGCTTCGCCTTCCACCTCGATGGAGGCCAGTTCTTCCTGGGCCTTCTTGAGGTTGTCCTGCATGGCCTGGGCCTGCTTCATCAGACCGGCGAGTTGTCCTTTATTGAACATGTGCTTCCTTGTGGATTCCAGTTAAAACGAAAACAAATAACCAAACAATCGAATAACGCAAACTTCAGCTGCGACACATACCAACCCAAAGCCAGGGCTGGCCACTGGTTGCTACTCTGTTGTTGCCTTGAGCGATCCAGGCACGATTTTGCCCCCAAAGTCTCGCATCATGCGCTGAACGAATGGATCATCGCTGATGACGCGCTCCGCCTCCTTCAGACGCGCCTGCGCCTGAGCCTCTTGCCTGAGGAACGGGCTGTCATGGACCGGACCGACCTCAATGGTCAACCGCACAGAATGGCCTGCGCCAGCCAGTGCCGCGCATAGCCGCTCTCTCGCATTCGGATTGTTCAGAGATCCGTTCTCGATGCGTAAATGCCATTGATCCACGTCTCTGGCCACCAGTTGGGACTGCAAGGCCAGTTGACGCACCAGCGCGGTGATAGCCTCAGCTGCAGCCAACTCCGAGACCAGTGCAAACCAGAACGCTCCCTCATCCGTCGGGCGGAGTTTTTCGCCTATGGCGCGTCCGGCCTCCGGACGCTCACTTCGAATCTCCACCCTTTGTTGGCCATCTTCTTCAAGTCGTACAGGAACCGGACGCACACGAGTGCCCGCATCAGAGGCGGCAACTGGCGGTCGGGACGGAGGATGTTGGCGAACTGGAACCGCCACCACTTGGCCGGGCGACACAGGCCGTTCTTGTCGGCTGCCCTCTGACGGGAAAGCATGACGCCCCCCCATCCTCGCGACCTCGTCCTCCATTTCTGCGTCAGAGACAACGTCCCCGCCAAAGTCCTCCCAGGGCGGGCCGTCTTCATGGACCGGTGCTCCGGCAGACACGATCGGCTGCGGGGATGACGCAGTCGCTGGAGAGACTTTGGGAGAGACTGTGGGGGAACTTGCTGGAGAAGGGACACGAGCAGGCGCGGGAGCCGCCGGTGCGACAACTGGCGCCGCAGGCTTGGCTGCCGCAACAGACGCCGCCACTTGCTCTGCGGCAGTCGGCACCACCCTTGTGGCGGGCTCAGACGCCAGCTTCAGAGTTTTTTTTTCCCCTGAGGCTGCGCTGCCAGCGGGCTTGAACGCCAACAAACGCAACAACACCATGGTCAGTGCGGCATATTCGTCCGGTGCCAAGCCGAGCTCACTTCGCCCATGCAGGCACATGCTGTAGAGCAATTGCGTCTCATCCGCAGGCAGCATATCTGCCAGGCGATCAATCTCTGACTGATCAGGATCCGTGCTGTCGTCGCTTCGCTGGGAAGCCGGCACAGCCTGGCTCACCGCCATCCGCTGGAGCACCGTCACCAACTCCTCCAGCGTCGACGCAGCGTTCAAGCCATTGTCGCGCAAGGTGTTGACTGTGTTGACCACTCCAGCCCCATCTGACGCCGACAGCGCTTCGATCAGCTGAAAGACATAAGTGCGGTCGACCGCACCCAGCATTTGACGAACGGCTGCATCCTGCAATTGACCGCCACCAAATGCAATGGCCTGGTCAGTCAAGGACAATGCGTCGCGCATCGAGCCACGCGCTGCACGTGCAATCAGTCGCAGGGAGGTCGGCTCGAAACTCACGGCCTCTTCCTGCAACACGTGCTGCAAATGAGCACTGACCGTCTCTGGCGCCATGGGTCTCAGGTTGAACTGCAAGCAGCGGGACAACACTGTTACAGGCACTTTTTGTGGATCGGTCGTGGCCAGCACGAACTTCAAATACTCAGGGGGCTCCTCCAGTGTCTTCAACATCGCGTTGAAGGCATGGTTGGTGAGCATGTGCACCTCATCGATCATGAAGACCTTGAAGCGTCCTTGCACCGGCTTGTAAACCGCTTGCTCCAGCAGGGACTGCACTTCCTCGACACCACGATTCGAGGCGGCATCCAGTTCGGTGTAATCCACAAATCGACCGGAATCGATGTCCACACAAGCCTGGCACACGCCGCACGGTTCAGCCGTGATGCCTCCCTGCCCGTCGGTCCCCAAGCAGTTGAGAGACTTGGCCAGAATCCGCGAGACCGTTGTCTTGCCCACGCCCCGCGTGCCCGTGAACAGGTAGGCATGGTGAAGGCGCTGGGTCTCCAGCGCATTGGTCAGGGCCTGCACAACGTGCTCCTGCCCGACCATCTCACTGAAGATGCGGGGCCGGTATTTGCGGGCCAGAACGACGTAGGACATGGAAAAGCATTCTAAGGGAAGCGGTCAACTCGGTATCGGTGTCCCGCATCGCCTACAATAGTCGGTGACGGGCCTTCCCGCATGGCAAAGCAGCCAACCGGGTCAGGTGGGGAACCAAGCAGCCCTAACTGTGGCGTCAGTGCCGGGGTCAAGGCTCGTCACCTTTAATCTTCTCTCCTGTCGGGAGTGGCCTCCTTGCCACCAGTCCCGGCCAGTTCGATCAATCGCCCCTGCGCGTTCACGAAACCCGCACGCACCACAGCAGACGGTTTGGCGGCCTGTACCAAAGTACGATATCTCTCAAGTTGCGCACGCAGACCTTCAGATGCCTGCGGGCGGATCGCACTTTTGTAGTCCAGCACCCACCACTCGTCGACCGCCCGTCGCTTGACGAGCCGATCAAGCCGCACGACGGCGCCTGAATGGCGCAACTCCATCTCGTTCGCTGCGAACTCTACCTGCCTGTCATCCCAGGTCCAGGCTGCTTCACCTTTCAAAATTGACGCCGCCATTTGTTGGACATGGCCCATGTCGTCCTTCGATACCCCGAACTCACGGCGAACTGCCGTCCAATGCCTGTCTTCCCATTCAAAGCCAGCGGCAGGGGTCGGCACCCACTGCAGGGCACGATGCAAAGCCTGCCCCATCGCTGCCATGCGCTCGCGCTCAGCGTCGCTCTCTTCGGGCAATCCTTGCGTCGCAGCTGCCTCATCATCATGAGTCGAGTCCAGCGCAGAGTCGGCCAGCGCCGGAATGCCCCAGAACACGCGCTGGCGATCGGCCTCCCCAACAGCCTTGGACTCTCCTGGCGCTTGCGCCTCCCGTGGCAGCCACTGCGCATGCGAAGACAACCGGGCATACCAGCTTGGTATATCTGCGCTCTTGCGTCTGGGCTGAACACTGGAGACGACCAGCCGCTCTTCCGCCCTGGTCAAAGCGACATAGAGAGCATTGAGCTCCTCCACGCTGCGCGCCTGTTGCTCCCTGGCCACCAGATCTTCGGCACATGCAGGCGGTTGTTTCTCGCTGGCCAAAAAGACCAAACGCAAGGGATGCGGGCTTTCACCAGGCCAGTCCACCACCACATCCATGGTGTTGGCACGCGGCGGCGGCGCATCAGTGTCCATCAGAACAACCGTATGCGCCTCAAGCCCCTTGGCACCGTGTATGGTCAGCAAGCGAACGGCTCCCGTCACAGGCGCAGGATCCAACGACGGGTTGCTTTGCCGCATCTGATGCACAAATCGGTAGACGCTGAGATAGCGGCCACCGTCAAGCGCCAGCGCCTCTGACAACAGGGCCTGCAGTTGTGCATGCATCACTGCCACAGCCGATACCTCCACCGACCTGGCATAGGCGGCAAACACGTCGGCATCCTGGTAGATCAGGGCCAGCACATCGTGAGGCGGCAAGCTCTTGGCCCAGAGGCGATAGCGCTGCAGACGGCTGACGGACGCCGTCACACACTCTGGAGCGCTCTCTGTCAGCGCCCATTGCATCATGGCATCCCACCAACTCGGTGCCTGTTGCACCGACCCTGCAAGGGCGCCCTGCTCGCCAACCGTCTGTACCCGTTTCGCGAGTGCTGCCAGCGCCTCGTCGCGCCAACCAAAGACAGGCGAGCGCAGCGCCCTGGCCAGGGAGAGATCATGGGCAGGCGAAACCAGGGCATCGAGCAAGGCCAGCAAGTCCTGCGCAGCAGGAAGGTCGGCCAATCCGTTCTTTTCCGGCTGCTCACAAGGAACATGCAGTGAGCGAAGTGCTGCCTCGACACCGGCCAAGCGGCTGCGCCGACGCGACAGCACCATGAAATCACTGGCTGGCCTGCCCTCGGCCGCCATGCGATCGCGTATCCAGCAAGCCACGCGCTGGCCCTCCAACGCTGCGATGGAAGTTTCTGCTTCGCGCTTCGGAGTGGACAGGCTGTCGCGCCAGATCAAGGCATCCGCGCAGGAATCAAGTCCACCGTCTGTCTCAGCCTCAGTTTCATCCTCAGCGGCCTCAGCTTCATCTAGCACCAGCGGGTCAAAGCGTTGTACCTCTCCCAATTCCTTGCTGCCCGTGGTATGGGCGCGGAATCCCTGGTAGCCCGTATCTGCCTCCGCCTGAGCCATGACTTTGTTGAGAGCGCCCACCACAGACTGAGCACACCGGCGGGTGTGGTCGCAGCTGAGCACTGCGCCATCCAGCGCTTCGCGCACAAAACGCTGTGCCGCCAGGAAGACTTGCGGCTCTGCCCGCCTGAAGCGGTAAATGGATTGCTTGGGGTCGCCTACCAGGAAGACGCTTGGCGCTTCTTGCCCCGCTCCTGCGCCCGAGTAGCCAGACAACCAGCCGTAGAGCGTCTGCCACTGCAGAGGGTTGGTGTCCTGGAACTCGTCAATGAGCAAGTGGCGCACCTTCGCATCCAAGCGCTGCTGCAACCATCCAGAGAGCTCAGGCTCGGTCAGCAAGCGGCTCGCCGCCAGCTCGACATCACCCATGTCCACCCAGCCGTTGTCTCGCTTGACTTGGGCAAACGTCTCAATCAAGGCCCTTGCCAACGTTACCATGCGCTGCTGGTGGCACCAGGCGGCATGTTGGCGGCCAGCGGCCAGAAGCGGCCGCAATTCGACCTCCGCTTCGAGTGCAGGATCAAACTTTTCAAGGTTCTTGCTAACGCGGTCTTCCTTGGCGACCATGATGGCCCCACGGAGCACTTCCAGGCGTTCCGCCATGAAGCAAGGCTCATCCGGTATCTCGAACGCCTCAACAATCTTCTCAGCCGCTCTTTGCGGGGTTTTGTTCTTTTCAGTTCCCAGGCGTCGGGCCCTGTCCAACCAGCGTTCACGGCTCGAATCACCCAACAAAGCCAGCGCAGGCAATGCATGCCCGGCCAGAGACGGGAATCGCTCATCGAAGCGATCCACCGAGCGCTCCGCCAAGCCAGCTGCATCCGCCAGGGAAAATTCGACACGTTTGGAAAGCGTCTTGGCCAGGGCGTCCAGTGTCGAGCTTCTGCCAAACGTCATGACCGACTCGTCGAAAGCCGCCCTCAGGTCCGGCGTGCTGGCAACACGAGCGAGAAACCTCGGCATGGCAAGGGCCACTGCAGGAGCCTCATCCTCCAGCAACTCGTAGTCGGCTGGAAGTGAGAGATCCTGCAGCACGGACAAGGGCGCAGCCTTGAGCAAGGCTGCGAACCAACTGTGAAAAGTGCGCACCTGAACCGAGCGCCCTGTGGCCAGCACGTGTTCACGCAAACCCTGAAGGGCAGGCGCCATGGCTTCGGCCTGCTCAGCGCTCACGCCCCGAACCCGCAGCTCTTCCTCACAAGCCGACAGGTCTGCAGCCGAAAAATCGGCCAGCCAACGATGCAAACGCTCTCGCATTTCGCCCGCAGCCTTGCGGGTAAACGTAATGGCCAGAATGTCCTGCGGTGCACATCCATCGAGCAAGGCCCTGAGCATGCGCGAAACCAGCATCCAGGTCTTGCCTGCCCCAGCACAGGCTTCCACTGCCACGCTTCTTGAGGGGTCACAAGCGATGGCGTAGAAACGGGCTGGCGATTGAGGGCTGCCATTGACATAGTAGGCAAGTGACTCGCTCATGCTTCCTGCTCCCAGAAGTCTTTGCGGCACAACCCTCTGGCCTGGCAATGGTCGCAAACACTGCCCTCGCCCATGGCCTTGAGGGGATGACCTGTCTCGATACGGGACAGGTCCGCAACAATGCCGTCGATCAAGGCCTCTCGCACAAGTGCCACCTTCGATTGCTCGACCATGGTAGTGGGTTGCTTCCGGGAACCCTCTGGTTTGCTGTCGGAGACACTGAGGTAGGCGGCCCTCACGCTGGCGTCTCCGTCCATCAGCGCCGCGTAAAAAGCGGTCTGCGTGTCCTCCATGGGGTCGGCCACCCTGTCGCGAAGGCTTTGGAGCGACCCGGTTTTGTAGTCTATTACCCAGGTTGCTCCGTCAGGGTCCTGGTCAATCCGGTCGATGTCTCCGACCATGGCGTATGCCCCTGCGCTGCCGCGCATGCGCGCTTCGCCGCGCTGAAAGGTCAGGCCTGCTCCTCCCCCCTCGCTCAGCGGACGGTACAACCAGCCCAGGTATCCGTCGCGCACCTTGGGCCAGGCAGCGATGAACGGATGAAATTCGCCTGCGTGACCTTCCGGCATCAACCCGGCCCGCGCCGACTCTTCATGCATCAAACGGTCAAGCCGCTCGGACTCATCTTCCTTCAGGAGGAGTCCATCACGCCGCTCCTCATGAAACCGTCGCAGAACCGCATGCAAAACGACGCCCCATTCCCGCTTGCCAGGCGACTGTTCCAGCTCCTCAACCGGCCGCAAGCCCATCAATCGCATGGCGAAGTACCGATACGGGCAATCCCGCAAGTCCTGGTAATGCGTAGACGACACCTGAGGGACTTTTAGCCCGTTGGCCACGGGAGCCGGGGGTCGCTCAATCGCATCGGCCTGCAATTCGCGCTTGAGGCAAGCATGCGGCTGCGTTTCGTTGCTCGCCGAGGCACACGAACCAGACGTCAGCAAATCCTGAACCCAGGCCGCCGCATTCAGGCGCTCCGTGCCTTCGGCCTCTCGCCACAGGATATCGATCCAAGGCTGGCCAACGACGTGCTGCCAGGCCTCTTTTGCCTGTCCCGCCAGTTCGGTCCGATCTGGCAGGCCCAGCGCCTCCCGTTGCTCTTGCGACCAGGTTCCCACAGGATCAGGACTGGCAATGAGATGCGTTTCATCGCATCCTGCCATTACACAGGCGCCGAACGCGCGACCGGGCAACTGGGCCAAGGGCAATACGACCACCTGGGCATGCCTGTCGTCTCCGGGCATGAAAGTCGCGCTCTCCAGCGTCTGCCGGACCCATGAGGTAAAGCCACCGAGCGACATCCGCTGAGGCAACAAGGCATCACCCAGCAACAGGCGCCACTCCTGTGCGCCGTCCGACTCGAGTCGCAACGTGGCCAACAACCGCTTTCCAGCCGCGTCGTCAACCCAATGCATGGCCCAGCCAGTCGACACCAAAGCATTGCGCACAGCCTCGAGCCATTCGACGAGAGACCTCGAAGCTGCCAAGTTGGCCAGGAGCGACACCGCAGGTCCCGGCAGCCATTCCTGCATGTCGGGGTGGGCAATCAAAGACGCCCAACGGCTCAACTTGAGTCGGCGTGCACGCAACTCCAACTGGTCCAAAAGACCGCCAGTGTCCGCTGCTCCGGCTTCTACTGGCTGACGGGAAAGATCCGTTTCGGCCGCAGATGACGATTCAGCTCTCAGAACTGAAGCGTCCGGCGCGCACAATTTCAGAAAATCCAGCACATCGTCGACCCTGGCGCCTGGCTGCGCTGCTCGCAACAAGGCCATGAGCTGGGCCGCTGCGTGAGTCGTGGAAAGCTTCCAGCCTGTTTCATCCCGCAAACGGACCCCCAGCCCGCCGAGCAAGGCGCTGATGCGGCGTGTCAGGATCCTGTCCTGCGCCACCAGGGCAACAGGGGTTCGCTTCGCATTGATATGTGAAACCACACAGGCCGCCGCCTCTCTGGCCTCCTCATCGGCCTGTGCACAAGCAAAGAAACGCCGCTGCGAGCCTGTCTCCGCCGCGCTCGTGCCTGCCCGAAGCGCTGGAAGCACGTGCGCCCGCTCGCCCCAGGATTTGGCCAGGGCCATGGTCAAAGGCTCCCGTTGCAAGCCAGGAACGATCAGCAGCAAGTCCGCCGACAAACCAGGCGCCGTTTGAGGAGCCCAAAGCCAGTCGGTGACGAAAGCCGACAAACCCACCCATGTCAACGCCAGGGTGGACGCCAGGCTCTCCCAGTACACACTTTGCATGGACGAGGACGTCAGCCCCTTGTGCGATGCGGCCCAATCGGCTCGCTCATCAGGTTTGCATGCCGCCGCCAGCGGCGCCAGTTGCCGGGCGGCTTCCAGAATGCGCTCTGTCACGGCCGTGCGCATGCTTCCCGGAAGCTGCAACTGACTGGCTTGCCGCAGCAACGACTGCGCCACCAGCGCATCTCTGGCGGCGTCACCCGTCCAATCGGTGGGCGAAGCCACATGGGGACCTGTCGCCATGGCCCAACTGCGGGTGGTCTCGAAACGGGGCGGAAATCCGTTGGGAAACAAGGCAAACCACGCCTGTCGGGCAGGCTCCAGTAACTGCGTGTAAGGCAGCAGCACAATCGTTCGCGCAGGCTCCACACCCCGTTGGACCATCTCCGCCATCAAGGCTTCGAGGCTGTCTGACAGAGGGGCATGGGCCGCCACCGATGCCGCCTCAGCCTGGTCAGACATGGCCGAGGGCAAGCCGTCCTGCTCCTCTGCGAAGGGCAGGTCAAATTGCGTCGATTCATTGGGCGACATCATGTGGTGGCGGTTTCTGTCACAATGGGCCTTTCAACAGTCAGCAATCACCGGGCTCCCAAGGTCTGAGATGGCGCTCTCCCGAGTATGCCGTCACCGAGCGATCCCCATGTTTGCCATCAACGAATTTTTCTCGACCCCCTAGGACGACTCATGGCTAGCGACCTGATCAAACATGTTTCCGACTCCAGCTTCCAGGCTGACGTGCTCGACTCCAGCTCCCCTGTTTTGGTGGACTTCTGGGCCGAATGGTGCGGCCCCTGCAAGATGATCGCCCCCGTTCTCGACGAGATCGCTGGCGATTACCAGGGCAAGCTGCAGGTCACCAAGATCAACGTCGACGACAACCGTGAAGTGCCTGCCAAATTCGGCATCCGAGGCATTCCCACGCTGATGATCTTCAAGGATGGCCAGCTTGCAGCGACAAAAGTGGGCGCCGTGAACAAGTCCCAGTTGACCGATTTCATCGACCAGCAACTGGGTTGATCTACCTCTTCGCACCGGGTTGACAGGACCCGGTGCTGTTTTCCCTTTACTGAAATGGGCAGATTCCTGTCATAATCCTGCCTGAGTCGGCCAGCCCAGCCCGACGACACCTCTGACAGTTGCGCAACGTCCACCAGCAGGTCGGCAGCGCCCTTCCCCCCAACTGAACCATTTGTGTGAACTCCATCCGGAGTGAAATCCATGCACCTTAACGAGCTCAAGGCACTGCATGTGTCTGAAGTCCTGAAGCAGGCCGAAGCCCTCGAAATCGACAACACCGGCCGCATGCGCAAACAGGAATTGATGTTTGCGATCATCAAGAAGCGCGCCAAGGCAGGCGAGCAAGTCTTTGCAGACGGCATTCTGGAAGTGTTGCCAGATGGATTCGGCTTTCTGCGCGCCATGGACACAAGCTTCACGGCCAGCACGGACGACATATACATTTCGCCGAGCCAGATTCGCCGCTTCAACCTGCACACCGGCGACATGATCGAAGGCGAGGTGCGCATTCCCAAGGATGGTGAGCGCTACTTTGCCCTGAACAAGCTCGACAAGGTCAATGGTCTGCCGCCGGAGCAGAACAAACACAAGATCATGTTCGAGAACCTGACGCCCCTGTTCCCCAAGGAACAGATGCGCCTGGAACGCGACATCAAGAGCGACGAGAACATCACGGGTCGCATCATTGACATCATCTCCCCGATCGGCAAAGGCCAACGCGCCCTGATCGTGGCCCCACCCAAGAGCGGCAAGACGGTGATGATGCAGCACATCTGCCACGCCATCACAGCCAACCACCCTGAGGTGGAATTGCTGGTGTTGCTGGTGGACGAGCGTCCTGAAGAGGTGACCGAGATGCAGCGAACCGTCCGCGGCGACGTCATCGCCTCCACCTTCGACGAACCCGCGGCCCGCCACGTGCACGTCGCCGAGATGGTGATCGAGCGTGCGAAGCGCTTGGTCGAGCTCAAGAAGGACGTCGTGATCCTGCTGGATTCCATCACCCGCCTGGCGCGCGCGTACAACAACGTTCTGCCCTCCTCCGGCAAAGTGCTGACCGGCGGTGTGGACGCCAATGCCCTGCAGCGCCCCAAGCGCTTCTTCGGCGCCGCTCGTAACGTTGAAGAAGGCGGCTCGCTCACCATCATCGCTACTGCACTGGTCGACACCGGCAGCCGCATGGATGAAGTGATCTTCGAAGAATTCAAGGGCACCGGCAACTGCGAAATCCACCTGGATCGCCGCCTGTACGAGAAGCGCGTTTTCCCGTCCATCCAGCGCAACCGATGCGGCACCCGC